>NZ_JBGLYM010000013.1:0-151098 GCF_047303955.1 Pseudomonas sp. Pseusp88 | reverse complement strand
ATCTCAGATGGCCCCCGGCGTCGGTCAGACAAGCAGTGAATCAGCGGCCAATCAGGCCTGGCGCTGGTGCTTGTCGATCTGCTCGTGGCGCTCTTGCGCCTCGATGCAATATTTGGTGGTCGGGCTGATCAGCAGGCGCTTGAGGCCGATAGGCTCACCGCTGTCGTCACACCAGCCGAAACTGTCATCGGCGATACGTGCCAAGGCCATTTCCAGCTGTGGAAGCATGCGCTGATCACGATCGATGACATTGACCAACCAGTGGCGCTCTTCTTCAACGGAGGCAGCGTCAGCAGGATCGGCAGGTGTATCCAGGCTCTCGATAGCGATGCGGCTCTGCTCGATACGCTCGTGGATTTCGACCTTCATGCCCTGCAACAGCTCGACGAAGAAAGCGTGCTGTTCGGCATTCATGTAGTCATCGGCCGGCATGGCCAGCAACTTTTCCTTTGTCATTGATTTCTCTATAAAAAAAACGTGCATTAAGGCGATTTAGGGAGCGGCTCGTCGTTGCCGTAAAAGCGCCACAGTCTCCAAGCGCCACCTGGCACTCAATTTACGAGGGGCGGCAGTCTAAGGCCGGCTTGTGTCATCGGCAACCTAATTGACGCGATTGAACGTAAAAGCCTTGTAGCGCGTGGCTTTGAGGGCATTCAAGGCGTTCGGTTCCAGCCTGGCGACAAAAACACAAAAAGGGCCGAAATCGGCCCTTTAGGATGTGTACACACTCTGAAGCCAGGTAAGGCTTCTGATGACAACCCCGAATATAAGCGGCCCTGCCCATAAAGGTAAAGCCACTTGCCATAACCATCACGGAGATCGGTCGAGCACAGGGTCTCTCCTCCCGATATATGCGCACTATTTTAGTGCGCAAATAAATAGATATTTTATGCTAAAAAAAAAGCTTCTCGAAAAGCGACATTTGCAGACAATCATCGCGCCATCAATTTATAAAAATGCACCAAAATTTCCCTTTTTATAATTTTCTGCACCACAACAATGCAAACAAACCATCTGTCAATGCTGGCTCATTCAGCCCCCGCCTGACCGAGACGAGCCGATACCCGGCGACTAATTCGTTCCGACGAACGGTCGAATCACTTGTCTATACCAGCACAAACACCTTTTCGAGACGCCTAAAAAAAGATGCTGAATTGGTTATAAAAAACAGTGCTTTCTCTTGTTTGTGATTTTATTTTCAGTGGAATCTTTTGTCCCGACCTGCTCAACCGAACTAAGCCTGTCAACCCTGGTTTCATTGGGCCAAGTGCCAGCAACCCTTGCCGCCTCTTCGCGTTGGAGTTTCACCGGCAGGGTCGATATTTGATGGGTGAAACATTTAAGGTTGTCCGACAACCAACCCTCACATATCACTGCTCAACGGTTGTCTCCATGCGCCGTTTTTTGTCCTGCCAGCGAGAGCGAAATGTAACTAACTGAGTGATCAGCTTTTTTTTCGTGGCGCGCTCTTTGCCTTGCTGATGGCCCCTTGATGTCTGGCTTGGAGCTTTGAGCATGACCCTGCGTAGTGATTCGATGCAGCTCTCCCCCGCTGAGAAGCGTTGGCTGCCCTGGTTTGGCAATACCGGCAAACTGGCCATGGGCCGCTCGTGCCTGCTGAACAAGTCCATCTACCCGGTGATCGAGCGTACGTTCGAATCCATAGCTGAAACCCGGGTCAAGCTGTTGCAACACTGGACACAAGAGTACTGGGACCATCTGGGAGAACTGGCGGTGGGTATTGCCCGGGATATCGAGCAAATCGACCTGCGTCAGCTTCAGGATAAGCTGCAACAGGCATCGGATTTTTCCGAGCTGTTTGTCGTCAATCCCCACGGACTGCTCCTGGCTTCTACTTCGTCGGAGCAAAGTGACGAAAGGGTCACGAACCTTCGAGCACTGGTTGAAGGCCTGAAGAAACCGTTTCTGCATGGACCTTACGTTGATCCGCTGACCCTGAAGATCGGCCCATCCTCGTCACGCTTTCACGACGAAGTGACGCTGATGTTCTATCAGCCACTGCTTGCCCGGGGCCAGGTAGTGGGCTGTCTGTGCGGGCGTGTACCCAATGATGTGCTGGGTGATCTGATCCAGCGCGAGGCAGGTCATGTCTATCCCGAATCCGGCGACAACTACCTGTTCATGGTCAAGTCGGTGTTCGACCCCAGTGTGCAGCCGGGCATCGCCCTGTCGCGCTCTCGCTTCGAGGACGACGCCTTCACCCACGGCGACAACCTGCGCAACGGCGTCAAGACCCAATGGGGCACCGTGCGCATCCAGCGTCATACCGAACTGGAACTGCGCTTCACCGATCCGGCTACCCAGCAATTGCACCCCGGCGTGCGGGAAACCATTCGCAATGGCTCGAACCTGTTCACCACCTACCCCGGCTACGCCGACTACCGGCATATCCCGGTGATCGGCAAGGGCGTGACCTTTCAGTTGCCCGGCTCACCGGACCGTTGGGGCATGATGTGCGAGGCCGACCTTGAAGAGGTCTACCGCCGCCGCTCCCTGAGCTACGGCCTGATGAAACCCTACCTGGCGACCATCGGCAGCTTCTTCGCGATTGACTATGGGTTGCAGCACTTCAGTGGCTGGAGCCAGTGGCAGATCGACGCGGCCAAGGTGGTCGGCCTGAGCGTCACCGCCCTGGCATTCTCGTCCCTGGGGCCCAAACGCCTGGCGGCACGCATGAACAGTATGACCGAAGTGATCCGCACCATTGCCGAAGGCGAAGGCAACCTGCGCCAGCGCCTGGACACCGACACCATGGTCAATGACGAGACCGGTGACATGGGCCGCTGGATCAACAGTTTCATAGACAATCTGGATGCCGTGGTCGGCCAGGTCATCCACGCCTCCCAGAGCATGGGCAAGACCAACGAACGCATGCTCGGCAGCAGCCAGGAAGCCGGGCTGACGTCCGGCGAAGTCACCGATGCGGTCAATCGCATGATGCTCATCGTCGAAGGCCAACTGGAGGAAATCCGCCAGGCCTCGCTGACAGCCGAACAGATGAAGCGGGCCATGGACGACGTGGTGCTGCGTGCCCGCGAGCAGTACGAGGCGGCGCGGGTCGGCACTCAGTCGATTCGCGACGTGGTCGAACGGTCGGCCTCCAGCGTACAGTCGCTGGACTCGAAAATGGCGCAGATCAGTAACATCATTGGCCTGATCACCAACATCACCAACCAGACCAACCTGCTCGCCCTCAATGCCGCCATCGAAGCGGCCCGGGCCGGGGAACATGGCCGCGGCTTTGCCGTAGTCGCCGATGAAGTCCGCTCGCTGGCCGTGCGCACCGCCAGCGCTGCCGAAGAAATCCGGCAGATGGTCGAAGGCCTGCAAAGTGAGACCCAACAGGCTGTAGCCTTCATGGAAAGCGGTGTGCAGGACGTCGACAACCATCTGCGCTCCAGCGTCGATGGCGCATCGGACAACGCCGAACTGCATCACGAAGTGCAGAGCATGATCGGCATCATCCAGCAACTCAGCGAACGCAGCCTGGATTACGGCAAAACCATCCGCCGCGTCGACGGTGCCTGCGGTGAAATGCGCGAAAACGTCGTGGTCCTGCAAAGCAGCGCCGAGACCGTCCGCATCAACGCCAACAAGTTGCAAAAACTGGTGGGGCAGTTTGAAGTCAGTGGCGGGGCGCACAAGGCGGCGCGGGTGTCGTAACGCAATCAACCCATAAATCTGGAATACAAATCCGCAGCAGCCGGCTTGCTGGCAATGGGAACAGCTCAGACAACACAGTTGTCGCCTGGTCTATCGCTATCGCCAGCAAGCCGGCTCCTGCATTGGATCGCATTACAATTCGGGCAGATTAACCACTCGCCCTTGCAACGCACTCAGGCGCGCCGCATCAAGCACCTGCGCGTTAGCCAGGACCTCCTCCGGGGTTACCGGGTTGCTGCCCTGTCCGGTCAACGCCTGCTGGAAGGCCATATAGAAGGACAACCACTCTCCCCGTTGCGAAGGCACTGCCTCGCGTCGCTCGCCCAACTCAAACCACCCCCAGCATGCTTGAGGCTCGACGCCCCAGCGTTGGCCCTCGGTTTTCGGCGTCAGCCCGGCCAATACGGCGGCTTCCTGACCGTCCAACCCCTGGACGCTGTAACAGCCCTCACTGCCGCTGAGGCGAAAGCGCGGCCTGGCCGCGTTCTGCAGGCAACTGCCCGACAGATGCGAAACGACGCCACTGCGATGAGTCAAGGCTATAAAGAAGCCATGATCGACAGGTTGTTGAGGGCTGGCGTATTGCAGCTCGGCGTACACCCTGACCGCCGGTCCGAACAATTGCAGGGCTTGATCCACCAGATGACTGCCCAGATCAAGCAGGACACCACCTCCGGCCAGCTTGCCCACCGAACGGGGCGAATAGCGTTCGATGCTCGACTCGAAACGATTGATAACGCCCAGAGTGCCGTCAGCCAGTAGCTTGCGCAGGGTCAGAAAATCCGAATCCCAGCGTCGATTCTGATAGACGCTCAGCAACACCCCGCGTCTTTCAGCCGCCTCCAGCAACTCCCGGGCCTGAGCGGCATCGGCGCTGAAGGGCTTGTCGCTGACCACGGCCAGCCCAAGCTCGATGGCCTGCAGAATCAACCCACGGCGAGTCGCCAGGGGAGTGGAAATAGCCACCGCATCGACACCGGCCGCGGCCAGTTCGGCGAGACTGTCGAAGGCCGCTACCCCAGGGTGGTCCGCCAGCAGTTCCTGGCGGCGCTCGGTAGAGCGGGTGACCACGCCGACAAAGGTCGCGTCCGGCAGACTGGCGATCAACGGGGCGTGAAAAAATCGCCCGCCCTTGCCGTACCCCACTAATCCAATCCGCATGGCTTGCTCCCTGTCTTTACCTGAATCGGGCTGGAAGAATACCGACAAACTGCCCTTTACGGATAACGGCTAAAGGCCTGGATAATCCTATACAAAACCTGTACAAGAAATCACAAAACCTGTGCATCCTTCTCGAAACAGCTCACAATATTGACGCCATTTTACCGGCACAAAGTCAAAAAAATCGGGCATCCACCCTTAAATACTGCGTCTTACTCCTGTAAAAGCACTCAAAGGAGCGCCCAGCCATTACAACTAAAATACTATCTACAATTAGTTGTACAAAACTCTAGCCTCCACCCTATGATGGCCACATGGCATAAGGAGAAGCCTGAGGCCGACCGTTCATCGGCCATTAAGCTGGACACCCCCCTTATTCTCATTATTTGTCGGGCCATTACCATGTTCTTCACATCCTATAAGAAAGAGTTGGCCGTACTTCAGCAGACCGTCGATCAACAAGCGAGCCTGCTGCACGCTATCAATCGTTCAATGGCCACCATTGAGTTCGATCTAAATGGAGTCGTACTGAGTGCCAACGACAACTTCCTGGCCACCATGCGCTACCGTCGTGAAGATGTAATCGGCCGCGAACATCGCATGTTCTGCGCTCCCGAAGAAGCCCAGAGCGCTGCCTATAAACAGTTCTGGGCACGCCTGCGCGCCGGTGACTTTGTCTCCGAGACCTTTCGTCGGATCGCCGCAGACGGTCGTACCGTCTGGCTTGAGGCGACCTACAACCCGGTCAAGGACGAATCCGGCAAGGTGCTCAAGGTGGTCAAGTACGCTCTGGATGTCACCGAGCGTATCGAGGCCGAACAATACGCCAGGAACAAGCTCGAAGCCCTCGATCGGGCCATGGCCGTGATCGAGTTCGATCTGGAAGGGCGTATCTTGTCCGCCAATAAGAACCTGTTGCAGTTGGTCGGTTACAGCGCCGCCGAGTTGATCGGCAAGAACCATCGGCAGCTCTGCCCGCCTGAAGTTTCCGGCAGTTCCGACTACGCAGACTTCTGGCGCCGACTGAATAAGGGCGAATTCTTTAGTGGCCAATTCAAGCGTGTCGGCCGCAACGGCCAGACCCTCTGGCTTGAGGCGACTTATAATCCGGTGTATGACGCCAGCGGCAAGTTATGCAAAATCATCAAGTTTGCTTCCGATATCACCTCACGAGTTGAAAAACACGAACAGGACAGCCACAGCGCGGCGCAGGCGTACCATATTTCCGTGGAGACCCAGAAAGTCACCGAACAAGGCACGGAAGTGATCCAACAGGCCGCCAGCGAAATGCGTCAAATCTCCTCCAATATCGAGGACTCCTCACGCATCATCGCCCAACTGGGTTCGCGCTCCGAGCAAATTACCGCCATCGTCAACACCATTCGCAGCATCGCCGAACAAACCAACCTGCTGGCCCTCAACGCCGCCATCGAGGCTGCCCGCGCGGGGGATCAGGGCCGCGGTTTTGCGGTGGTCGCCGACGAGGTACGCCAATTGGCCGGGCGTACCAGCCGCTCGACGGCAGAGATCTCGGAAATGATTGGCATGATCCAGAGCGAGACGCAGCAGGCCATCGACAGTATGGATAACACTCGCAGCAGTGCGACCAAAGGTGTCGGCCTGGCGGATCAGGCCGGGTCCGTGATCGTACAAATCAGCCAGGGCACCAACAATGCCGTGGATGCGGTGCGCATCTTTGCCCAACAATGATCCGGATGGCTGAGGCTCGCTTTACAGGCGGGCTTCAGCCACGCTTGTCATTGACCAATTCCTGATATTTGCGCCCCAGCTCCTCGGCCCAGTCATGCACATCTGTCAGGTGCATGCACTGAATCGAATAGCCCAACACGGTTTCCATGACCGCCATCTGCTCGCTTTCGAACGACACGCGACCATCGGCATGCACTTCACTAATGCCATCCTGACACTGGCCCAGGTGATTGACGCTGATAGCCTCGCTACGCGATACGCCATAAGGCAATGACAACAACACCTGCCCCATGCCAATGCGCACCGGATAACCACCCGGCAAGCCATGGGGCCCCGGTGCATGAGTTTCAGTTTCATCCAGGGAAAACAGGTTTTCCACCACGCTGACTGCCGAAGCCGCCGTCAGAAACTGATCGTCCAGGCTGCGAAAATGCGTGCAGACGCCGTTGAAGATGAGCGCGTCGTCGAACGTTCCCGTACAGTCCTTGCCATCGATTCGGTAGGAAAGGCGGTAATGCGCCTGAGTCGGTATACCTACCCTGGTCAGGTGATGGCTGAGGAAACGCTGAGCCGCCAGCTTGACCTGCACCCGCTGGCTGTCACATAGCGCCAGACGGGCAATCGCCATACGCATGGCCGGTATCAGATTGGCAACATTGCCCACCCCGACATGCGGCGCCAGGCCCACCTTGTCCAGCACCACATTGACCACATCGGGGTAAGCCGCATTCACGGTCAGCGCCTTGACCCGCGAACTCACCACTGCGCGCATCAGGTCATAGGCCGGAGCCAGATGCATGGGCAGCCACGGCCCCAATTGTGCTTGCTCAAGGGCCGCATATAGAGGCGCAGGCAAATCACGCAGCCAACGCCATGGCTGCAGCGAGGCGCAGTTCAAAATAATGTCAGGCCTGATACGGGCGATCACTGCGGCGTTCTCGTCGATCTGACTTGTACCCAGTTCCAGGGCGACCGGGTGCAGCACACAACTAACCCCTATCTGCAGGCACCCCTGGCGGACCAGATTACATATACGCTGCGCGTTTTCCAGCTTGCGGTGGGCGACATAGAAGATAAAGACATTACGCGGGGCCAGTATTTGCAGAATCTGACGCCCTAACTGTCCAGCGCCCACGATAAGAAGTTTCTTTTTTTCCACAAGTCATTCCTCGACGCTGTATCAAACAACATCCATTGCAAGAATCATTATCATTACTTATTCTGTGAAGCGCGGCCCCTTTTGCAGGCAGACAGCGGGCGGAGGTAATCCACAGGATGAACTGTCAGAAGGGAAAGGTGCAGCAAACTCATCGTGGCAGTTCCACTCAACTGAATGTAACGCCCAGACAACAAGCTGACTTATTGAGCGCGGAATTAGTCTTGAATAGTGGCGTTCTTTACAACTAACCACGCCTGTAACCATGCGACCTATTACAAAGCATGTCAACTACAGGCGCGCCTGTCAGCTTGATTGCCAGTCAATTGATTAATAACTCAATAAGTATCAAACAGCCATGATTCTACAATTGTTGTAGTTCGGGCTAATGCCTGTATAAATTTTGCCGATATATTGAATACTTCTGCCATCATGACGACGCGAGGAAAAGGCATGGGGCTTGCCTTACCGCCTGCAAGCTTGAAAAACCGGCATTTTCGTTACCCGATCAGGACATCCGATTTGTGAACACACCTTCGGCCCACCGCTACAATGCCAAAGCCCGCTGGTTCCACTGGAGCATGGCGGCGCTGGTCGTATTGGCCTATGTGCTGATCCTCAGCCGCGTCGAGTTTGGCAAATCATCACCCGTACGGGCCTTTGTCGTGCATAGCCACTTCTGGACCGGCCTGCTCTTGCTGGCCATGGCCTTCTTTCGCGTAGCAGAGCGTCGTCGCCAAGCGCCGCCGCCAATCAATCCGCCGCTGCAAACCCTGCTGCGTCGGGCCACTACCCTGACCCACTACGCGCTGTACGCCTTTCTCTTTATCCAACCGATCCTCGGCCTGCTGGCGGTCGTCATCGAAAACGGCGCGCTGCCAATTCCATTAACGGACCTGCAAATCCCCTCGCCCTTTCCCACCTCCGATCGGCTGGCGGAAAGATTCGAAGATGTGCATAAGTTGCTGGCCAGCATTTTCTACTGGGTGATTGGCCTGCATGCCGTCGCGGCACTCTGGCATCATCTGGTACGCAAGGACGATACCCTCAAACGCATGCTTTAGACCTCAGTCAAGCGAGTGGACACTGTGGTAACCAACATGTTGGCGAGCAGGCCTGACGCGGTGTATCAGATACGACGCGAACAAGCTCGCTCCAACCGGGTCGACGTACGCGTGTTCAGTAGCTCTCATTTTTGAAAAATATTTGGTTACACCTCCACAGCCTTGCCAGTGCCGCAGGTATCATCGCCAGCGCCAATGACCGCGACCATCCCGCCCTCCAGGCTGTATCGGAAAGGACCTTCCATGCGCTCCCCCTTGCTGACTTCCCTGACCCTTGCCATCAGTGCAACCGTTTGTGCCCAGGCCCATGCCAGTAGCGATGACTCGTGTTCGCCAAGTTTTTCCATGCTCAAGAAAAATTACGACGCATGCAGCAATCTGGCCTTCCTCAGCCCCGGCAACGACAGCCAGGTCAATCTGCGCCTGTTGCTGGCCACGGGCGATTCCATGCAGGTCACGCCCAACCCTCTGACCAAGGATGACCTGGCCGAAGGCTATGGCGAGGTGCCCTTTGCCCTGTCGCGCCTGGAACTGAGCCTGGCCTCCCCGCCGCTGAGCGAAGGCGAGACCAGTACTGCCACCGTTGATGACTCGGTCAGCAGCATTCTGGATAAGGCGCTGGCCAAGCTGCATATCCAGCGCGAAGAGATTGCCAATAGTTCGGCCGATCTGATCCAGGGTGAAGGCAGTCGCTGTCAGAGCAACAACAATAACAGCGCACTGAGCTTTGTGAATCAGGTGGTCGAGAGCATTAATCTGTCGGACAGTGAGCGCCAGGCACTGGCCAGTGCGCGCATGAAAATGCTGCAAGCCTGTTCCTGGGAGCCCGAACAATTACAGGCCCTGTTGCCCGCCGACATGAACTCGGCATCAGCCAAGGAGCTGGTGCAATACCTCAAGGCCGCCGGCGATTTCTATAGCGGCCGCTTCGATGAGGCCAAACAGGGCTTCACCGCCGTCACCGATACGCCGCTGCCATGGCTGCATGAAACCGCCGTCTATATGGTGGCGCGTACCGAGCTCAATATCGCCCAGGAAAATGCCCTCACCGAATATGGCGACCTGGACCGCAGCAAAGTCGACAAGGCAGCGCTCAAGCGTGCCGAAGACGGCTTCAAGGCTTATGTCGACAACGATCCGTTCGGCTACTACTCCACTTCTGCCACCGGGCTTTTGCGCCGCGTACACTGGCTGGGCGCCGAGACCGACAAGCTTGCCGAGGATTACCAGAACGAGTTCTTCGGTACTGGCGATAACGAGCGTGACGAGGAATACCTCGATAATCTGGTACAGGAAGCCGATGCCAAGCTGATCTCGACCAATACCCAGCCGGTAAAATCCTACCTGGTGGCCGCGCTCAACGACCTGATGTGGATGCGCGAACAGTCGAAAACCAAGCTGACCCGCGAGCAACTGCTGGCACAGAAAGCCACCTTCACCGAGCAGCCTGAGCTGTTCAGCTACCTGCAGGCCGCTCAGGCGTTCTATGTCGGCAATGATCCGGATGCCGCCCTCAAGCTGTTGCCGACCAAGCTGCCGGAAAAACTCAATTACCTGGCCTTCAGCCAGCAAACCCTGCGCGGTCTGGCCATGGAGGCCAAACAGGATTTCAAGGGCGCCGCCTCACTGTGGCTGCAACTGATGCCACTGAACGCCCAACCGCTGCAACAGGATCAGCTGGAACTGGCCCTGGCCATGAACTACGAGCGTGATCAGCAGCTGTCCAAGGTCTTTGCCGAAGGCTCGCCGATCAAGGCTGAGCAGGTGCGTTATACCCTGTTACGCCAGGTCGCCGATGCGGACCTTCTGCGCCAGCAAGTCACCAAAGGTATCAGCGAAACCGAACGCAATACCGCGCTGTTCGTGCTGCTTTATAAAGACCTGATGCGCAGCCAGTACGCCGCCTACATTGAAGACGTGAAGCGCCTGCCCGCCAAGCCGTCGGAAGAAAAACTCGGCTACGCCCTGGGTGACAGCTACAGCAGCTACAGCCTGACCCTGTTCCAGTGGAACGGCGATAAGGCCGATTCCGGCTATGTCTGCCCGAGCCTGCCGGAAATCGCCGCGCGCCTGCAAAAGGACGCCAAGGACCCCAAAGGTCTGCTGTGCCAGGGTGAGTTCATCCTGCGCAACGGCCTGGACGGTATGAGCCTGGACCAGCGCCGGAACGCCGACCGCCTTGGCGGCACTGCGCCGGGTTATGCAGGGGAAGTGTTCTCGCGCCTGGAAGGCTACAAGCAGGTGATCGGTAACAGCAAGGCCGAGCACAAGGACCAGGCCTATGCGCTGTTCCGCGCCATCAACTGCTACGCGCCGTCCGGCAATAACAGCTGCGGCGGCAAGGAAGTCGAACCGGCCACGCGCAAGGCCTGGTTCCGACAACTGAAAACCACCTACGCCGACACAAGCTGGGGCAAATCCCTGCAGTTCTATTGGTAAGCCGGATGCGCCTGCTGGCCTGGCTGCTGTTGCTGCTCTCGACGTCAGTAACAGCGGCCGTGGATGCACGGGACTACGACGCCTTCTGGCTATGGGGCGGGGTCAACGGCCAGCCGGTGCTGGCCAAGGCCAAAACCCTGTATCTGCTGCAAGGGCAGATCAGCATTGCCAAGCGTGACCCGCAACAGCGGGTCAACTTCATTGCCCAGGGCATGAGCGTCAAGGCCCTGCCCCAACCAGACCTGTGGATCGTCTATCGCGCCCACACCCTGCACTGGCCGGAATCGGTCTACCGGCAACTGTTCGGACAGGTTGAGCGCTGGAAACGGGCAGGTAATCATGTCGTCGGCATTCAGATCGACTTCGATGCGCGCACCCGCTATCTGAATGAATACGTCGAATTCCTGCGCGACCTGCGCCAGCGCCTGCCCGGCGAATACCGCCTGAGCATCACCGGCCTGATGGACTGGAGCAGCAACGCCGACCCGGCGGCCATCGGCCAGCTCAAGGGCGTGGTCGATGAAGTGGTGGTGCAGACCTACCAGGGCCGCCACAGCATCCCCGATTACGGCGCTTACCTGCCACGCATCAACCGCCTGGGCCTGCCTTATAAGATCGGCCTGATCCAGGGCGGTGAATGGCAAGCGCCAGGGTATTTGCAGGGCAGCGAGTGGTTCAGGGGATATGTGGTGTTTTTGCAGAATCCGTGATCACAGAGAAACAATGTGGGACCGGCTAAAGCCGGTCCCACAAGGTCACAAGCATCAGATGTCCATATCCAGCAACGCAGCGCCCAATGCCTTGCCATGGGCATCCAGCGCCAGGGAACGGGTCACGCCGCCGCGCAGGATGCCGGGCAACACGAAGTTGAGCGCGTGAACGTTCGGCAGCTCATAGCGACGAATCGGCGCCGCAGCCGGGTCGAGCAGTTCAGCGAAATAGGCGCTGACCCGCTCCACCGTCAGCAACTCGACCAGGCGCGGGTAGTCTTCGGCGCGGTAGGCAATCAGGGAAATGTTCGAGGTATCGCCCTTGTCCCCGGTGCGGGAGTGGGCCATTTCACGCAGTTTCATAATGCTGCCTCCATATGGACGGCCACGGTGACGGCGTTGCGCGCCAGGAATAGCGATGCCACCGCTACCACCTGACGCAGGCTTTTGCTTGCGCCACCGCCGCCGTAGGGGCCATTGGTGTAGAGGGTTTCGACTTCGTTGGCCACGCGCACCGCTTCGGCCTTGTCGGCGCAACGGGCGGCCACGCGCAGGCGCACTTCCCAGGGCTCGCCATGGGCCCGGGCGCCCAACTCGCCGCCATGCAGGCTATCAACGCCGATCAGTTCCGCACGCAGCTCGTCATAGACCACGCCCATCAGTTGCAGGCGTTCCAGCACCACTTGCCGCGCCAGTTGGGCCCGTGCGACTGCGCCCGATCCGCCGTAGGACATCTGCCCTTCGCCGATCCAGCCGTCGAGATAGCCCACCGAAACCTTGAGGCTCTGCGGCCGCTCGCGCCCATCGGCACCGCTGACCTTTACCTGATCCGGCGCCTGCGCTTCAAACGATACCCCGGTGAAATCCGCGCTGACATCCGGCGTCAGATACGCCGCCGGGTCGTGGACTTCATAGAGCATCTGTTCGGTGCAAGTGGCGGTATCGATGCGCCCGCCACTGCCGGCGACCTTGCTGATGGTCGCCTCGCCCCGTTCGTTGACCTCGGCCAGGGGAAAACCCAGCCGCGCCAGATCGGGCACGTCCTTGCAACCGGGGTCGGCGAAGTATCCGCCGCTGATCTGCCCGGCACATTCGAGCAAATGGCCGATCAGCGTACCGCGCCCCAACCGCGCCCAGTCATCGCTCGCCCAACCGAACTCGAACAACTGCGGCGCAAGGAACAGCGACGGGTCGGCCACACGCCCGGTGATCACCACGTCTGCATCGGCACGCAAGGCTTCGACAATGCCTTCGGCGCCCAGGTAGGCGTTGGCCGAAATCAATCGTTCACCGAGGGAGGCCAGGGTCGCGCCGTTATCCAGCACCTGTTCAGGGTCGCGCTTTAGGGTATCGAGCACATCATCACCGGTAATGGCCGCGACCTTGAGGCCATGCAGACCCAGCTCACGGGCAATGCGCCGCACTTCCCGCGCCGCAGCCAGAGGGTTGGCCGCGCCCATATTGGTGATCAGCCGCAGACGCCGCCCGCGGCCAGCCCCGACAAAGGGCAGCACCCGGCGCATGCGCTCGCTGAGCAAAGGGTCGTATCCAGCTTCGGGATCACTCAAACGCGCCTGTTGGGCCAGGGCGATGGTGCGCTCGGCCAGGCATTCGAAGACCAGGTAATCCAGCCCGCCGTGCTCGGCCAGTTCAACCGCCGGTTCAATGCGGTCACCGGAATAACCGGCGCCGGAACCGATGCGTAGGCTTTTCATTCAGAACACTCCCAGGAGCAATGCCGTCAGGGTCATCAACACCGACGCGGCAAACAGGAAAGGGATGGTGAAGCGTTGGTGATCGGCCAGTTCAACCTTGCACAGGCCCACCAACAGGAAGGTCGCGGGGGTCAGCGGGCTGACCGGGAAACCGGTGGTATGCACGCCCAACAGCGAGGCCTGGGCCACTTGCAGCGGCTCGACACCCAGGGCCTTGCCGACCTCGGCAATCACCGGCATCACGCCGAAATAAAAGGAGTCCGGATCGAACAACAGACTCAATGGCATCGACAGGAAACCCACCACGGCAGGAATCAGTTGGCCATGCCCGGCCGGAATCTGCGCCACCGCCACTTCGGCCATGGCCTTGAGCATGCCGGTGCCTTGCATGATGCCGGTGAACACCCCGGCAGCGAGCAGAATACTGGCCATGGTCAGGGCGGTCTTTGCATGAGCGTCGATGCGCGCGCGCTGGGCGTCGACATTGGGGTAGTTGATGCACAGGGCGACGACGGTGCCGAGCATGAACATCACCACCGGGTCGACCCAACCGGCAATCATCACCGCCATGACCAACACGGTAAGCACCAGATTAAGCACGAACAATCGCGGCCGACGCAGCACCTCTTCTTCAGCACTGAGCAGCCGTTGCGGCACGACGTCTACCGGCGCATCGGCGCCCAGCCCGAGGCGCCGCTCTTCACGACGTCCCAGCCACCAGGCACAGGCGAAGACGAATAACAGGCCAACGATCTGCACCGGAATCAACGGCTGGAACAGCTCGGCCACCGGCACATGCAAGGCTGCCGACGAGCGCAGCACCGGGCCGGTCCATGGCAGAAAATTAACCCCCGCCGCCATCGCCGCGATGCAGGCGAGGATGCGCTTGTCCATGCCCAGCCTTATATACAGCGGCAGCATGGCCGGCACTGTAACGAGAAAGGTCACGGCCCCGGAGCCATCCAGATGCACCAACAGGGCCAGCAGCGCCGTGCCCATGACAATCCGTGTCGGCCGCGTACCAACGGTGCGCAGGATACGGTCGATGATCGGATCGAGCATGCCGGCATCGGTCATCACCCCGAAGAACAGGATGGCGAAGACAAACATGCCGACCACCGGGGCGACGTTCTTGATGCCGCTAATGATGAAGGCACTGGTCTGCAGGCCGAAGCCGCCGAGCAATGCGGCAATGATCGGCAAGGCGATCAGGGCAACCAGGGGGGAAAGGCGCTTGCTCATGACGGCGGTGAGCAAACTGAGAATCGTGATGACACCTAGGGTGGCGAGCATGGGTAGATCCCGTTTTTCATTGTTGTTTTCAGCGAGTATTGAAAGCGGGGTATGCTTTGTAAATTGAAATGTTCACTGCTTCACATTCGAAAAATCAGAATGTTTCCTATAGGAGCTGCCGAAGGCTGCGAACCGGTTTCCCTGATACACCGCCTTCGCGGCCTTGGGCAGTTCCTACCCATCGGCGCATGCCATGAGATTGCTATGAAAAACTCCATCCAGCACATCCGCGCCTTTCTCGCCGTCGCCCACAGCGCCAGCTTTACCAAGGCGGCGATCCAGTTGAACCTGTCGCCCTCGGCCCTGACCGTGCAGATTCAGCAATTGGAGGACTGGCTCGGCGTGGTCCTGCTCGAACGCAGCCCGCGTCAGGTCAGCCTGACGGCGGCCGGGCAGAACATGCTCGGGCCCATGGAAAAGCTCTTGCTGGACCTGGACAACATCGTCAGCGGCTCGCGCGATCTGGCGGCGTTGCGCCGCGGCGTGGTGACCCTGGCGGCGTTGCCGTCGATGTGCTCCAGCGTGCTGCCACCTGTTCTGCGCGCGTTCCGCGAGCAGTTTCCCGGCGTGGAAGTACGTCTGCGCGACGTAGTAGCGCAGCGTATCGATGCGTTAGTGCGCGAAGGCGAAGTGGATTTCGGCCTCGGTGTACGGGCGCGCATGGGCCACGGTCTGGACTTTGAAGTGGTATGGGTCGACCGCTTATGCCTGTTCGTTCCCGCCGACCACCCGTTGGCGCAGGAAAACTCGGTGAAACTGGCGGCCCTGGCCGGTCAGCCGATCATCCTCACCGGGCGCGACAGCAGTGTGCGCGAGCGCGTGGAGCAGTTGTTCGCCAGTGCAGACCTGAACCTGATGCCGGGCCTGGAAGCCAACTACATGTCAACGGTACTGGCCTTGGTGCGTCAGGGTCTGGGGATGACCCTGCTGCCGGAATCCGCCGACGAAGGCCGTGGCGAGCTGGTGCGGGTGCCGGTGGATCATCCGGATGTGGCGCGGGAGATTGGCCTGATTACCCGCGTGGGGCACAGCCTGAGCCCGGCGGCGCAGCGGTTTGTCGAGCTGTTGAAACAGTTGAGGTGACGAACTTCTAGTAGGTGCATCGCCCGCTACTGCTATTGCGCAAATCTGTGGGAGCGAATTCATTCGCGAATAGGCCAGAGCATCCGACGGATATGTATCGCCCGCAATGCAGCCTTCGCGAATGAATTCGCTCCCACAGGATTCACTCCCGTCTAGCTGACTCAGGTCAACTGAATGGCACCTGAACGCAAGTGGAATACGAAACCTTTGCAAAAAAACAACTATGCGCATTCAATAATGAGTATCATTATGTTACACATTGTTTCGTTGACAGAAGCCCAAGGCACGCAACGAAGCGAAACACTTTAAAGCATTTACCTCGGATGAAACATGCTCGTTCCTTTTTTGATCATGCTGCGCGAAGGTATTGAAGCCGCGCTTATCGTTGGCATCATTGCCAGTTATCTGCGACAGACCGGCCGTGGCGAATGGATGCCCGCCGTGTGGATCGGCGTTTTCCTGGCGGGTGCCCTGGCCCTGTTCGTCGGTGGTGGCCTGGAAATGGTCAGCGCTGAATTCCCGCAGAAACAACAGGAACTGTTCGAAGGCCTGGTCGGCCTGCTCGCCGTGATCATCCTCAGTTCCATGGTGTTCTGGATGCGCAAGGTAGCGCGTTCGATCAAGCATGAACTGCATGTCTCCCTTGATGCCGCCCTCGCCGGCTCGAAAAACCAGACTTACGCCCTGATCGGCATGGTGTTCTTCGCCGTAGCCCGGGAAGGCCTGGAAACCGTGTTCTTCCTGCTCGCCGTGTTCCAGCAGAGCGAAGGTGTCGGTGCGCCACTGGGTGCCCTGCTCGGCCTGCTGCTGGCCATTGGTGTCGGCATCGCCATCTATAAAGGCAGCATGCGCCTGAACCTCAGCCGCTTCTTCCGCTGGACCGGGCTGTTCATCCTCGTGGTCGCGGCCGGGATCCTCTCCAACTCCGTGCAGGCACTGCATGAAGCCGGGCTGTGGAATCAATTCCAGACCGTGGTCTTCGATATCAGCGCCACCTTGCCGATGGATGGCCCGACCGGTTCGGTTCTGGCCGGCATGTTCGGTTATCAGGACGCGCCGACCATCAGCACCCTGACGGTATACCTGGTCTATCTGATCGGTGCCCTGGTGCTGTTTTTCCTGCCGCACGCCCCGGTGGTGAGTCTGCCCACCAAGCCTGTGCATCACTCGTCTTCTTCCGTTACGAATAAATAAGGGCCTCCATGACCAACAGTCCCTCAGGGCTTGCACCGCAAGCCACGCCTCCCCGCGCCTTGCGTTGGGTGCTGGCCGGTTCCGTGATCCTGATGATCGCTGGCGGCGCGATGTTCTATACCGCGTCCCAGACCGCCATGAAAAAACGCGCCGCCACGGCCGGTGCCGAAACCCTGGTCACGATCCACGCCCACAGTTGCGAGCCCAATGCACTGACGGTCGCGGCCGGCAAGAATGCCTTCCGCATCGTCAACCGTTCGGAACGTGCCGTCGAGTGGGAAATCCTTGATGGCGTGCTGGTGATCGAGGAGCGCGAGAACATCGCCCCCGGCCTGAGCCAGGTGATCAATGCCAACCTGATGCCCGGCGACTACACCATTACCTGCGGCCTGCTGAGCAATCCGCGCGGCACCCTGCACGTCACGCCGACGGCCGAATCCGACGCCCTGGCCAAGGCCCGCCCATCGATGGTGGCGTTTATTGGCCCGCTGTCGGAATACCGCGTCTACCTGAGCATGCAAGGTTCGCAGTTGCTCAAGGCCATCGACGCCCTGCAACAGGCCGTGGATGCCGGTGACCTGAGCCTGGCCCAGGCCGCCTACGCTCCGGCCCGCGCCGCTTACCAGCGTATCGCCCCGGCTGCGCAGCGCCTGGCCGAACTGGACAACGCCATCAATGCCCGCGCCGACTACTACGAAAAACGCGAGCAGGACCCGGGCTTCAGCGGCTTCCACCGCGTCGAATATGCCCTGTTCCAACAGCACTCCCTCGACGGCCTGGCCCCTGTAGTACAGCGCCTGCGCACTGATAGCGACAGCCTCAAGCAACAACTGCTGGCCCAGACCATCGCTCCGGAACAACTGGCCGGCATTGTTGCCCGCAACATGCGCAGCCTGGCCGAGATCCGCAGCAACGGCGAAGAAGAACGCTACAGCCATGCCGACCTGAACGGCTTTGCCGCCAACCTGGAAGGCACGCGCAAGGTCATCGACCTGCTGCGTCCTCTGCTGGCCAAGTCGGCCGGTGAACTGCTGGGCAAGATCGACAACGCCATGGCCGCCCTGGACAACAGCATCCATAGCCTGAAAACCGACAGTGGCTATCGCCCTTACGATCAGGTCAATGCCACACAACGCAAGCAAATCGCAGATAACGCCAAGGCTCTGGCGGATGTACTCGATGGAATCGACCCTGCTCTTGGCTTGTCAGGTCTGTGACAGTAGCCGGTCATTAACAAGAGGGGCCGCCCAGGCCCCCATATGCCTTGGCGGCCTCTCTGATCGAGAGCCCTTTAAGCTGACTATCGAGTGAAGATTGCCGTGAACAAAGACGCAAATCAAAGTAACGCCCCTGTTTCAGTGGATCGTCGCCGGGTCCTGATGGGCCTCGGCGCAGCCGGTGCCGCATTGGCAGGTAGCAGCCTGGCGGGTAATGCCCTGGCCGCAACCGCGCCTGCACAGGTCGCCGAAGCACCGCCCAGCGACAAGACCCAGGATCACAACCTTTTCCATGGCCAGCACCAGACCGGCATCGTCACGCCGCGCCCGGCGGCGGGCATGCTGGTGTCGTTTGACGTACTGGCCCAGGACCGCGACGACCTCGAGCGCCTGTTCCGTACCCTCAACGAACGTATCGCCTTCCTCATGACCGGCGGCGCCGTGCCTCAGGTCGATCCGAAATTGCCACCACTGGACTCGGGCATCCTCGGCCCGGTGGTCACCCCGGACAACCTGACCATCACGGTTTCGGTCGGCGAGTCGCTGTTCGACGAGCGCTTCGGTCTGGCTGGCGTCAAGCCCAAGCGCCTGATCCGCATGGTCGGCTTCCCCAACGATGCCCTGGAAAAAGACTGCTGCCATGGCGACCTGAGCCTGCAGTTCTGCTCCAACACTCCGGACACCAACATTCACGCACTGCGTGATGTGATCAAGAACCTGCCTGACCTGCTGCTGGTGCGCTGGAAACAGGAAGGCACTGTCCCCGCACAGGCGCCGAAGAAGGCCAGCGAGCCTGCTGAAAGCGCGCGCAATTTCCTCGGTTTCCGCGACGGCTCGGGCAACCCGGATTCCAACAACCAGAAGACCATGAACGAAGTGGTCTGGGTCCAGCCGGGCAGCGACGAGCCGGCCTGGGCAGTCCACGGCAGCTATCAGGCAGTACGGATCATCCGCAACCTGGTCGAGCGCTGGGATCGTACGCCATTGCAGGAACAGGAAGGCATCATCGGCCGGGTCAAGACCACGGGTGCGCCGATGGATGGTCACAAGGAAACCGACATCCCGGACTATGTAGCCGATGCCGAAGGCAAGAAAACCAAGCTCGACTCCCATATCCGCCTGGCCAACCCGCGCACCCCGGAGAGCCAGGCCAACCTGATCCTGCGCCGTCCGTTCAACTACTCCAATGGCGTGATGAAGAACGGTCAGCTCGACATGGGCCTGTTGTTCATCTGCTACCAGCATGACCTGGAGAAAGGCTTTATCACCGTGCAGACCCGCCTTAATGGCGAGCCTCTGGAGGAATACCTCAAGCCTGTGGGCGGCGGTTATTTCTTCACCCTGCCGGGCGTGGTCAATGACCAGGACTTCATCGGTCGCTCGCTGCTCGCGGCGTCGGCCACACCGTCAACAAAAACCGCTTGAACCCCTAACCCTTAACCGGAAACCAACCATGAAAAAGACGCCTCTCGCTTTGCTGCTTACCCTGGGCTTGCTCCAGACCCCATTGGCCGCCTTCGCCGCTACCGCGCCGCTGGATCTGGTTGGTCCGGTTTCGGACTACAAAATCTATGTGACTGAGGAAGTCGGCAAGCTGGTCGATGAAACCCAGAAGTTCACCGACGCAGTGAAGAAAGGTGACATCGCCACCGCCAAGAAGCTGTACGCGCCAACCCGCGTTCACTACGAAGCCATCGAGCCGATTGCCGAGCTGTTCAGTGACCTGGACGCCTCCATCGACTCCCGCGTCGATGACCACGAGCAAGGCGTGAGCGCTGAAGACTTCACCGGCTTCCATCGTCTGGAATATGCCCTGTTCTCGCAGAACAGCACCAAGGACCAGGCAGCCCTGGCCGACAAGCTGATGACTGACGTCAAGGACCTGCAAACCCGCATCGCCGGCCTGACCTTCCCGCCTGAGAAAGTCGTCGGGGGTGCAGCTGCACTGCTGGAAGAAGTTGCCGCGACCAAGATCTCCGGTGAAGAAGATCGTTACAGCCACACCGACCTGTATGACTTCCAGGGCAACGTAGACGGCGCGAAGAAAATCGTTGACCTGTTCCGTCCGCAGATCGAGAAGTCGGACAAGGCGTTCGCGGCCAAGGTCGACAAAAACTTCGCCACCGTGGACAAGATTCTGGCCAAGTACAAAACCAAGGATGGCGGTTTCGAGACCTATGACAAAGTGAAAGAAAACGACCGTAAAGCCCTGGTCGGCCCGGTCAACACCCTGGCTGAAGACCTGTCCACCCTGCGTGGCAAACTGGGTCTGAACTAAGACTTCGCGCCGGACTGCTGCAACGGTTGTCCGGCTGCGATCCCCGTGTGGGAGCAGATTTTTATCCGCGAAATCGATCTTACAGACGACGCCAATGCATCTAATGTAATACCGCCTTCGCGAATGAATTCGCTCCCACAATGGTTTCGCCGACAGGATTGGTGCGCTTTCCCCTCCCCTCAAATTCCGCTAAACCAGTTATACCCCTGATCTTCCCAATATCCGCCCAGGTTCTCGTTGCTGACGATGATCTCGACGATATGCTTGGGATTCTTGAAGCCCAGTTTGGTCGGTACCCGCACCCGCAGTGGATATCCGTAGTCCGGTGGCAAGGCGACTTCCCCGAAGTCCAGTGCCAGCAGGGTCTGTGGATGCAGCGCCGTGGGCATGTCCAGGGTGGAGTAATAACGGTCCGCACACTTGAAGCCGACATAGCGCGCCGTGGTATCGGCACCGATGGATTCCAGGAACGTCTTGAGCGGCACCCCGCCCCACTGGCCGATGGCACTCCAGCCTTCGATGCAGATCAGCCGGGTGATATCTGTGCGTTGCGGCAGCTTGCGCAGGCCGTCCAGGGTCCAGGGTTGTTTGTCCCGCACCAGACCGGAAACCGCCAGTTTGTAGTCGGAGATATCCAGGTCCGGCACGTTGTATTCGGGATAGAACGCATTGAACGGGAACGGATTGGTCAGCTGCGCCTTGCTGTAGACCGGCGCCAGTTTCTGCCCGCTGAACAGCCAGGCCTGGACCCGGTCGTTCCAGCGCGACATGGCCCACAGCGCCTTGTCGACCTGATCGCCGTCCTGCAGGTTGCAGCCGGTGAGCATGGCCATGGCGCCGACGGTCAGGCCGCCACGCAGGAAAGTCCGGCGCTGGATATTGGCCAGTTGCGTCTGCTGGGCCGGCTCAAGGCGAATGCCTGAGGTGATGCGCTTGCGCGGTTTATTCATGGCCTTGCTCCGCAGAATGACGCCCGCCCGTGATCATTGGCAGCAGGGTCCGTGGCACCAGCAGTACCAGCACCAGGTGCACGACGACAAAGGCACCGATGGCGGTCATGGCGACGAAGTGCACCTTGCGCGCCGTATCGAAGCCGCCCATAAGGGCAGCCAGTTCCTGAAACTGCACCGGTTTCCAGATCGCCAGGCCCGAGAGCACGATCAACACGCCCATGGCCAGCACAAGCCAGTACATCAGGCGCTGCACGGCGTTATAGCGCCCATGCTCGTGCACCAGGCGAAAGCGCAGCGCTGCGATTAAGTCACGCTTCACCGCAACCGGTGAAACGGGCAGCAGGTCACGCTTGAAATGGCGGCTGAACAAGCCATACAGCATGTAGACCAGGCCATTGATGACCAACAGCCACATCACGGCGAAGTGCCAGGCGATAGCACCGCCGAGCCAGCCGCCGAGGGTGAGGGATTTGGGAAAGGTAAAGGCGAACAGGGGCGATGCATTGAAGATCTCCCAACCGCTCATGAACATGCAGGTCATGCCGATGGCGTTGAGCCAATGGGTCAGGCGCACCGGCCAGGGATGAATGCGACGAGGTTTCATCGGGATCTCCTTATAGGCGCACCGCTCCTGCCCGCGAAGGGGCGCAGGCAGGATCGGCGCAGGCATCACTCAGCTTACATCGGCGGAGTGAAACCATCCTTGCCGACGGCTACGCCACGGGCACTCTTGCCGTCATCGGCCGGGAACAGCACGATCTTGGCGCCGGCCTTCAGCTCGCTGCGCTCACCCGGTTGCACGTAGGCAATCGGCACGTCTTCCGGCACCACCAGCTGTTTCTCGCCGCCCTTGTATTGCACGGTCAGGGTCCGGCCATTGGCCTTGGACAGCTTGCCCACGGTGCCATTGGTCATGGTGCCGGTGGTGCCGTCAGCGTTTTCCCAACCGTAGTGACCTTCGCCACTGCCCTTGAGGCTGGCTTCGAATACGGTCACTTCCAGGGCCTTGAGGCTGCCGTCTGACTGAGGGATCGCGGCAGAACCGACAAAGCTGTCGGCCTTGATCGAGTCCAGGTCAGTCTTGGAGATCAGGCGGATGCCGGTCTTGTCAGTCAACATGATGCTCTGGTGCTGGCCGGCGCGGGTGGTGTAGTTCAGGGTATCGGCCTGAACGCTGTCGATGGTGCCGCGCAGCGGCTTGACCACCGGCATATCGGCTGCCTGTGCGGCAATCGCGGCGCCGAGCATGAGCAAGCCGAACGTGGTGTGCAATGCAGTCTTCATCAAAGATTCCTTGGCAGGGGTGAATGTGCACCGATCATTGCGCGGCTACCGGCTCTCAGGCATGACCGGGGCGTGACATTTTTGTCATTTAACCGGTAGACCACGCAGATCGTTTATGTCGATCAAAGGAGTTGACACCATTCCTGACTATTGGTTACGTCGGGCTGTCAGTTGATAAACACAACCGACCAAGGCCTGGAACAAAACGGGCGCTTAACTTAATCGACATAAACAGCAAGGCTATCTGGCAGGCGCGATTGCGATTGCACGATGGCGGCTATCCAAAATAAAAATGGAATTTTTTATGCCAAGTAAAATCTGTAGACACAATATTTTATTCGCGACACTCTTCCTCGCGCACTCTGGCGCAGCGATAAGTTCGAGTCATCCGATGGCATTCCTTCATGCTGACAGAATTGCAGCGCAGTCAATCACAGGGTTCCCGGGGATGCTGATCGCTACGCGATTCATTTCCCCGTTTATAAATTCGTCAATACCTTCGAATGGTTTAGCCAAGTGCGCGACTCAACAGGCCACCCTCTGAAGGGGGTCACGATCGAACTGCATATGAATATAGATGACCATTCTCCCTTTGGCCGCCAGGTTTATCGCAAAGAAAGTAACCACGGTGGGGCCATGCTTACCAATATCACCCTACCCGCTTGCGTAGGGAGGTTTACCACAACTCCATTTGTGGGCGTATTCGATTTCAAGACCAAGTGGCAACTGACTTACAACACCGGCGACTGGTACATGAGCCCCGAAGGCCATGAAAGAGGAGGTGTCGGCAGACTAGATGGTGATCAGGTACCGTTAGTCCACATTTGTACGCAACGAATAGTCGATTAAAAAACAGCAAAAAATAACCATGCTAACGGCAAGTCATTCGTTAGCATGGTCTGCGCCGAATTTATCAAGATCGAGAAAAATACCGAGCAAATCTCCCATTCATTCCGTCAATTGTACGATCAACAAAACTGATCAACGCCTTGGCGTATTGGATGGCGTTTAATTTAAACTCAGAATTCTCATTTGCCAGCCTGGATAATAATCTTATTTCATCCGAACTTAATTTACCCGACGGAGAAAATGCCTTTAACCCCCTCGCTTTATCCACTACAAAAAGTGCGTCCTTCGGACTTGATCCTGACGCAACCATCTTTTCTTTTAATTCTTCAGTAGCCGAATCCACATCCCTGGCAAGCGCATTGGTATAGCTTTTCATCTGAAGTATTTTCCAATATTCGTAACTCTGCCAACTCGATGCATTAGAGATAGTTACACTACCATCTGTATTCTTGGTAACCTCCTGCCTAAGATCCGACTCATGATAAACCGCCCCTTCGGGAGTTCCCGGCTCACTCATCACTCGCAGGCAGTCCTCCTCGATACCCTTATCGAGAACAACGCCTTCTCTTTTCGCTTTGTGGTAGGCGGCTTCCACTGCCTGCTTATAAGTATGATTTGGATTGATGTTTATACATAAAGTCATGGTCATTCCTTATTATCAGTAGTCCCGGTCGGCTTAACGGCAACCGTCGAAAAAGACTGACTTGACATTGAGGAAGGGGATTTCTGCATTTCGTGTATGAAAAGACTTACGCCATGACTGGGAGCGGATTTATCCGCGAATATTGCATTTCAGGCGGTGAATTTATGCCGAATGAAGCGGCCTTTTCGCGAATGAATTCGCTCCCACAAATCGCGCCTACAGAATTCGCTCCCACTATGGACATCACCCCGCACTCGATGACAGAAATGTAACCGACAAGCGCCAGCCACTTGGTTAGACTTCAAGCCCGGCCGCACCAGACGACCTCCAGCATGCATATCCTCCTGATCGAAGACGACAGCAAAACCGGCGAGTACCTGAAGAAGGGCCTTGGCGAGTCCGGCTATAAGGTCGACTGGGCCCAACACGGGGCCGATGGCCTGCACCTGGCGCTGGAAAATCGCTACGACCTGATTGTGCTCGATGTGATGCTCCCCGGCATCGATGGCTGGCAGATCATCGAAGTGCTGCGCGCCAAACAGGATGTGCCGGTGCTGTTCCTGACCGCCCGGGACCAGTTGCAGGACCGTATCCGCGGCCTTGAACTGGGCGCCGATGATTATCTGGTCAAACCGTTTTCCTTCACCGAACTGCTGCTGCGCATCCGCACCATTCTGCGTCGTGGCGTGGTGCGTGAGGCCGATCACTTTCATCTGGCCGACCTGGAACTGGACCTGTTGCGCCGTCGGGTCACCCGCCAGCAGCAGGTCATCGTCCTGACCAACAAAGAATTTGCGCTGTTGCATCTGTTGCTGCGTCGCGAAGGCGACGTGCTGTCACGGGCGCAGATCGCCTCGGAAGTCTGGGACATGAATTTCGATAGCGACACCAATGTCGTCGACGTGGCGATCAAGCGCCTGCGCAGTAAGGTCGACCTGCCCTTCCCGGTCAAGCTGATCCATACCGTGCGCGGCATCGGCTACGTCTGTGAGGTGCGGCCATGCGAGCCCGACCGCCCAGCCTGACCCTGCGCTCGACCCTGGCCTTTGCCCTGGTGGCGATGATCAGTGTCGGCAGCGCGGGCATGTTCCTCTATGAAACCACCAAGGCCACGGTGTTCGAACGCTCCGACGGTGGCGTACTGGCGCGCCTGGATCATTTTCGCAAGCTGCTGCGCTATGACCTGACCCTCGACCAGTTGATGGCCAGCCCGCAGTTGTTCGAGAACATGCTCAATAACGAAGAAGATATCTTCATCCTTGGCGAGCCGGGCAAGGTACCGGTGATCCAGGTCAACCCGCTGCATGCTCAGTTGCCAGGCCTGGAAACCGTCAAGCAGGACCAGCCTCTGCGCATATCCGATCTGCGCAGTGGCGTCAGCCCCCAGGGCATTCCACTGCGGGCGGCGTCCGTGCAGGTGCTGGCCAATGGCATCGAGCTGCATTTGCAGGCCGCCCATGTCCTGAACAAGGAAATGGCCATGCTCGCGACCTTCCGCCAGCGCATCTATGCCGCGATGGCCATGGCTTTTTTGATCACTGCGCTGCTCGGTTATGTCCTGCTGCGCCGGGGCCTGCGACCGTTGCGCGACATGGCCGCCCATGCTGCCGTCATCACCCCGGCACGCCTGCACAATCGTCTGGACTACCACGACACCCCCGTCGAACTGCACCAGTTGGGCGAGGCCTTCAATGCCATGCTCGACCGCCTGCACGATGGCTATCAGCGCCTGACCCAGTTTTCCGCCGACCTGGCCCATGAAATTCGCACCCCGGTGGGTTCGTTGATGGGGCATTGCCAGGTCGCGTTGCGCCAGCCACGCAGTGCCGATGAATATCAGGCATTGCTGGCCTCCAATCTGGAAGAACTGGAGCGGATATCGCGGTTGGTGGAAAGCATCCTGTTCCTGGCCCGGGCCGATGAAGCGCAATCAGTACTGGAACGCCAGCCCCTGCAACTGCATGACGAACTGCAACGGGTGACCGGGTATTTCGAGGGACTGGCCGAAGAGCGCCAACTGATTCTGCATACCCAGGGCGACGGCAGCGTGCAGGCAGACCCGATCCTGCTGCGCCGGGCATTAAGCAATCTGGTAGCCAATGCCATCCGCTATGCCGATCCGGACAGCACCATTACCCTGCGGGTCGAACAGCGCGACGGTCATTGCCTGATCGAGGTCGACAATCAGGGACCGGTGCTGACCGATGCGGCCCTGGGCAAGCTGTTCGACCGCTTCTACCGGGGTGACGCCTCGCGCAACCAGAGCTCCGACTCCAATGGCCTCGGGCTGGCCATTGTCGCCGCCATCATGCATTTGCACGGTGGTCGGGTCAGCGTGGCGCAGCCGACCTATGGCCGAATCTGCTTCACGCTGGCTTTTCCGACAACGCGTTGATCAGTAATGAAAGCGCTTGATGGCTTCCGGCAGACTGAAAGAGACCGGCTCAGGTTGCTCGCTCAATCGCGCGACAATGAACAACTTGTTGACGTCGTAGACCATGTGTTCAAGAAAGCAATTGACCATGCGATAGCGCTCGATGGTGAACCACTGATTCATGATCCGCATCTTTTCCTCCATATCGCCATCGTCACCTTCTGCCCCGCTGCCGGGACCATAGACGTTATGACTTTCGAAGAGCAGATAGCCGCCGGGCTTCAGGCATAACGCGATTTTCCTGATGTAGTTTTCAAACCCCATATTCAGGTTGCCATCGATCGTATGGTGGTTGGAAAACGACAGCACTACATCGAACTTCTGCTCCGGCTGGTATTGGGTGAAGTCACCCTGAACAATCCGCACATTAGTGCGCTTCAAATACCTGGCCGTATCCACGGCAATCTTGTTGAGATACGGATTGAGCTCAACACCCAGCACCGACTTGGCCCGGCGCGCGCAGTAGGCTGCAACGAATCCACAATTACTGCCGATATCGAGCACTTCGGCATTGTCCAGCAGGCTGTCGACGTCATATTGGCGAAAGCGGAAACCCGTTGGCTTGGCACCCGTGATGCCGATCTCCTCGAGCCCCTGGTAGTAGTAACCCTGGGTGTACTGCTTGCCCTTGGGCCAGTTTTTCTTTTGTTCATTCAAGTGCCGTCGCAAGCGCCGGTGAATGAAGAAATGGCCCCTGGCCAATCCCCTCCAGAAATCGAAGAACGACATCTTTACGCCATAGGAAATCGCCATACATGCTCTCTTGGTCTGGATTCCGGGAGTGTCAATAACCCTGCGACACCCCCGCTTTTTATCCTTTCCTAGCTAAAGTCGTGCCGCCTCAGGACTTCTTGTCGTGATTGATCGTCAGCGTATAAAACGTCGCCGCTCCGCCTTCGGTGGCATATCCCGTGTTGTCCTGGGTATAGACCCCGGCCTTGAAGTACAGCTGCTTGCTGCCCCAGGACGGATCAAGGGCCGCGCTCCAGTAGAAGTTGGCGGCGTTGATACTCAGGTTGCCGTTGGCTGTGAGGTGAATGGTGTAGGTGAAGCGCTGGTTCAACTTCACGCCGGTGGCGATTTCGATCACCAACGGCTCGGAGGTCGGCGTCGGGCGAAACTTGGCGACGATGTTGCCGGTCGCGGTTTTCTCCTTGTACTGATACTCCAGTTTTACCAGCGGCTCGGTGCTCTGGTAGCAATGAATCTGGCCGATGACAATCTTGCCGCTTGATGGCACCTGGCTAACCATCAGCGCCGCCCGCAGAAAGTTGTCTGCCTGAGAAAACAGCCAGTTGTGCACGCTGCCATCGGCATTGGTCTCGCGCAGTTCGGTGCGCGGGTAGATGGCATTGTCAGTCTTGCTGCCGGTGACCGGAGCCCAGAAAAACAAGGTGTCGCCTGAGCGGAAATAACCATCCTGGTAACCCTGGACCAAGCGCGGGGTGGCGATGGTCAGGGCGGGTGTGCCGACGGGGACTGAGAGATTCCAGGTGGCGAGATCGATCATGACAGTAGCTCGTTGGCGCGCTTTGCACACCGGTTCAAGGTTTCGGACCGGTGCCTGCGACACCGGATTTGTGACCTCACGGCTATCGGCTGAATCGTTTATTTTTTAAACAGGGCAGTCGCCAACAAACTGGCGAAAAGGCCGGCGCAGGGCGGTTGTGCCATTATTTTGAGATCATGTTTGAAGGCGGGGCGAAAAGGGGTGTTTCCATGCAGACGTTGAAAGACGGGGCGGAGCGTCATTCCAGTGGCGTCATTTTTTTGATCGACTGGTGATAAAATTTCGCAAAAATAGTTCCTTGAATACAGATTTTACCGACAAGCGGTCGTCATAAGTCAGCCTCCCAATAACCTGTGGTAGTGAGTTCCCTGGGAGCGAACTCATTCGCGAATAGGTTCAGACGACGGATATCCGTTGATGTACCGCCGTCTTCACGGATAAATCCGCATCTCCCAAGGTCAGCACTTGAGCTATGCCGTCACATCAGCGCTGATACCTGCGCACCACACTCGTATTGCCTAGCACATGCCCCTTGAGCCGCGCGCGCAGTTCGGTTGAGGTCAACCCCGCTTCGATGGCATCAGGGGCCAGGTCCAGGGCATAGAGCTGAATGACGTAATGGTGTGGGCTGTCGCCAACCGGCGGGCAGGGTCCCAGATAGGTGGTCACGCCGCGGGTGTTCTTGCCGCCGACGCCGGGCAACTTGCCCTCGCCCCCGACATTCCGGGCCAGTTCCCGGACATCGGCAGGCAAACCGTAATGCACCCAGTGGTCGACACCCAGGCCCTTCTGGCCATCCGGATCCTGCAGGATCAGGGCAAAACTGCGGGTCCCGACCGGGACCTCGTCCCAGCGCAACGCCGGAGAAATATTATCGCCGCCGCATTCACCGACGTTGCTGGCGTTTTCGCGACTGAAAAAAGCGCCATCGCCCGCCCCCGGAGTCTGCACATTAAAGGGTTGGCCAGCCTCGGCCACGCCCGTCAGACCCAACAGCAGAGCGCCGCTCACCAACCAGTGGCGGCGCAAGTATCGCGTTATACCCTGCATAAACATCCCTCTTCCAATCAGACCCACAGGATAGGCCATCCCGAGTGGAGCATCAGTAGCGTGGCCACTCGGCATTTTTCATTTGACGGCAGGCTTTTGTTACTGGATATTTAGTTAGCTTCCTAATAATATTGCAGCTAGCAATATGAAGCCTAACTATTACCTCGCGCGAAATGGTCAAGCCATGCCACTCGATCTCCTGCAAATGAACGTCACCGGCGGCATGGTCGCCGCGTCCCGCCAATGGCGACGCATCTGCCAGACCACGCTGTCCTCCTCGGGCGTGTCCGAAGCCTGCGCGGCGCCGCTGCTGATGATCATGCGTCTGGGTGATGGTGTGCGCCAGGTCACCGTTGCTCATGCCTGCGGTATGGAAAGCCCGTCCCTGGTGCGCCTGCTCGACCAATTGTGCAAGGCCGATATCGTCCTGCGCAGCGAAGACCCCACCGACCGTCGCGCCAAATGCCTGAGCCTGACCGATAGCGGTCGCACCATCGGCCTGTCGATCGAGAATGAATTGATCCGCCTGCGCCGCGATGTGCTGCAAAAAGTCGCCCCGGCCGACCTCGAAGCGGCACTGCGGGTGTTCAGGGCTTTCGCCGATGCCACCAGCCCGGACAACCCGGAGGCACTGTGAAAGGCTTTTTCGAAGGCGTGCCACCGGCACGGGACTGGTTCTACGGCGTTCGTACCTTTGCCGCGTCCATGCTGGCGCTGTACATCGCGCTGATCATGGAAATGCCCCGCCCTTACTGGGCCATGGCCACGGTCTATATCGTCTCCAGCCCTTTCGTCGGCCCTACCAGCTCCAAGGCGTTGTACCGTGCCCTGGGCACCCTGGCCGGGGCAGCGGCTTCGGTCTTCATCGTGCCGATGTTCGTGCAGACCCCGTTTCTGCTCGCGGTAGTGATTGCCCTGTGGACCGGCACCCTGCTGTTCCTTTCCCTGCACCTGCGTACAGCCAACAGTTACGCGCTGATGCTGGCGGGCTACACCATGCCGCTGATTTCCCTGCCGGTGGTGGATAACCCCCTGGCCGTATTCGACATCGCCGTGGCCCGTACCGAAGAGATTTTCCTCGGCATTGTCTGCGCCGCCGTGGTCGGCAGCATGTTCTGGCCGCGGCGCCTGGCGCCGGTGCTGCACGACGCCACCGCCAAATGGTTCAGCGACGCTTCGGCCTACAGCGATCGTTTTCTCAGCCGCACGGCTCAGGCCGAGGCCATCGCCGCCCTGCGCACGGCCATGGTCACCACCTTCAATGGTCTGGAAATCATGATCGGCCAGTTGCCCCATGAAGGCGCCCGGCCCCAGACCGTACGCAATGCCAAGGAACTGCGCGGGCGGATGATCCACCTGCTGCCGGTGATGGACGCGCTCGATGATGCGCTGTGGGCACTGGAGCGGCGTACCCCGGAACAACTGGCCAACCTGGCGCCGCTGTTGATCGAGACCCGGGCCTGGCTGGAAAACACCGCCCAAGGCCCGCAGGATCAACAATGGCGCGCCCTGCACGCCGAGCTGGAACGCCTGCAACCCACCGCCATGCAATTGGATGATCGCCGCCAACTGGTGCTCTCCAACGCGCTCTACCGCCTGGGCGAATGGATTGACCTGTGGCAGGACTGCCGCAGCCTGCAACTGGCCATCAATACTGACGACCAATCGCCATGGCGCGCCGTCTATAGGCACTGGCGGCTGGGTCGTCTGACACCCTTCCTCGACCGCGGCCTGATGCTCTATTCGGTTGCCACCTCGGTGCTGGCGATCATCGTCGCCTCGGTGCTGTGGATTCTGCTGGGCTGGCAGGACGGTGGCGCCGCCGTCGCCCTGGCCGCCGTGGCGTGCAGCTTCTTCGCCGCCATGGACGACCCGGCGCCGCAGATCTACCGGTTCTTCTTCTGGACCCTGCTCTCGGTACTGTTCGCCAGCCTGTATCTGTTCGTGGTGCTGCCCAACCTGCATGACTTCCCGATGCTGGTGCTGGCCTTTGCGGTGCCCTTTATCTGCGTCGGCACCCTGACCGTGCAACCGCGCTTTTACCTGGGCACCCTGCTGACCATCGTCAACACCTCATCCTTTATCAGCATCCAGAGCGCCTACGACGCCGACTTCCTCAATTTCCTCAACTCCAACCTGGCAGGTCCCGCAGGTTTGTTGTTCGCCTTTATCTGGACCCTGGTGATGCGCCCGTTCGGCACGGAAATGGCCGCCCGGCGCCTGACCCGTTTCAGTTGGTCGGATATCGTCACCCTGACCGAACCCGCGACCCTGGCCGAGCACCGGCGCATGGGCGTGAAAATGCTCGACCGGCTGATGCAGCACCTGCCGCGCCTGGCCGCCACCGCCCAGGACACCGGTATCGCCCTTCGTGAACTGCGCGTCGCCCTCAACCTGCTCGATCTGCTGGCGCACATTCCGCGCGTCCATGCCGCACAGCAGTTAATGCTGCGTCAAGTGGTGCATGAGGTGGGCAGCTATTTCAAGGCCTGCCTCAAGGCCCGTGAACGCCTGGTTGCGCCCAAGGGTCTGTTGATGACCATGGACCGCGCCCGCCGTGCGCTGAGCAGCCAGACCCTGGCCGACGATCCGTCGCGCCTGCACCTGCTGCACGCCCTCAGCGGCCTGCGCCTGGCATTGCTGCCGGGTGTAGAGATAGTCGATCTCGCCAGCGAGCACGAAGAACAACCGCCCTATGGCATTGATGGAGCCCCCGTATGATCGGTGACCTGGATATCAGCGGGGTCTTCGTCCCGACCTTTCTGGCGCTGATGGGCATCGCCTACCTGCTGTTCGTGCCGCTGCATGCCCTGCTGCTGCGAGCGCATTTCTACCGTCTGGTCTGGCACCGGGCCTTGTTCAACGTCTGTCTCTACGCCCTGCTGCTCGGCGCCGTGGACACCCTCAGTCGATATTTGATGACATGAAAAAACCGCTGCTGACTTTGGGCCGTGTGGTCCTGACCCTGCTGATCGTGATCTTCGCCGCCACCGTCGTCTGGCGCATGGTGCTGTACTACATGTACGCGCCCTGGACCCGGGACGGGCATATCCGCGCCGATATCATCCAGGTCGCCCCGGACGTATCCGGGCTGATTCAGAAAGTCGAAGTCACCGACAACCAGCAGGTGCGCAAGGGCCAGGTGCTGTTCACCATTGATCAGGATCGCTTCCGCCTCGCCCTGCGCCAGGCCCAGGCCACCGTCGCCGAGCGTAAGGAAACCTGGGAGCAGGCCCAGCGCGAGAACAAGCGTAACCGTGGCCTGGGCAACCTGGTCGCCCGGGAGCAACTGGAAGAAAGCCAGTCCAAAGAAGCCCGCGCCCTGTCGGCACTGAACGAAGCCCAGGTGGCGGTGGATGCAGCACAACTGAACCTCGACCGCTCGGTGATCAAGAGCCCGGTGGACGGCTACCTCAACGACCGTGCACCGCGTGAACACGAGTTTGTCAGTGCCGGCCGCCCGGTACTGGCGGTGGTGGACAGCAACTCGTTCCATATCGACGGCTATTTCGAGGAAACCAAGCTCGACGGCATCCATATCGGCCAAGGTGTGGACATCCGTGTGATCGGCGACAACGCCCGCCTGCGCGGCCATGTGGTGAGCATCGTCGCCGGTATCGAAGACCGCGACCGCACCAGCGGCAGCAACCTGTTGCCCAACGTCAACCCGGCGTTCAGTTGGGTGCGCCTGGCCCAGCGCATTCCTGTGCGCATCGCCTTCGATGACGTGCCCAAGGATTTCCGCATGATCGCCGGGCGTACGGCCACGGTGTCGATCATCGATGACAGCAAGACACAGAAAGACGGCGTTGCCGCCCCAGGAGCCGCGCAATGAAACACAGCGCACGCCTGACAGCTCTTGGTTTCAGCATGTTGCTGGCGGGCTGCCAGATGGTCGGCCCGGATTACCACCTGCCCAAGGATGCCGCAGTCAATCGCCCGGATTTGCAGGGTGAACTGGCTGGCACCTCGGTGAATGTAGTGTCGGCGCCGGTTCCCCAGGACTGGTGGCGCCTGTATCAGGACCCACGGCTGGACGCCCTGGTGCAGCAGGCCCTGGCCTCCAATACCGACCTGCGCGTCGCCGCCGCCAACCTGCAACGGGCCCGTTACCAGAATGCCGAGGCCCAGGCCGCCGGTGGCTGGAGCGGCCAGGCCAAGGCCGGGGCAGAACGTATCCAGGAATCCGGACAAGCCTTCCTGCTGGAGGAAAAGGTCCCGGTGGCCAATGTCGGTGACGTCGGCATCAGCACCTCGTACCAGTTCGATCTGTTCGGCACGCTGCAACGCGGTATCGAAGCGAGCCAGGCCAATATCGATGCAACCCAGGCTGCCGCCGACACCGCGCGGATCACCCTGGTCGCCGACGTGGTGCGGGCCTACACGCAAATCTGCGCGGCCAACGAAGAACACGAAATCGCCCTGCACTCCCTGGACCTGCAACAGCAAAGCCTGAGCCTGACCCAGCGTCTGCGCGATGCCGGGCGCGGTGACGAGACTCAGGTCACCCGTTCCCAGACCCAATTCAAGTCTTTGCGCGCCGAGCTGCCGCGCTACGAAGCCGCGCGCCAGACCGGGCTGTATCGCTTGTCGATGCTGCTGGCCAAGCCCCTGGAGCAATTGCCCAAGGGCGTCGACAGCTGCAACGAACTGCCCCATATCGCCCAGGTCATGCCGGTGGGCGACGGCGCCTCGCTGCTGGCACGCCGTCCGGATGTGCGTCAGGCCGAACGGCGTCTGGCGATGTATACCGCAGGCATCGGTGTCGCCACCGGCGAGCTCTACCCGAGCGTCAGCATCGGTGCCACGGTGGCCACCGTGGGTATCCTCGACGATCTGGGCAAGCCTTCGACCAATCGCTGGGGGTTTGGCCCACTGATCAGTTGGACCATTCCCAGCAATGGTTCGCGCGCGCGCATCCATGAAGCCGAAGCCTCGACCCAGGCGGCCCTGGCGCATTTCGACGGTGTGGTGCTCAATGCCATTCGCGAGACCCAGACCGGTCTTGCCGAGTACACCGCCCTGCTGGAACGCCGTGACGCCCTGGCCGACGCCGAGACCTCCGCACAGCAGGCCGCCGACCAGACCCACCGCTTCTATCAGGCTGGCCGCGCGTCCTTCCTCGCCGATTTGCAGGCGACCCGTACCTACACTGACGTACGCGCTCAGCTCGCCGCCGCCAATACCCAGGTGGCCATGGGGCAGATCAACCTGTTCCTGGCGCTGGGCGGAGGTTGGGAGGGCCCGCAAGCCGCGCCGAAAAAATAACCGTATATTGTGGGACCGGCTTTAGCCGGTCCCACAGAAATTCATCGACTTGCGCGGCCTCTTCGCGAATAAATTCGCTCCCGCCCTGTCCTATGGGTCGTCACCCCCCTTTTAAAAGACGGAGCCCCCCATGCGCACTCTCGAACTGGCAGGCAAAGATGTTCCGGTAATCGGCCAGGGCACCTGGCATATGGGTGAGGATCCGGCGCAGGGCTCGGCCGAAATCTCGGCGCTGTGCCAAGGCATCGAATTGGGTATGACCCTGATCGATACCGCCGAAATGTATGGCGAAGGCGGCGCCGAGGAAGTGGTCGGCAAGGCCATTGCCGGGCAGCGCGACAAGGTCTTCGTAGTCAGCAAGGTCTATCCGCACAATGCCAGCCGCCAGGGCGTCGCCGCTGCCTGCGAGCGCAGCCTGCGGCGCATGAAGACCGACTATATCGACCTCTATCTGCTGCACTGGCCCGGCCAGCACCCACTGGAAGAAACCGTCGCAGCCTTCGAAAGGCTGCGCGAGAGCGGCAAGATAGGCCGCTGGGGCGTGTCCAACTTCGATGTCGCCGATATGTTCGAACTGGGCGATCCGGCCTGTGCCACCAATCAGGTGCTGTACAACCCCGAGGCCCGGGGTATCGAGTTCGACCTGCTGCCGTGGATGCAGACCCAGCGCATGCCAATGATGGCCTACTGCCCTATCGGCCAGGCGGGCAATCTGCTGCATCACCCCGAACTGCTCAAGGTCGCCGCCCGGCACAACGCCACCGCCGCTCAGATCAGCCTGGCCTGGGTGTTGCGCAATCCCGGCGTCGTGGCAATTCCCAAGGCGGTCGATCCACTGCATCTGCGCCTCAATGCGGCGGCTGTTCAATTGCAGCTGACCGATGAAGACCTGCTCGATCTGGATCGCGCCTGGCCGGCACCGACGCGCAAGCAGCGCCTGTCTATGGTCTGAACGAAGCAGCAACTCAGTAACAACAAGCAACAAACTGACACAAAACTGAAATAACAGCTTGTCATGCTCCCGACATATTTCAGTTTGCCAAGGATTGGCAGCCTCACCGTCCAGCGAGCAACCATGAACCAAAGCATCGTCCAGAATCAAAAGGATTCCGATCTTTTCGGCCTGCTTTACGGTTTCCGTTTCCGCCCCGGAGAAAGCGGTCGGGAAATCGGCTCAGCGACAGCACTGGGCTGTCTGCGTGAACCGGAAGACCCCGAGGAGTTCATCTGGCTGCACCTGAACCTGGCCCACGCTGGCTGCGAGCGCTGGATGAAGGCCAATCTGGATCTGCCCGAAGAATTTTTCGAAGCCCTGCACGAAGGTTCGCGCTCGACCCGCATCGAACACGTCGACTCGGCCCTGCTGGCGGTAGTCAACGATGTGGTCTTCGACTTCAACATGGTTTCCACCGATATATCGACCCTTTGGGTCTGTACCCTTGGCCATCTGTTGATCACCGCCCGCCTGCAACCCTTGCGCTCGGTGGATAAGCTGCGTTCCTCGGTCAAGCGCGGTGAGCATTTCCGCTCGCCCCTGGAGCTACTGGTGCACCTGCTGCGCGATCAGGGCGAAGTGCTGACCCAGTTCCTGCGCAAGACCAGCATCAGTGTGGACAAGATCGAAGACCAGTTGCTGTCCCAGCGCCTGAGCAACAACCGCTCGGAACTGGGCGCCATGCGCCGGGTGCTGGTGCGCCTGCAGCGTCTACTGGCGCTGGAACCCGGCTCGCTGATGCGTCTGCTGCACAAGCCGCCGGTATGGCTGCTGGAAGAAGACGTGCAGGAGCTGCGTCAGTCCACCGAAGAATCGTCCCTGGTGATCAACGACCTCACGGCCCTGGGCGAGCGGATCAAGCTGTTGCAGGAAGAAATTGCCGCCAATCTCAACGAACAGAGCAGCCGCACCCTCTACACCCTGACCGTGGTCACGGTACTGGCCCTGCCGATCAATATCGTCGCCGGTTTCTTCGGCATGAACGTCGGCGGCGTGCCGCTGGCCACTGATCCGAACGGCTTCTGGGTGCTGGTGGCAGTGGTCGCCAGTTTCACCCTGATCACTGCACGCTGGGCGTTTCGCAAGCGTTCGGACTGAATCGTGGTGTTGTTGGAGCGAGGCTAGCCCGCGAATGATTCACCTCGGTGAATCCGATGGACCTTGGTCTGCCCGTTCCGCGGGTAAACCACGCTCCAACGGAACCGTATTTCCGACAGTACGTTGATCCAGGTCGCATATCTGTAACATTTTGAAATGATCATGCTCAATACCCTTACAAAACAGGATTTGCATGATGGCGACCAATACAATGACGGCCGACGCGCTTGGGAAAAGCGCCGGGGCCAGTCACAAGTTCGGCGGCAAGCCGGGGGTCATGACCATGGTGATGTTCTTCGCCGTGCTCGCCCTGGGTTTGCTGTACACCGCTTTCAGTCTCAAGCAGGACATGGACGATCTGCATACCGTCGTCACCACCTGGACGCCGTTCCTGCTGTTGGGCGTGGCCTTGCTGATCGCCCTGGGCTTTGAGTTCGTCAACGGTTTCCATGACACCGCCAACGCGGTAGCCACGGTGATCTACACCCACTCCCTGCCGCCAAGTTTCGCGGTGGCCTGGTCGGGTCTGTTCAACTTCCTCGGGGTGCTGTTTTCCAGCGGCGCGGTGGCCTTCGGCATCATCGCCCTGCTGCCGGTAGAATTGATCCTGCAAGTCGGCTCTTCCGCCGGTTTCGCCATGATCTTCGCCCTGCTGATCGCCGCGATCCTGTGGAACCTCGGCACCTGGTGGCTGGGCCTGCCCGCCTCGTCGTCGCACACCCTGATCGGTTCGATCATCGGTGTCGGCGTCGCCAATGCCCTGATGCACGGTCGTGATGGCACCAGCGGCGTGGACTGGACCCAGGCCAGCAAGATCGGCTATTCGCTGTTGGTCTCGCCTCTGGTCGGTTTTGGTGCTGCCGCGCTGCTGCTACTGGCCATGCGCCTGTTCATCAAGAACCGTGCGCTGTACAAAGCGCCTGAAGGCGATGCACCGCCACCATGGTGGATTCGCGGTCTGCTGATCCTGACCTGCACCGGTGTGTCTTTCGCCCACGGCTCCAACGATGGTCAGAAAGGCATGGGCCTGATCATGCTGATTCTGGTCGGCACCCTGCCCATGGCTTACGCCCTGAACCGCACCATGCCAGCCGATGAGGCCCTGCGGTTCTCTGCGGTGGCCGAAGTCACCCAACAGGCCCTGGTCAAGAGCGTGGCCCAGCCCGCCCCTGCCGACTCGCGCAAGGTACTGTCCGCCTATCTGGTGAGCAAGGAGGCCACTCCCGAGCTGACGCCAGCACTGGCAGTGATGGTCGGCAAGATCGGCAATGACGTTAAAGGCTACGGCTCCCTGGATAAAGTGCCGGCCGAAGCGGTTTCCAACGTACGTAACGACATGTACCTGACTTCCGAAACCATCCGCCTGATGGACAAGAACAAGGCGGTCAGCTTCGACGCCGATACCCAGGGCAAGCTCAAGCTGTTCAAGGATCAGATCGATAACGCCACGCGCTTTATCCCGCTGTGGGTCAAGATCGCGGTCGCCATCGCTCTGGGCCTGGGCACCATGGTGGGCTGGAAGCGCATCGTCGTGACCGTTGGCGAGAAGATCGGCAAGACCCATATGACCTACGCCCAGGGTGCCTCGGCGGAAGTGGTGGCGATGGTCACCATCGGCGCTGCGGACATGTACGGGCTGCCGGTCTCCACCACCCATGTGCTGTCCTCGGGTGTCGCCGGCTCCATGGTCGCCAACGGCTCCGGCCTGCAACTGCGCACCCTGCGCAACCTGGCCATGGCCTGGGTCCTGACTCTGCCAGCGGCAATCCTGCTGTCGGGCTCGTTGTACTGGGTGTTTACCAAGCTGTTCTAACACTTGCGCTTGCTACAACAAAAAGCCCACACCAATGTGTGGGCTTTTTGTTTTCAGAGAGTCTTGAGCCTTCATGTTTGGGACCGGCTTGAGCCGGGAAGGCGTCTTCGCTGCTCATTGAAATGCAGCGGATGTACCGGCCCTTTCCCGGCTAAAGCCGGTCCCAGGGAGCAAGAGGCTATTGATCCAGCGGATCCTGCGGCACCTCGCCGCCCTCGGCACTGGTATCGATACTCACCACCACCGACATCCCCGGCCGCAGGCGATCTGCCTCGGGCTGGTCGGCGTCGACAATGATGCGCACCGGAATGCGCTGGGCGATCTTGACGAAGTTGCCGGTGGCGTTGTCGGCCGGCAACAGGCTGAACTCGGAACCGGCAGCCGGGGAAATGCGCTGTACGCGACCGTGCATCTTCTGATGGTTCAGGGCATCAACCGTGAAGGTCACCGGCTGACCCAGGCGCACGTTAGCCATCTGGGTTTCCTTCATATTGGCGATCAGCCACAGGTGCTTGGGCACCAGTGCCATCAGTTGCGCCCCGGAGTTGACGTAAGCCCCCAGGCGCACGCCGATCTGGCCGAGCTGGCCGTCGCGCGGGGCGAGGATGCGGGTATTGGTCAGGTCGATGCGGGCCAGTTCGATGGCCGCTTCGGCGTTGGCAACCGAAGCTTCCAGGGATGCGCGGTTGACGATCACGGTTTGCAGATCCTGCCGGGAGATTTCCAGGGTTGCCTTGGCCTCGGCCACGGCGGCAGTGGCCTGAGCGTCGGCGGCGCGAGCGACGTCCAGTTCACTTTTGGAAACGGAACCGTCGGTAACCAGTGCCTGGCTGCGGCGCAGATCGGCGGCCGTCTTGCGACTTTGCGCGATGCTGCTGTCCAGCGCTGCCTGGCGCTGGGCGATGGTCGCCTCGGCACTGCGGCGCTGTTGCAGGTTATTGGCGAGCGCGGCCTTCTGCACACCCAATTGCGCCAGGGCCTGATCCAGATGCTGCCGATAGATACGGTCATCCAGACGCACCAGCAGATCGCCGGTCTTGACGAACTGGAAGTCCTTGACCGGTACTTCATAAACGTAGCCGCTGAGTTGCGGGCCGATGATCGTTGTCTGGCCGCGAACCAGGGCGTTGTCGGTGGTTTCGATGGGGCTGCTGAACGGCGGCAGTTGCCAGGCATACAGCACGATCAGCACGCCGGCCAGGGCGACGCTGGCGAAGATCAGCGACGAGATCACCCGGGTACGCAGTGAACGCGGTTCGCTGGTCGGCGCGGCTGTCACCGGGGGTGGCGGCACGGACGGTGGCGGTGTGGGAACAGGTGCAGCTGGCGGTGTCGTTTCGGTCATGAAGAGTGGGCGCCGTCGGGTTGAACTGGGAGCGAACTTACCGGCACTGGGGCCGCCGGTTCTATGGGTTTTGTGCTCATTTTCAGCCAGAGCGCCCGGGCCGAGGTCCAGACCATGGTCAGCACGGCGATCAGGGCAATAAGCATGAACATATCGTTATAGGCCAGAACGTTGGCTTCGCGAGTGGCCAGGGCCGCGAGGCTGCGCATGCCCTGGCTGGTGCGCAGGGCCGGGTCGGCGAAAAAGCTGGCGTAGGCGCCGCTGGCACTTTGCAGACGAGCCACTACCTGAGGATCAAGCAAGGTCACGTGTTCGACCAACAGGCTGGAGTGAAACTTCTCCCGTACCACCTGAAAGGTGCCGAACGCCGCCGACCCAATCAGACCGCCAACGCTCTGGGTAATCCCGAACAGCACGGAAAAACTGATCAGGTTGCGCGAATTGCTGATCACCCCGCTGATCCCCAGGACCATGGTCGGCCCGAGGAAGAAGGTGCCGCCGAAGGCCAGCAGGAACTGGCTGAAATACATGTTCGACTGCCGGGTCAGACTGGTCGATCCGCTGTCCATCCAGGAGCCGATGGCAATCAGGGCCAGAGAGATGATCAACGGTTTGAACAGATGCAGCGGGTTGATCGTCAGGACGCTGGTGGCCAATCCTGCAACGCTGCCCAGCAGCATGACCAGATACAGGGTGCGCAACTGCTCGGCGCCCATGTTCAGGGTCTGCAAGAAGCCGATGGCCCCGGTTGCCGGTTCAGACAATACGACCCGAAACAACGTCACCCCAAGGGCCAGGCGCAAAATCCGCCCACTGCCCAGCCAGCGGGTGATCAGCAAGGGCCGGGCACGGTTATGTTCGATGGCCAGGCCACCAATGATCAGGACAATGGCACACACCGAAGTGATGCCGATCCACGGCGCCTCCAGCCACCAGTCGATACGTCCCAGGGACAGTACCGCACACAATGCCGCGAAGCCGCCGGCCAGGAGGCCGAAGGTAAGGAAGTCGAGTTTCTCGAACGCCTTGAAACGATCGCCCGGCGGCAATTTAAGCAGCAACACGCAGCCCAGTGCCAGCAGCGCCATGCCCAGTTCGAACAGGTACAGGCCCCGCCATTCGGCAATTTCCAGCAGGTCCTCGGAGAACAACCGGGCCAGGGGAATGGCCAGCTGCGAAGTGCCCAGCCCCAATACCAGCGCCTTGATCCGCCATTTCTGCGGGAAGGCCTGGATCATGTAGTACAGGCCAAGCGAACTGAGCGCCGCCCCCACCATACCGTGGGCCGCGCGTACGGCAATAGCCGAGGCGATATCGTTGACGAACAGGTGGGCCAGGGTCACCAGGGCATACAGCACCAGGAACACCTCGGTAAAAGCGCGCAGGCCGAATTGCTGGCGGAATTTCACCAACAGCAGGTTCATCGACACGTTGGTCATGACGTAGGCAGCAGGCAGCCAGGCGATTTCCGCCGACGTGACCCCCAAAGGCCCTTGCAGATACGGCAGGTTAGCCACGACCAGCGCATTACCCAGGCCCCCGGTCAGGGCCACGATCACGCCAACGACAGCGAAAGCCAGGCGCTTGGCCGTGGGATGCAACGGCGTGGAGGGCGACCCTGGCAACGTCGGCCGCTCATGGGGTGCCCAGTCATGCGGGGCGTACTTGTCAGTCATTGACCTGAGCCTGAAGGATGCTGCGCCGGGACGTCCGTAACAAATAGCATATAGCCATTTGCGGCAACACGGACGGTTGGAGCGAGGCAGGATCAGGGAGTTCGATCCGAGCTGTAAACACAGGACAAATAGCGCGGGACCGGCTTTAGCCAGCAAAAGGCCAGCAGCATTAATACATATGTTCTGCCTGTGACTCAGCTTTCCCGGCTAAAGTCGGTCCCACCTTGATTCAGCGCCCCCCTAACCAATCATGCGTAACGCCGAGTCAGCCGTTTTGGCGGGCTCTACCCCGTGAATACTGGCAATGCGGTGCTTGAGCATGCCGCCATTGCGACGATTGGCCACCGCATTGATCTCCGCCAGGATCGACAAGGCAACGCTTTGCGGGGTATCGCCGCCCAGGTCCAGGCCGACAGGATAATGCAGCCCGGCGAATGCAGGCTGTTCACGCAAGCCTGGGTCCAGTTCATCGAGCAAACGTTCTGTGCGACTGCGCGGGCCAAGCTGGCCGATATACACCGGGTGCGCATTAAGGGCAGCTTCCAGCCAATGACGGTCCTGACTGTAGCTGTGGGTCATGATCACCACCGCAGTACCATCGAGCACTGCAGGCAGTGGCTCACTCAGCGCAATCGCAAGGACCTGGTCAGCCTCGGGAAAACGCTCGGCACGCGCATATTGCGGGCGGGCATCGATCAAGGTTGTGTGCCAGCCCTGCAAGCGAGCCATGCCCAGCAGCGGCGCGGCATCATGCCCGGCACCGAAAATCACCAGGCGCCGTGGCGCCGGAATGAACTCCAGCAAGACTTCCACCGTGCCGCCCGCCCCTTCATACAGGCAACTGGCTGAACGCTGCAGGTCGAGTACTGCCTGCAGGTCTTCGGCAATGCTTGCGGCCAAGCCCTGGTCGCGTATTTCGCTCAGCAGGCCATCAACCGGAGCCAGGGCCAGACGCTCGCCAACGGCGGTAAAACGCGGGTTCTGACTGTCGATCACCGTCGCCAGAGCGGCGGGTCGCTGACTCGTCTGCACCTGCCGCAGTATCTGCACCGGTAACGACGGCTGCCCCGCCATGACCCGTTCAAACAGAATATGCACCGTACCGTTGCAGCCCAGGCCGAAACTCAGTTCCGCCTCTTCCAGATCGTCATCGTCTTCGCCGGTGCTGTAGGTACGGATAACCGGCTTGCCGCTTTCGGTCAGCCACCAGGCCTTCTTGCTGACATCACTTTCCAGACAACCGCCGCTGACCGTGCCAGTGGCGCTGCCCAGTTGCGGGATGACCATACGCGCGCCAGGACGGCGGTAGGCCGAGCCCTCCACCTTGACCACCGTGGCGATAACTGCGTCCTGCCCGTCAACCTGCGCAGCGTCCAATGCGGCGAGCAGTTGCGATTGATCGTTCATTGGATTTCCCCTGAACCTGATGAACCCATCCCCCATCGTCGCGCACCCGCAGGCGGGACGATTGAATCGGCGTTGCATAAATTGCATGGCCGCACAGCCTTGATTCAAGACCAATGCCATTCTGACGGCAGGTGGTTAATTAAATTCATTATCTGTCGAACGACATGGAACATTCATCGAACAGCGAACATCATACCCATTTGCCATATAAAACAGCTGAGCACCGTTAAGACCGGAGAACGCCCTGATGAGCAGCCCCGCAACCAAAGGCTACGAAGCCACCGAGCCCAAGACATTGCTGCAGCGCTATCGCAGCGTGCGCAGCCGTACCGAACAGTTGATCGCGCCTCTGGATGCCGAAGATATGGTCGTGCAGTCGATGCCCGATGCCAGCCCGGCCAAATGGCACATGGCCCATACCACCTGGTTTTTCGAAACCTTCCTGCTCACTGGCTCACTCACCGACTATCCGATATTCGATGCGGACTTTGGCTACCTCTTCAATTCTTATTATGAAGCCCTTGGCCCGCGCTACCCACGTCCTCAGCGCGGGCTGATGACACGTCCCGGCGTAGCGCGGGTCCTGGCGTACCGCAAACATGTCGATGAGCATATGGTCACGCTGCTGCAATCGCCCCAGGCCGAAGAACTGCGCAGCCTGATCGAACTGGGCCTGGCCCATGAAGAGCAGCATCAAGAACTGCTGCTGATGGACATCCTGCACCTGTTCAGCCTGTCGCCCCTGCGTCCGGCCTACGACACCCAATGGCCGCAGGACCTGCCGGGCCGTCGCGGCCAGTTCAAGCCGCTCAAGGGCGGCCTGACCCAGATCGGTCACACCGGACCAGACTTTGCCTTCGACCACGAAGGCCCGCGCCACACCACCTATCTGCAACCCTTCGAAATCAGCGATCGCCTGGTGACCAACGGCGAGTGGCTGGCGTTCATGCGCGACGGCGGATACCGCCAGGCTGGCCTGTGGCTGTCCGAAGGCTGGAACCTGATTCAGAACAACGGTTGGGATGCGCCGCTGTACTGGCAGCACGACGAGCAGCATGGCTGGCAGCACATGACCCTGCGTGGCATGGAAGCCATCGACCCGGACGCCCCCGTCACCCATATCAGCTATTACGAAGCGGCCGCCTTCGCCCACTGGGCTGACGCCCGCCTGCCCACCGAGGCCGAATGGGAAGCCGCAGCGGTCGCCGGGCTGCTGGAACAGGTCGATGATGTCGCCTGGCAATGGACGCAAACGGCCTTTAACGCCTATCCGGGTTTTCGGCCTGCGGCCAGTGCCGTGGGCGAATACAACGGCAAGTTCATGATCAACCAGATCGTCCTGCGTGGCGGCGCCAGCAATACCTCGCCGGGACATTGCCGGGCCACCTACCGCAATTTCTTCCAGACCGAAAAGCGCTGGGTGTGCTCGGGGTTGCGACTGGCGCGGGATGCGCGGTTGCCGGAAGGACTGAACCCGAAAACCTGATTTGGCAAAAACAGGCTGAATGAAGGTGCTCTACCGTGGGACCGGCTTTAGCCGGGAAGACGCCCTGTCAGGCGATAGATATACGTCGATCATACTTGTGTCTTCCCGGCTAAAGCCGGTCCCACATTATTGAGTCATTTACCGTCTGCAACGCGTCATATCGCAAAAACGTCCACTCTGCCTGTCACATTTGCCAATTGTCTTTTGCAGGTGCGCTGCTAGTGTGTCTGGCACATGCAAAACAATAAAAATTGCAGGGAGCTAGTAATGAGTTCACAGGTTTTACCTGCCCATACCATTGACCGCCAGCCCGTCAACGACAGCATTCTGGTGGAGGTGCGCAACCACATCGGTCACCTGACGCTGAACCGCCCGGCCGGGCTCAATGCGATCGATCTGGACATGGTCCGCACACTGCACCGGCAGCTCGAACGCTGGGCCGAGGATGATGGCGTGTATGCCGTAGTCCTGCGCGGCGCCGGGGACAAGGCGTTCTGCGCAGGGGGCGATATCCGGGCGCTGTACGACAGTTACAAGAGCGGCCAGCGCCTGCATCTGGATTTCTTCGCCGAGGAATACGCCCTGGATCTGGCGATCCACCATTACCGTAAACCGGTGCTGGCGCTGATGGACGGTTTTGTTCTCGGTGGCGGAATGGGTCTGGTGCAAGGCGCTGACCTGCGAGTGGTCACCGAACGCAGCCGCCTGGGCATGCCGGAAGTCGCCATCGGTTATTTCCCCGATGTCGGCGGCAGTCATTTCCTGCCACGGGTGCCCGGCGAACTGGGTATCTATCTGGGGGTCAGCGGCGTGCAGATCCGCGCCGCCGATGCGCTGTATTGCGGCCTCGCCGACTGGTTCCTGAACAGCGATCTGCTGCCGCGCCTGAACCACATGCTCGATCACCTGGCCTGGAAGAAGAGCCCGCTCAAGGACCTGCAAGGCGTGCTGGCAAAAATCGCCACCCAGCGCCTGCCCGATCCCCCCTTGGCGCATCTGCGCCCGGTCATCGATCACTTCTTCGCCCTGCCGGACCTGGCGAGCATCATCGAACAACTGCGCGCGGTCACCGTCGCTGACAGCCATGAATGGGCCTTGGCCACTGCGCAACTGCTGGAAAGCCGTTCACCCCTGGCCATGGCCGTAACGTTGGAGTTGCTGCGGCGCGGCCGTCATCTGTCGCTGGAAGATTGTTTTGCCCTGGAACTGCATCTGGATCGCCAATGGTTTGCCCGGGGCGATCTGCTCGAGGGCGTGCGTGCCCTCATCATTGATAAAGACAAGAAGCCACACTGGAACCCGCCCCGCGTGCAGGAGCTCAATGCCGAGCATGTGGCGAGTTTCTTCAGTGGCCAGGAGAGCTGAACCATGCAAGACCTGGAATTGAGCGAAGAACAAATCATGATCCGCGACATGGCTCGCGAATTCGCCCGCAATGAAATTGCCCCTCATGCCCAGCGCTGGGAAAAGGCTGGCTGGATCGACGATGCGCTGATCAGCAAGATGGGCGAGTTGGGGCTATTGGGCATGATCGTCCCGGAAGAATGGGGCGGCACCTACATCGACTACGTGGCCTACGCCCTGGCCGTAGAGGAAATCTCGGCGGGCGACGCCGCTACCGGCACGCTGATGAGTGTGCACAGCTCGGTGGGCTGTGGCCCCCTGCTCAAGTACGGCAGCGCCGAGCAGCAACAGCACTGGCTGCCGCGCCTGGCCAGCGGTGCTGCCATTGGCTGTTTTTGCCTGACCGAACCCCAGGCCGGTTCCGAAGCCCACAACCTGCGCACCCGTGCCGAGCTGCGTGACGGCCAGTGGATCCTCAATGGCGCCAAGCAGTTCGTCAGCAACGGCAAGCGAGCGCAGTTGGCGATTGTGTTCGCCGTGACCGACCCTGAGCTGGGCAAGAAAGGCCTGTCGGCATTCCTGGTGCCCACAGACACACCCGGCTTCAGTGTCGACCGCAGCGAACACAAGATGGGCATCCGCGCCTCTGACACCTGCGCGGTGACACTCAATGATTGCCGCATCCCCGCCGCCAACTTGCTGGGCGAGCGCGGCAAGGGCCTGGCGATTGCCCTCTCCAACCTCGAAGGTGGGCGCATCGGCATCGCCGCCCAGGCATTGGGCATCGCCCGGGCGGCGTTCGAAGCGGCGCTGCTGTATGCCCGTGAACGAGTGCAGTTCGACAAACCGATCATCGAGCATCAAAGCGTGTCGAACATGCTCGCCGACATGCACACCCGCATCAACGCTACGCGTCTATTGGTACTGCACGCGGCGCGATTGCGCAGTGTCGGCAAGCCCTGCCTGTCGGAGGCCTCCCAGGCCAAGCTGTTCGCCTCGGAAATGGCAGAATGGGTCTGCTCCAAGGCGGTCCAGATTCATGGCGGCTACGGCTATCTGGAGGACTACCCGGTGGAGCGTTATTACCGCGACGCCCGAATCACCCAGATCTACGAAGGCTCCAGTGAAATCCAGCGCCTGCTGATTGCCCGGGAGTTACGCCATTACCTGACGTAAACCGGCGCATTTGCACTCAGTTGGTGTAGCGCTGGCGTCCCAGCAGCGTGACCAGCAGCGCGACGGAGTCGGCATTTTTCAGCATCAGGTGTCGCCGCTTCACGGCGTCGTTGAGAAATACCGTGCGGGCGGCCGACAGCGTAGTCGCGCCCGTGATGCTGAGGATCGTGGAATATTCACCGCCATCGTCTTCGACAAAGTCGCGCCATCGATGCCCCTCCAGCGTGACGAACAGGTCTGAGGGCTGGGACAGATGGGAAAATCCCTGGGTCCGCAGCCGGTCCAGCTCGCGCTTGACCATGGTCTTATACGCGTCCGCGTCTTCCAGCAAATCGGGGAACGGCGCGGCAGCCCGCACATAGGCGATGTCGTGAGTATCCAGGGCAATATGGGACAATTCGTGCAATAGAATCGTGGCGCGAAAATGCGTACCGGTATTGAAGCCGGTAATAGTAAACAGCTGCTGGTTGAGGTCTCGTCCGGGAACGTTGAAGTAATCTTCAGTGAGATAGATACGTCTTTGCGGGTCGCTCCTGGAGGTAAAGGCCGTAGTGCCTTCCTGACCGGGCCGATTGCGACCGACAATGAAACGATCCGAGGTGTAGGGTCTGAGGCTGCGATCGCTGAACTCGCGAAACAGCGTTGTCACGCTGGCCTTCACCTCGGCAAGCAACGGCTGATCGACGCTGTTCACGCCGAAAAACCCGGTCAATATCTGACTGACCCTGGTGTCCAGTTGGGCCAGGGGATTAAGGTTGGTCAGGCAGGTCTCAAGGTAATTGATCGCCACGTGATACGCCTCGACGATCATCCGTGCCTTGTAACGCGCGCCCGCGCGGATTTCCCGCATGCCGTAGAACTCCGGCAGGAAGATCTCCTCCACCCTGGAAGGCGTCAGGCTGGAGGCGCGAAGCCGACTGACAGTACCGCCACCGCCGTAAAGCCCCATGCGCAGATCCAGTTCCCACTGTTGCTGGCCATTGAGCTTGACCTGCGGTCCGGTCTGGGTGTCGTCGACGATGTACCAGTGCTCCTCGATGAACTGCACCTGATAGACCTGCCCCGCCACCGGAGCATATTGACGTCTGGTATCCGGGTCGCGGTAAACGTTGAGCAGCAGATCCTTGTCGAGGGTATCGAGGGCCACATCATGCACCTCGAATACCCGCAGGCGACGCCTCAGCTCAGGGGTCAACTGTGAATTTCGCCAGGAAAATTTCGGCAACCCGGTCAGAACGGTTTCGCCTTTCGTCAGCGGCGACTTATCGTTCTGGACTTCCTCCTTGCTGCTGCGAAATGAAACGATACCGCCTATCGCCGCAGAAAACTCCGACAGCGCCTTGCCCCACTGCTGGTCGTAGGCCGCTTCGAACGAAGCTTCGAACAGGCTGTGGCTTTGCAGGGCGGTTACCAGCATGCCCAGCCTGCCCGGCGTGAACATGAGGATCTGGTCAAACCCCAGATTCATCAGATAGACGAACGCCTCCCAGTCGGCCTGGGCCGTGGTCACCGTCTGCTTGCGACTCATGGACTTGAGTACGCTGAGGGTTTCCAGGAACAGGTAATGCAGTACATTGCCCAGCACGGGCGCATCGGCCAGGGCTACCTCGCCGGGGCTGGATAGCGGCATATCCATGGAAGACTCGACACTCCAGGTGATGTGCGCCTCGACAAAACCGCCATTGCTGTAGCGTTTATGCAGCGAAGGATCAAGACGCCCCAGCACCAGATTTTGCAAAGAGGGTGACGTGCGCAGTTCTGCCAGCAGGTGCGCCTGATCGCGAAACTCCCTGAAGCTGAAGGCCTGGTTGAACAGCGTATGCAGAATCACCGGCCCTTGGCTGCGATCCTTGGGGCCGATCAGATAGACCCCTTCGACGGTATCGGCCTGCATGTCCGCACGGGGCAGCAGTTGCAGCGGACGCAAAGTGATGTCCTGCCCAAGCATCGGTTGGCGAGCGACGCCATCGGGCATATCGACAAGGCCGTGAATATACGCGTAGGCGGTGGTACTGAGGCGATTCTGCATTTTAAGTTCCTGCGCGACGATCAGCATGCGCGAAGGAACCTGAGTAATGAAACGCGTACGGCGCCGGGAGTACTCCTGATCGCTGATATCCAATTTCTTTTCCAGCATTGAACGGTACTGCTGGCCCAGATCCAGCCTGCGCACCAGGGCAATGACGTACTGCGGCGTCAGCTCCGCCGGGACCGGGGTACCGGGCGCAAACTCCAGGCTTAGCAGCGCGTCCTGCAATTCAGCAAAGTGATTGAGCGCAAAGAGCGTCAGGCTTTCCTGAGAAACCTGGGTCACCGCTGCGATACCCGATGGCGTACTGCCGGTCGTCACAGGGGTAGGCACATAGCGCGTCATCTTGACCGTAATGGCTTCCGGGTTCAGTGCGTAGCCGGGGAAATGCTGCTTGAGCTCCACCTTCAGCGCATGGTTGGAGAAGCCCCTGAGCCCGGCAATATCAGACAGGAAATCCTCTCTGGGATTGTTGCTCAGGTAGTAGCGGTCAAGCATATGCACGTAATCCACCAGATCATCGAGCGAGGCGGTTTTCAGCCAGTCGAGCATCTGGACCGTATAAGCCAGATTCTGGATTTCGGAAGACAGCAGATCCACCGCCAGAGTCAGCTTGTCGTCGCTCTGGGCGATTTCGACAAAACGATTGAAAAGCGCAGCAGGCAAGCGACTGGCCAGGGATCGATCCAGAGCCTGATAGATACCGGTGATCCGCCGGGCTTGCTCGTTATGCTGCAACTCGCGGATAAAGTGCCCCTGGACCGGGGTAAACCGAACTTTCAACGGAGCCCGGCGCGGCTGGCGCAGGTATTCACGCAACACCACCTGATCGTCCTCACCGAACAGGGACTGGTAGCGGTCCTGAAAATTGCCGGTACTCAGGCGCTCTTCGAGTTTTGCCTCCAGGTCCTGCTGCGTGTGATAGAGGTCAAGGCCCGCGACCACCGACCAAAGCAGGCCGAAACGTTCGCTATGCCCGGGCTGGCGCAGAAAGAAGATATTGGTCATGGCCAGCGGAGCTGGCCGGCCATCGAGAACCACTGACAAGAAACAGACTTCGACACGGTCATCACCGAACACTTCGCGCAGGCTGGCAACGGGCCGGGTCAGGACCTGGGTGACGGCATCCACCACATAGGGCGCCATGAAGCCACTGCGCTTGAGTAGCAGGTTGTCCAGATACAGCAGGCCATGGAGAATCTGTGCCCCCATGGCGTCAGGCTCCAGGCGTTGCTCGGGCAAGCGCAGGGGAGTGGCCAGGTAACGCCGGACCAGTTCCAGGTGACTGGCCATGAAGCCGCCGACAATCCGGCCGGTCAGATGATCGATCAGGCCCGGGGTCAGGCCCGGTTCAGGGTTCAGACTGCTGTCGGTGGCGCGACGCAATATACGGCTGCCTGCAGGCAGATGCGCATCGTGCAGCCCCATGACTCGTTCCAGCAGCAAATCAGGCAAGTCAATGCAGCTTCCAATACCACCCAACTGTACGACGATGTTCTTTGCATCAGGCGCCGCCACCCCCATGACCACCAGGTATTCGTTAAGGGCGGCGCGGGCGTGACGTGCCGGATCGGGACAGCTCTGTACCCGTTGCCGGGTCAGGGCCTCCAGGGCAATGACCTGATCGGCCCAGGACATCAGGGCCGGGTCCCTGGCGTTGAGCAGATTGCGCACGACTCCGGCCTCGTGTGGCTCAGGCACCATCAACGCTTGCGGCCAGCGTCGGGTAAAGGCCTGGAGCTGAGCCAGCCAACGGCCGCCGCCATCCAGTCGCAGCAGCCGGCGATCAACCAGATGGCGAATATCCAGGGCATCGTCGAACATGGCCGCAAGAACGCTGAAGTTACTCCGAGGCTGTTTGAGGACAAAATCCAGATTGTGCTGCTGCAAGGCAATGATCGAGTCGCTGATCTCGATGAAGAGCGCGCTATCGACCACCGGGCAAGTCAGGGAAAATGAATCGGCGGCGTTCAACCGCAACTGATCCTTCGCACACAGGTAATACAGCAGCTCTGCGCGCCCTGAGGTGCTGGCATAATGCTCGGTCAGGGCTACGGTATCGTCGAATCGACGCAAGCCATGGATACTCGAGTACAACCACAGGCCGGGCCAGTTATTCGAGGTAACAGTAAACACCCCGGCCAGCCTGATCGGCGCCTGATCGGCCAGTCTGATCGCCAGTCTGCTGGTCGTGGTCCGGTGCCCAAGCGCGGGACGCGAGGAGGCCGGCTGTAACAAAGCGGCAAGGTGACGGAACTCGTCCGAGGCAAAAGTCCCATCCTCAGAACGGCTCAACAGTTCCTGATGAAAAGTCTCTGCTATAGCCTTGGCCAGCATTTCCCGCCCTGTGCTCCCCAACCTGTCCGGCTCGTCCCAGAAGCGATCAAGCGTGGCAGGATAAGCCGACTTGAATTGCGCGCAGGTCCGGTCCAGAGCCTCCTGGCAAAGCCTGGCCACCTGCAGGCTCAAGGGCCTGCCCGACGCCCCCAACCACCGACGCTCCTCCCCTTCCTCCAGCGCGTTGCCGAGGAAGTCGGCGATGAGGGCCTGCTCCAGGGTTTGCAACTGAACCACGGAATTGAGGGCGATTGCTTCGGTGGCTGCAGCTTCGCTGCGCACGATTTGCGCCGCCAGCCCCTGGATATCGATCTCTCGGTCAGGCACTGCAGCACCAAGGTTTTCGTTCAGGACCTCTGCCAGTGCTTCACGCAGTGAAGGAACTTGCAGCAGCATCTGATTCAGCAGCCGCAGGTACTGCATTTGCTGATCGACCAACAGGTACATGCGCTGTTCGAAGGGTTCCCCTTCGAGCAACTGATATTCGAAGATCCCGCCAGCGCTGGCATCCTCGGAAAAAAGCCGGTTTACCGCTGCCAGCAGCGCGGCCCGGCTGTCGAACCGCAGCAGACCGTACAACAGGGTATCGAGGTAGATGTGCACGATTGCGGGGTCGCGGCTGCTGATCAGCAGCGCACCGGTCATTTCCGAGCCAGGCAACGAACCGTCCTCGAGCACCAGCCGATCAATACGATGTGTTAACCGGGTGTCCTGCCCGGGATCGGCCAGTTGCGCCAGCCATCGGCGCTCTTCGGCGGAAATACCGCCATCGCGAAATGCATCATCGACGTTCTGGATAAATCGTCGGTGCAGCAACTCGACCTGAAAGTGAACGGAAAATGCAGAAGTCATGGAGCCTGTCCTTTTCATGCTGAAACCCCGCGCAGGCAAAGTGCGCGGGGTCGAGAATGAAAAGGAGCTTAACGAGGGCGAACCGCACAAAAACCATACATAAATGAATGCAGGTCCTCAATGGCCCTATACGTGTCTGGCCACCCAGGTGGCGTAGGCATCGATGAAGGTTTGCAGGAATGGCCGGGTTTTCTCGGACAGGCTGCCGGCCTCATCGAAGAAGGTCCCGGCATTGCCCAGATAGGCCTCGGGCTGCTGCATGCAGGGCACGTTGAGGAAGACCAGGGACTGGCGCAAATGATGATTGGCGCCAAAGCCGCCAATGGCGCCCGGCGAGGCACTGAGCACCGCGCCAGGTTTGCCGGACCATGCACTCTGTCCATAAGGACGGGAGCCGACATCAATGGCGTTTTTCAGCACGCCAGGCACCGAGCGGTTGTATTCCGGGGTCACGAACAGCACACCGTCGGCGGCATTGAGCTGCAGGCGAAACGCCGCATAGCTCGGCGGTGTATGGGTCGGGGTATCGATATCTTCGTTATAGAGCGGCAGTTCACCGATTTCAACGATAGACAGCTTCAGGTTGGGCGGAGCCAGGGCAACCAGGGCCTGGGCGATCTTGCGGTTGATCGAATCCTTTCTGAGACTGCCGACAACTACTGCAATTGAATAGATCTGGCTCATGACAAATATCCGTTATCAGTTCAGGAAAAATCGGAACCCTAGTGTCCTGTCTCGTAAATACGTTCACTCTGGTCGAGTGGCTGGTTTTGTCAGGCAAGGCGCCGCGACGAGTCATAGCAGGGCTATGGGGGGAGCGGCAACGCAGCCTGGCGAAATCAGACGCCGTCCAGATTGAACAGCTTATTTGCCAGACAGGACACTAGTTATAGATGATCCTGCAGCCCTTCCCCAGCTTTACTCCATAAGCCCCATTCACGGCCGTGGGCGCGGTATTTTTTCGCTGCGGGAAAACTCCATGGAAAAACATCGGTCTACAGAGCGCCTGCAAAGATGTTACAAGTCTTGGCTGGCACAGAGTCAGCCCACATTGATGGCAGGCTGGCGTGGTAAACGAGCGGTTATTTTCAGAGGTTACAAAGCAAATGGTTGCAGTTCTGGTTGGAAAATTTCATGCAAGGGACGCGGAGGGACGGGTCTACTCGGTGCATGAGTTCCAGGAATCATCGCCCGCCGGGGCTGAATCTGACGCCAGCGCGCCGGTTTCGACCTATCGTCTGGCGATCGGCGACCGCGTGACGCATCTGGGCGGCGATGACTTCGAGCTGCTTCAGTCTGGCGTGAAGATGACGCGAACTTCCTGACTGGCTGTCCCCGCTGGGCGCAACCCAGCGCATTGAGTTGGAATGCAGAATTTTTGTGGGAGCGGATTTATCCGCGAAGGCTTTATTTGAGTCGATACACATGTATCGAGTGCACTGGCCTCTGAGCGAATAAACTCGCTCCCACTCCGGTTAATGCCTGCTGCCCTCGGCTTGCTGAGGTGGCAGATGTCCTGTCAGTCAAACAACAGATACCAGAACACCGCCGCCTCGCGGCTCTGCGGGTTGATGCCGCGATAACGCAGGTGATCGACCCCGCCCACGACATAACCACAGCGCTCGTATAGACGACAGGCCGCCAGGTTGTTGTTCTGGGTTTCCAGCATGACCCCCGCCAATTCGCGCTTGCGACTCCAGAACTGCGCCACGTCCAGCAGCGAACGGGCCACCCCATGGCGGCGCGCCGAAACATCCACTGCCAGCTCGTCGACGTGAGCGAAGCCATTCCAGTGGGTGCTGAGCACGATATGCCCCACCGCCTGCTCGCCCAACCAGGCCACCAGAATGGTGCTGTCGGTGGCATCACGGTGATCGCAGAACTCCTGGGAGTCGATGCCGTAATTCTTGCTGTAGGGCGTAACCGCTTCGATCGGCCAGCTGTCCACCGGCTCGCCCGGTATGACCTGGGCATAGCCGCTGACCGTGAAAGTGAATTCGCTGTTGAGGATGTAATCCTCGAAACGCTCGTCGGCGACGCGAATGCTCAGGCCGGACTCTTCCATCGGGTTACCTGCTGTCAGGCGTTGGCCTGGGCCTGGGCCTCGAGCAATTGAACCCATAACGCCGGAGCACCCGCCGACTTGGCGATGATCGCCAGGCGTGCCTCGTGAGCGGCCAGTTCTTCGTCGCTGGCGCGGATAATCCGCGCAGGCGAGCGATTGGCCGGCAGGCGACGAATCTCGCTGGCCTGACTGCCGGAACCGTCGCCCGAACCATGGCCATCGGAAGAATTGCCGGCCAGGGACAGGCTGGTCTGGCCGCCGGTCATGGTCAGGTAGACGTCGGCGAGAATTTCCGAGTCGAGCAACGCGCCGTGCAGTTCACGGCCGGAGTTGTCGACGCCGTAGCGCTTGCACAGGGCATCGAGGCTGTTGCGCTGGCCGGGGTGACGCTCACGGGCCATCAGCAGGGTATCGAGTACCGTGCAATGCCGGGTGATATCAGCGCGGTCCTGCTGGCCGATCAGGGCGAATTCGTTGTTGATGAAGCCAACGTCAAACGCCGCGTTATGGATGATCAGTTGCGCGCCCTTGATGAACTCGAAGAATTCATCGGCCACTTCAGCGAAACGCGGCTTGCCTACCAGGAACTCGTTGGTGATGCCATGCACCCCGATCGCCCCTTCATCGCTTTCGCGGTCGGGTTGCAGGTACACGTGAAAATGCCGCCCGGTCAGGCGGCGGCCGATCAACTCGACGCAACCGATCTCGATGATGCGGTGACCGTCAGTCACCGGCATACCAGTGGTTTCGGTATCGAGTACGATCGACCTGTTATCTGTGTTTTGTACTGACATTGCCTTGCTGCCTCATCTACAGGCGGCGATCTTAACACGGTGCAAACTGCCGTGAGCCTGCATCACGTCCTGGGGTCGCCAGCATTAACCCAGGCGGGCGCTGCGCACTTCGTCCACGCCACGGTTGGCCAACTGGTCGGCGCGCTCGTTGCCCGCATGACCGATATGCCCGCGTACCCACTGCCAGGTGACGTTATGGCGGTTGACCTGTTCGTCGAGCAGTTTCCACAGATCGGCGTTCTTGACCGGCTCCTTGGCGGCGGTTTTCCAGCCGCGCTTCTTCCAGTTGGCCATCCACTCGGTGATGCCTTTCATCACGTATTGCGAATCCGTCACCAGCGTCACGTCGCAGGAGCGCTTGAGCTCTTCCAGACCGCGAATGGCACCAAGCAGCTCCATGCGGTTATTGGTGGTATTGGCTTCGCCACCCCACAACTCCTTTTCCACGCCCTTGCAGACCAATAAAGCGCCCCAGCCGCCTGGGCCGGGGTTGCCCTTGCAAGCGCCATCGGTGAAGAGCTCAACAGTGTCGTTCATTTATTTCTTTCCGTAAGAATGCAAACCCCTCTGTAGGAGCTGCCGAAGGCTGCGAAAGCGGCGTATGAGAAAAAACCAATCGCAGCCTTCGGCAGCTCCTACAAGGTTTCATTCCAATTCAATAAAGTGGCTCAGGAATCCGGCCCGCTGCGATTGACCTTGGCCATCGGCAGCGGAATCAGCTTGCCCATGGGCTCGCGACGCACCTGGCGCAAGGGCCGCAGGCCAACCACCAGTTTGCGCGCGACCAATAAATAGAAACCGCCACCGGGGCTCTGCCAGCCGTCGCCCAAGCGCTCCAGGCCGGCCAGACGTGACTGCCAGACGGCCGAGGCAAGCGGCGGACGATAGCACCCGAAGCGGCGTTTCTCCAGCGCGAAGCCCAGCAGGTTGAGCCAGTCCGCGACCCGCGAAGGTGAAATGCAGCGCGCCTTGCGCAAGGCGTCACGGGCAAAGACATGGCGCAGGCCCCACGTGCTCCAGGGGTTGATCCCGACAATCAGCAGGTGCCCGCCCGGACGTACACTGCTGGCCGCTTCGCGCAGCAGACCGTGGGGCGACAGACAGAAATCCAGGCCATGCTGCAGCACCACCACATCGGCGGCATGCTCGCTCAGCGGCCAGGCCTGCTCTTCGCAGACAATCTCTACCCCGGGCAAAGGCGCGCCCAGGCGAACGTTGCGTTGCACCTGCGGGGCGACCGGCGGGTTTTGCGCCGAAGGGCCGTAATGCACCAGATAACCACCAAAATAACGCCCCAGTTCCTCGTCCAGAACCTGGCGTTCTTCGTCCAGCAACAGCCGCCCCAATGGCCCGGAAAGCCACTCGCGGGCCGAGCTGATCAACGCCAGCCATTCGGGATCGGCTTGGGCGAACGCTTTATCGGTCATGTGTGATCTCCTCCGGGGTTCTCGCACCGAGCGGGTTCAGAGCCTAGGCTCTATACGAAATGTATCTGCGGGCTCCGCGCGTGATGCTGCGTTGAAAACAGGCTCGGACGACTGAAAGGAGAACGTCCGAAGGACGGCCCGAAGGGGCCGCGCAGCGGATAATGCTCATTTACAGCCAGTAAAGTCGTGCGCGACCCCGGCCGTTCCTCGCCTGTTTTCGCCTTGCCTGACCTTCGCTCGAAAACATTTCGTATAGAGCCTAAGATGCACCATTGTCTTCCGCCATGCGAATTGCGCCATGATACAGATCGATGCCCTGCCCGCTTTCAACGACAATTACATCTGGTTGTTGCAGGATGCTTCCAGCCGCCGCTGTGCTGCAGTCGACCCCGGTGATGCCGCTCCGGTGCTGGCCTGGCTGGCAAAAAATCCTGGCTGGCAACTGAGCGACATTCTGGTCACTCACCATCATCACGATCATGTCGGCGGTGTCGCCGAGCTTAAACAGGCCAGCGGTGCCCGGGTTCTGGGCCCGGCCACGGAAAACATTCCGGCACGGGACATTGCCCTGAGTGATAACCAGCACGTTGAAGTGCTGGGCCTGGACTTCCAGATCTACACAGTCCCCGGCCATACCCTGGGCCATGTGGCCTTTTACCATGCCGATGCGCATAGACCGTTACTGTTCTGCGGCGATACCCTGTTTGCCGCCGGTTGCGGACGCCTGTTCGAAGGCACTCCGGAACAAATGCACCATTCCCTCAGCCGCCTCAGCGCCCTGCCGGGCAACACTCTGGTCTACTGCACCCACGAATATACCTTGAGCAATCTGCGCTTTGCGGTGGCAGTGGAACCGGACAACCACGATATCGCCGAGCGCTTTGCCCAGGTCAGCCGCTGGCGTGAAGAAAACCGCATCAGCCTGCCCTCCACCATCGAAATGGAGCTGCGCACCAATCCATTTATACGGACCCATGAAACATCCGTTAAAGAAAAAGCGGACGAACGGAGCGGCACCGATAACACCTCGCCAAGCGCGATTTTTGCCAGCCTGAGGGCTTGGAAGGATAAGTTCTGAAGGACAACCAGAGCCGCACAAAAATTCACAATGGTTGACCATCGGCAGGACGCTTCCTAGAATCGCCCGACATTTTCGCCTGGACTCTCTCCCAGACAATGTCGTCAACCCTGATAAAAGCCATTAATTCCGGTGCCCTGACCCGGTTGGCACAAGCCGTGGCCGTCGCCTTGAGCGCGACCCTGGTCGGCTGCCAGACCAGCAGCACTCTGGAGGCTGATCCCGCCACCCATCGTGTGCCGAATCTCGCCGCCGGAATCAAGCAGAAGCCGGTGTTCCTGACCCACAAACCCAGTCCCCTGGCACCACCCCAGGATGTCTGGGAACGCATGCGCCAGGGCTTCCAGCTGCAACAGGGCAACGATATGAACCCGCGCATCGAACAACAGCGCCTGTGGTTCGCCAATAACCCCTCGTTCCTGGAAAATGCCAGTGAACGCGGCAGCCTCTACATGCACTACATCGTCGAACGCCTGGAAGAACGCAACATGCCCCAGGAGCTGGCCCTGCTGCCAGTTATCGAAAGCGCCTACAACCCCATGGCCCTGTCACGCAGCAATGCTGCAGGCCTGTGGCAGTTCATACCGTCCACCGGCCGCTATTTCAGCCTTCGCCAGACCAACTTCTACGACGGTCGTCGCGATATCCAGGCATCCACCGTCGCCGCGCTGGACTACCTGACCCGCCTGCACGATATGTTCAACGGTGACTGGCTGCTGGCCCTGGCAGCCTATAACGCCGGTGAAGGCACGGTGAGCCGGGCCATCGAGCGCAACGAAAAGCTCAACCTGCCAACTGATTACTGGAACCTGCCGCTGCCGCAGGAAACCCGTGACTACGTGCCCAAGCTGCTGGCGCTGTCCCAGGTGGTACTGGCACCGGAAGCCTATGGCGTGAACCTCAACCCGATCGCCAACGAACCCTACTTTGAGGTCGTTGAACTGAACCAGAGCGTCGACCTGAACAAGGTCGCAGCCATGGCCGATATCGATCAGGATGAGCTGTTCCAGCTTAACCCGGCCTTCAAGAAACGCATGACCATCGATGGCCCGCAGCATCTGCTGGTGCCGACGTCCAAGGCCCAGTTGCTCAGCGCCAACCTGAAGATGAAGTCTGACGAGTTGCTGGTGGACTGGCAGCAGGTGCGCAAAGGTCAGCAGGAAGCTCTGGCCACCAATGGCAAGCCCGCTCGCAGCCGTACCTACAAGATCAAGCCCGGAGACAACCTGACCAACATCGCCAAGGCGAACAGGGTCGCGGTCAAGGACATCCAGCACTGGAACCAGCTGTCCGGCAAGGACCTCAAGGTCGGTCAGGTACTGGTCATGTCGGCACCCGCCAGCGCCGCGCCGAAGGGCTCGGCCAAGGGCCGGATCAACCAGACCATCGCTGCCAGGGCCCCGGCCAAAGGCGCCGACAAGGCGGTGGCCAGCAGCGGCGAAGGCGACAAGAAGTCCATGCAGTACAAGATCCAGAAAGGCGATTCGATGTATCTGGTCGCCAAGCGCTTCAACGTCGAGATGCAGCATCTCAAGCGCTGGAACCCTCGCACCGGCCAGGCGCTCAAGCCGGGCCAGACCCTGACCGTCTATCTGCCGCATTGATTCCATGACCCGCCCGGGCCGGACAACCCGGGCGGGTCGCCAGCGCCTTTGCCGTGCCGCGCTTTTTCGTGTCGATACAAGCTGTTACTGTTGCCGGTCTATGGATCGGATGCCTGAATTGATACGCCCTCTGCTGCTCATCATGAGTCTGGCCTTGAGCGCTCCCGCAACCGCGACCATCATTGAAAGCCATGGTTATGCGCAGTTCGGGGTGCTGAAGTACCCGGCCAGCTTCACTCATTTCGACTGGGTCAACCCCGAGGCGGCGAAAGGCGGCACCTTGCGTTTCATGGCGTTTGGCACCTTCGATACGCTCAACCCCTATACCCTCAAGGGCAGCAGCCCGGTCTCGACGCCGAACTTCCTCCAATACGGCATCAACGAGCTGAACGAGCCGCTGATGGTCGGTACAGGCCAGTACGACCCATCCGGTGACGAACCCACCTCCAGCTATGGCCTGATCGCCGAAAGTGTCGAGTACAGCGAAGACCGCAGCTGGGTCGTGTTCAACCTGCGTCCCCAGGCGCGTTTCCATGACGGCAAGCCGATCACCGCCTATGACGTGGCGTTTTCCTATCGCACGCTGCTCAAGGACGGCCACCCGCAGTACCGCACGGCGCTGCAGGAAGTACAGCGGGTCGATATCCTCAATCGCCAGCGCATCCGTTTTGTTTTCAAGCGTTCGGGCAATCCTCTGCTGATCCTGCGCCTGGGCGAATTGCCGGTGCTGCCGCAGCACTATTGGGAAAAGCGCGACTTCAGGGCTACTACCTTCGATCCGCCACTGGGCAGCGGGCCGTACCGCATCACTCGCGTGCAACCGGGGCGGCAACTGGTGTTCGAGCGGGTCAAGGATTACTGGGGCAAGGACCTGCCGGTCAATCGCGGTAAATATAATTTCGATCGTGCCATCGTCGAGTTCTATCGCGACAGCGACGTGGCCTTCGAAGCCTTCAAGGCCAACGAGTTCGACATTTATATCGAGCATCAGGCCAAGAACTGGGCCAATGGCTACAGCTTCCCGGCGGTGGCCAACGGTCAGGTGATCAAGGCGCAGATCCCCCACCGGATTCCGACCCAGACCCAGGGTCTGTTCATGAACACCCGCCGGGGCACCTTCGCCGATATCAAGGTTCGCGAAGCTCTGGGCCTGATGTTCAATTTCGAGTGGACCAATCGCACGCTGTTCAACGATGCGTACAGCCGCTCGACCAGCTACTACCCCAACAGCGAATTTACCGCCGGCGGCGTGCCCAGCGGTCGCGAATGGCTGGTGCTGGCGCCATTCAAGGACCATTTGCCCGCCAACCTCTATACCCGGCCATTCAGCGTGTCGAAAACCGACGGCAGCGGCATTCCCCGGGAAACCCTGCGCCAGGCCCTGAACCTGTTTGCCGAAGCGGGTTGGAAGTTGTCGGATCAGCGTCTGGTCAACAAGAACGGCGAGCCGCTGCGTTTCGAGATTCTGCTGGTCAATCCCAATCTGGAGCGCATCCTGCAGCCCTATATCGAGGACCTGCGCCATATCGGCATCGACGCCGGGCTGCGCACCGTTGACCGGGCACAATACAAGCAGCGCCTGGATCAGTTCGACTTCGACATGATCCTGATGACTCTCGGCCAGACCCTCAGCCCCGGCCTGGAGCAGTGGCAGTACTTCCATTCCAGCCAGGCGACGATCAAGGGCAGCAAGAACTACGCAGGCATTGCCAACCCGGTGGTGGACCAATTACTCAACCAACTGCTGGCGGCGCAATCCCGTGATGAACAAGTGGCCACTGCCCGCGCCCTGGACCGGGTCCTGCTGGCCGGGCATTACATGATTCCGAATTGGTATCTCAACAATCATCGTCTGGCCTGGCGCAATCGATTCGCCATGGTCACCACCCCGCCCTACACCCTCGGGCTGCGCGCGTGGTGGCTCAAATCTGCGGAGAAGACTCAATGACCGTCCTACGCTCGCTGCGCACACAGGCCAGCGGCCTCTTGCTGCTGAGCCTGGCCTGCGCAGTACAGGCAGCGCCGGAACATGCCCTGACCCTGTATGGCGAAGCGCCCAAGTACCCGGCCACCTTCAAGCACTTCGATTACGTCAATCCCGATGCGCCCAAGGGCGGGCTCTTCCGCCAGGCCGGATCCGGCGGTTTCGACAGCCTCAATCCATTTATTGGCAAGGGCGTGCCCGCCGACGATATCGGCATGATCTACGACACCCTGGCCCGGCAAAGCCTGGATGAACCGTTCACCGAATACGGGCTGATCGCCAGCAAGATTGAAAAAGCCCCGGACAACAGTTGGGTGCGCTTCTACCTGCGCCCGGAAGCGCGCTTCCATGATGGCCATCCCATCCGTGCCGAAGACGTGGTGTTCACTTTTCAGACCCTGATCAAGAGCGGCGCGCCGCTGTACCGCAGCTATTACGCCGATATCGACGAAGCCGTGGCGGAAAACCCGTTGCAGGTGCTGTTCAAGTTCAAGCACACCAATAACCGCGAGCTGCCGCTGATCATTGGCCAGTTACCGGTACTGCCCAAGCACTTCTGGGAAAACCGTGATTTCACCAAGGGCAACCTCACCGTGCCGTTGGGCAGCGGCCCGTACAAGGTCGGCCAGGTCAAGGCCGGGCGCTCGATCAGCTACACCCGGGTCAAGGATTACTGGGGCAAGGATCTGCCGATCAACAAGGGCCAGTACAACTTCGACGTGATGTCCGTGGACTATTACCGCGACAACAATGTGGCCCTGGAAGCCATGAAGGCCGGGCAGTTCGATTATTGGCTGGAGAGCACGGCGAAGAACTGGGCCACCGCCTACGACATTCCAGCGGTGCGTGAAGGCCGTTTGATCAAGGAAGAGATCCCCAACGGCAACCCCACCGGTATGCAGGGCTTTGTCTTCAACATTCGTCGACCGATCTTCCAGGATGTGCGCGTGCGCCATGCCCTGAGCCTGTTGATGGACTTCGAGTGGACCAACAAGCAACTGTTCAACGGTGCTTACAGCCGCGCCTACAGTTACTTCTCCAATTCCGACATGGCTTCCAGAGGCCTGCCGTCCCAGGCCGAACTGGATATTCTCAACCCGCTGCGCGGGCAGATCCCGGATGAAGTGTTCACCCAGGCCTTCACCCTGCCGGTTACCGATGGCAGCGGCATGATTCGTCCGCAACAGCGCCAGGCCTTCCAGTTGTTACAGGAAGCCGGCTGGAAAATCGTCGACGATAAGATGGTCGATACCCAGGGCAAACCGGTCAGCCTGGAGTTTCTCCTGGCCCAACCGGAATTCGAGCGGGTGTTGCTGCCGTTCAAGCGCAATCTGAGCGATCTGGGTATCGAACTGGTACTGCGCCGGGTCGATGTATCGCAATACATCACTCGTCGTCGCACCCGCGACTTCGACATGACCATCGGCACCTTCCCCCAGTCCAGTTCACCCGGTAATGAACAGCGCGAGTACTGGGACTCCTCCAGTGCCGACAAGCCGGGCAGTTATAACCTGATCGGTTTGAAGAGCCCGGCCATCGACACCCTGGTGGACGGCTTGATCAACTCCGACACCCGGCAAAGCCTGATCGATCACGCCAAAGCGCTGGACCGGGTGCTGCTGTGGGGCTATTACGTCATCCCCAACTGGTACATCAAGACCTGGCGCGTGGCCTACTGGAATCATATCGCCCACCCCAAGGTGCCGCCGCTGTATGACGTCGGTATTTCCACCTGGTGGATCAAGCCCGATGCCAAGCCTGCGGTAGAAATACCGCCGGCAGACACCCAGGCCCCTGCACCTGGTACGGAGCAATAACATGCTGGCTTACATCATTCGCCGCCTGCTGCTGATCATCCCGACGCTGTTCGGCATCCTGCTGATCAACTTCATCATCATCCAGGCCGCACCGGGCGGGCCAGTGGAGCAGATGATCGCCAAGCTCGAAGGTTTCGACGGCGCCACCAGCCGGATTGCCGGCGGCGGTGCCGAGGTGGCCGTGGCCGGCTCCACCTATCGCGGCGCCCAGGGCCTGGACCCGGCGCTGATCAAGGAAATCGAGCATCTGTACGGTTTCGACAAGTCGGCACCGGAACGCCTGTGGATCATGATCAAGAACTACGCCCGACTGGACTTCGGCGACAGCTTCTTCCGCGACGCCAAGGTCATCGACCTGATCGCCGAGAAGATGCCCGTGTCCATCTCCCTTGGGCTGTGGAGCACCCTGATCATGTACCTGGTGTCGATCCCCCTGGGCATCGCCAAGGCCACACGCCACGGTAGCCATTTCGACGTCTGGACCAGTTCGGCGATCATCGTCGGCTATGCCATCCCCGCCTTCCTGTTCGCCATCCTGCTGATCGTGGTATTTGCCGGCGGCAGCTATTTCGACTGGTTCCCGTTACGGGGCCTGACCTCGAACAACTTCGATGAGCTGAGCCTGGGCGGCAAGATCCTCGATTATTTCTGGCACCTGGCCCTGCCGATCACCGCCCTGGTCATCGGCAACTTCGCCACCATGACCCTGCTGACCAAGAACAGCTTCCTCGACGAAATCGGCAAGCAATACGTGATCACCGCCAAGGCCAAGGGCCTGAGCAACAATCGCGTGCTGTACGGGCACATCTTCCGTAACGCCATGTTGCTGGTCATTGCCGGTTTCCCGTCGGCCTTCATCGGCATCTTCTTTACCGGCTCCCTGCTGGTGGAAGTGATCTTCTCCCTCGACGGCCTGGGCCTGATGAGTTTCGAGGCGGCGATCAACCGCGACTATCCGGTGGTCTTCGGCACCCTGTTCATCTTCACCCTGCTGGGGCTGGTGGTGAAACTGATCGGCGACATCACCTACACCCTGGTTGACCCGCGCATCGACTTCGAAAGCAGGAAGCATTGATATGAAGCTGTCTCCTCTCAATCGCCGCCGCGTCGAGCGTTTCAAGGCCAACAAGCGCGGCTGGTGGTCGCTGTGGCTGTTCCTGATCCTGTTCGGCCTGAGCCTGGGTGCCGAACTGATCGCCAACGACAAGCCCCTAGCGGTGCGCTATGACGGCGAGTGGTATTTCCCGGTGTTCAAGCGCTATGCGGAAACCACCTTCGGCGGCGAATTCCCTCTGGAAGCCAACTACAAGAGCCCGTACATCAAGGAGCTGTTGAAGGCCAAGGACGGTTTCACGCTGTGGGCACCGATCCCGTTCAGCTACCAGAGCATCAACTACGACCTGAAAGTGCCGGCGCCCGCACCGCCCTCCCGGGACAACCTGCTGGGCACCGATGATCAGGGTCGCGACGTCCTGGCGCGGATCATCTATGGCTTTCGTGTGTCGGTACTGTTCGCCCTGACCCTGACCGTGCTCAGCTCGATCATCGGCGTGATCGCCGGGGCGTTGCAGGGTTTCTATGGCGGCTGGGTCGATCTGCTCGGCCAGCGTTTCCTGGAAATATGGTCGGGACTGCCGGTGCTGTACCTGCTGATCATCCTCGCCAGCTTCGTGCAGCCCAACTTCTGGTGGCTGCTGGGCATCATGCTGCTGTTTTCCTGGATGAGCCTGGTGGATGTGGTCCGTGCCGAGTTCCTGCGCGGGCGCAATCTGGAATACGTGCGCGCGGCGCGGGCCCTGGGCATGGAGAATATCGGCATCATGTTCCGCCATATTCTGCCCAACGCCATGGTCTCGACCATGACCTTCCTGCCATTCATCCTCACTGGCGCCATCGGCACCCTGACGGCGCTGGACTTTCTTGGCTTCGGCCTGCCCGCCGGTTCACCATCCCTGGGCGAACTGGTGGCCCAGAGCAAATCCAACCTGCAAGCGCCATGGCTGGGCATCAGCGCCTTCGCCGTACTGGCCTTGATGCTCAGCCTTCTGGTGTTTATCGGCGAATCCGCCCGCGATGCTTTCGACCCAAGGAAATGACATGAATCAGGACAATCTGATCGAAATCCGCGATCTGGCGGTCGAGTTCGTGGGTGGGGACAGCCAGCAGCGTGCCGTCGCGGGTATCAGCTTCGATATCCGCAAGGGCGAGACCCTGGCCCTCGTTGGCGAAAGCGGCTCAGGCAAGTCGGTCACCGCCCATTCAATCCTGCGCCTGCTGCCCTACCCCCAGGCGTGGCATCCGAGCGGAACCATCCGCTACGCCGGGCAGGATCTGCTGACCCTGGATGAGAAAAAACTGCGCAGCATTCGTGGCAATCGCATCGCCATGATCTTTCAGGAGCCCATGACCTCTCTGAATCCGCTGCAATCCATCGAAAAGCAGATAAACGAAGTACTTGGCCTGCACAAAGGCCTGACCGGCAAGGACGCCACCAGACGCACCCTGGAGCTGCTGGAGCTGGTCGGCATACCAGAGCCGGCAAAGCGTCTCAAAGCCCTGCCACACGAGCTCTCAGGCGGCCAGAGACAGCGCGTAATGATTGCCATGGCCCTGGCCAACGAGCCGGAGCTGTTGATCGCCGACGAACCGACCACCGCCCTGGACGTCACCGTGCAGCTGAAAATCCTCGAATTGCTCAAGGAATTGCAGGCGCGACTGGGCATGGCGCTGCTGCTGATCAGCCATGATTTGAACGTGGTTCGACAAATAGCCAACCGCGTATGTGTCATGCAACGCGGTTGCATCGTCGAACAGGCATCCTGTGACGAATTGTTTCGTTCGCCCCAGCATCCGTACACCAGATTGCTGCTCAGCGCCGAGCCCAGCGGCGGCCCTTCGGCCAATGCGGCCGGGGCGCCGATGCTGGAGGTCGAGGACCTTCGGGTCTGGTTTCCGATCAAGAAAGGCCTGTTCAAGCAGACCGTGGATCACGTCAAGGCAGTCGACGGCATCCACTTCAGCCTGCCGCAGGGCCAGACCCTGGGGATTGTCGGCGAAAGCGGATCGGGGAAATCGACCTTGGGCCTGGCAATCCTGCGCTTGATCGCCAGCAAAGGCAGCATACGCTTTCAGGGCAAAACGCTAGACTGCCTGTCGCAACAGCAGATTCGACCGCTACGGCGGCAGATGCAGGTGGTGTTCCAGGACCCGTTCGGCAGCCTGAGCCCACGTATGTCGGTAGGCGAGATTGTCGGCGAAGGCCTGCGTATCCACCGTATCGGTACGCCGCAAGAGCAGGAAGCGGCAATCATCGAAGCACTCAGGGAAGTAGGCCTGGACCCGGAAACCCGGCACCGCTACCCCCATGAGTTCTCCGGCGGACAACGGCAGAGAATCGCCATTGCCCGGGCATTAGTGTTAAAACCGGCGCTGATTTTGCTGGACGAGCCGACTTCGGCCCTCGACCGCACGGTACAGCGTCAAGTAGTGGAGCTGCTGCGGTCACTGCAAACCAAGTACAACCTGACGTATTTGTTCATCAGCCATGACCTGGCGGTGGTCAAGGCGTTAAGCCACCAGTTGATGGTGGTCAAACACGGCCAAGTGGTCGAACAGGGTGCGGCAGAGGTTGTCTTTGCCGCGCCGCAACATCCTTATACACAGCAGCTGCTGGAAGCCGCTTTCCTGGCTCCAGTCGCTGTCGATTAACCTGAAGAGGAACAACACATGGGTTTTCTCGCCGGTAAGCGCGTCCTGATCGTCGGTGTCGCCAGCAAACTGTCCATCGCATCCGGTATTGCTGCCGCCATGCACCGTGAAGGCGCTGAACTTGCCTTCACCTATCAGAACGACAAACTCAAGGGTCGTGTCGAAGAGTTCGCCGCAGGCTGGGGCTCCAGCCCTGAGCTGTGCTTCCCTTGCGATGTGGCCAGCGACGAAGAAATCGCCAAGGTCTTCGAAGCGCTGAGCAAGAAGTGGGACGGCCTGGACGTGATCGTTCACTCCGTCGGCTTCGCCCCGGGCGACCAGCTCGATGGCGACTTCACCGAAGCCACCACTCGTGAAGGCTTCCGCATTGCCCACGATATCAGCGCCTACAGCTTCGTAGCCCTGGCCAAGGCCGGTCGCGAAATGATGAAAGGCCGCAATGGCAGCCTGCTGACCCTGTCGTACCTGGGCGCAGAGCGCACCATGCCGAACTACAACGTGATGGGCATGGCCAAGGCCAGCCTGGAAGCGGGCGTACGTTACCTGGCCGGCAGCCTCGGCCCGGAAGGTACTCGCGTCAACGCCGTCTCGGCCGGCCCGATCCGCACCCTGGCAGCCTCCGGCATCAAGAACTTCCGCAAGATGCTGGCCGCCAACGAAGCGCAAACCCCGCTGCGTCGCAACGTCACCATCGACGAAGTCGGCAACGCTGGCGCCTTCTTGTGCTCCGACCTCGCGTCGGGCATCAGCGGTGAAATTATGTACGTCGACGGCGGCTTCAACACCACGGCGATGGGCAATATCGAAGAGTGATCTTCAGAGGGACAAACATCCGCGAAGGGGCCGGGGCAGACGTCAGATTTTCTGTGCATTCAAGGTCCTCTTCGCGAATAAATTCGCTCCCACTGAATTCGCTCCCACAAAAGATCCAACCTTTCAGATAGTTACGCAGTTAACAAAAAAGGCCGCTCAATGAGCGGCCTTTTTTGTTGCTGCGGATAGCTTAGAACTTCTCGATCTTCGCCTTGCTTTCCAGCTGGGCGCGGAACGATGCGAAGTCCTGCTGGCCGGCGCGGGAGGCCAGGAAGCGGCGGTACTGCGCCTTTTCCTGATCCGTTGGCGCTGCTGCGTGATTCACACCATTGAGGCGCACGATCACGAAGCTGCCATCGGCAGCGGTCAGGCTGGAGTAGACCGGCTTGTCCTTGCCTTCAGGCTTGGGCATGCGGAACACCGTCTGCAACACAGACGGCTCCAGGCCTTCCTGACTGCGGGTGGCCGCTTCGACAACCTTCCAGCTGACACCGTCCTGCTTCGCTGCCAGCGGGATCTTGCCGTCACGCAAGCCAGCCAGCAGGGCATCGCCCTTGGCCTTGACTGCGTCGCTGGCATGCTGCTTGAGCAACTGGGCACGGATCGCGTCCGAAACAGCGGCCAATGGCAACTGCTCTGGCTGGCGATGCTCTTTCGAGCGAACCACCACTGCGGTTTCCGGATCCAGCTCGATTACGCCGCTATTGGCGCCCTCTTCCAGGACTTCCGGGCTGAACGCTGCCTGGATCACTGCACGATTGGCGATAATACCCTCAGCGCCACCATCGCGACCGAATGCCGGAGTCGTCTGCACTTTCAGCCCCAGGTCCTGAGCCGGTTGGGCCAGGTCGGAGGCTTCGAATGCGGCGTCTTCCAGCTGTTTGCTGACATCGACGAACTTCTGCTCGACCAGGTCGGCTTTCAGATCGTGGGTCAACTTGTCCTTCAGGCTGGCAAAGGTCGGTACCGATGGTGCTTCAACGCCGAGCAGCTTGATCAAGTGCCAGCCGAACTCGCTGCGTACTGGCGCCGAGACCTGATCCTTGTTCAAGGCATACAGGGACGCCTCGAATGCTGGATCGTAGACACCCTTGCCGGCGTAGCCCAGATCACCACCCTTGGCAGCCGAACCCGGATCCTGAGAGAACTCCTTGGCCAGCGCCGCGAAGTCTTCACCTTTGGCCAGACGCTGCTGGATCTCTTCAATCTTCGCCTTGGCCTGGGCATCGTTCATCTTGTCGTTGACTTCGATGAGGATGTGCGCGGCACGGCGTTGTTCGGCCAGGTTGGCAATTTCTTTCTGGTAGGCGGCCTGCAAGTCGGCGTCCTTGACCTGCACTTTGTCGAAGAAGGCGGACTTCTTCAACTCGATGTAATCAAGCACCACCTGCTCGGGGCTCATGAACTCTTTGGCGTGTTCGTCGTAATGCGCCTTGATTTCGTCGTCGGTCACTTTCGCGGCGGCGATATCGGCCGGCAGGGTCAGGGTGGCGAAATCGCGGGTCTGTTTTTCCAGACGGGCGAAGGCCTCGACCTCGGCATCAGTAACGAACGCACTACCGGCAATACCGGCGCGCATCTGACCGATCAGCATTTCCTGGGTCAGCATCTGACGGAATTGCATGCGACCGAAGCCCAGCTGGCGAATGACCTGATCGAAGCGATCGGCATTGAACTTGCCGTCGACCTGGAATTCCGGCATTTGCAGGATCTGTTGGTCCAGCGCAGCTTCGGAGAAGCCGAACCTGGCGTCATGAGCGCCCTGCAGCAGCAGCTTGCGATCGATCAGGCCCTTGAGGGCCGACGTGCGCAGCATTTTGTCGTCCAGCAGCGCAGGATCGAAGTCCTTGCCCAGCTGTTGTGCAAGCTGACGGCGTTGCAGGTCGGCAGCCTGGCTCAGCTCGGTCTGGGTGATCTCTTCACCATTGACCTTGGCCGCGTCCTGACTGGTACTGGTGGCCCGGAACAAGGCGTCGAAGCCCGTCAAAGCCATCAACGCCATGATCACGCCGATGATTGTTTTGGCAATCCAGCCTTGTGAATTGTCCCTGATGTTCTGCAGCATGCGTCCCCCAAAACGGTTGAACTGACTAACCAACCGCGGAGCGTGGGTAGAAAGCGGATAGAAGAAAGGCGCATCCGAGGATGCGCCTTCTCGTAAATCGCGAAGCGGACAGGTTCGTTAACGAGACCTGGAATGACAGACAGGTATTGCAACCGGCTGGTTTACCGCTCCGCTACCACAGCAGCCAAACGCTGCTGCGGCAGGGCAAAGGCGAGAAGAACTTAGTTGACAGCTTCTTTCAGTGCTTTACCGGCTTTGAAGCCTGGTTTCTTGGCAGCTGCGATTTCCAGCGTCTTGCCAGTCTGAGGATTGCGACCGATGCGAGCAGGACGGTCAGTAACAGAGAACGTACCAAAGCCAACCAGTACCACAGAGTCGCCAGCCTTCAGAGCGCCAGTGACGGATTCGATCACTGCGTCCAGCGCACGGCCAGCAGCAGCTTTCGGGATATCAGCAGATGCAGCGATAGCATCAATCAGTTCCGACTTGTTCACTCTAAGTCCCCTTATGTCTATATTTGAGATATTTCTAAGTTTTTGGTTTAAGCAAAACGGGCGCTGAAGGCCAACAGACACTAGAAGAGCCGCTTTATAACAAGGGCTCCAAAAAGCTGTCAAGGAAGGCCTCCCAGACTTAATGCGTGCTAATTCTTTCCTTAGAGTCAGACTCGCGTTTTTCATCCTTTGCCACCATGTCGGAAGCTACATCCGGCAAGGGCTCCGGCGCGTATTGCAGCGCAATTTGCAGGACTTCGTCAATCCATTTAACTGGCTTGATTTGCAGATCTGCCTTGATGTTGTCAGGAATTTCCTTCAAATCGCGTACGTTTTCTTCCGGGATGATCACAGTTTTGATCCCCCCCCGGTGCGCGGCGAGAAGTTTCTCCTTCAAACCACCGATGGCCAGGACCTGGCCACGCAGGGTGATTTCCCCGGTCATGGCGACGTCCGCACGCACAGGGATCTGGGTCAGGGCCGAAACCAGGGCCGTGCACATGCCTACGCCAGCGCTAGGGCCGTCTTTGGGCGTCGCGCCTTCCGGCATATGGATATGGGTGTCGCGCTTCTCATGGAAGTCCAGAGGGATCCCCAGGCTCTTGGCCCGGCTGCGTACAACGGTCAGCGCTGCGGTGATCGATTCGACCATGACATCGCCCAGCGAACCGGTCTTGATCAACTGGCCCTTGCCCGGTACGACAGCGGCTTCGATGGTCAGCAATTCGCCGCCCACCTGGGTCCATGCCAGGCCGGTCACCTGACCGATCTGATCCTGTTGCTCGGCCAGACCGTAGCGGAATTTGCGCACGCCAAGGAAATGTTCGAGCATTTCAGCGCTCACGCGCACCGAGAAGCGTTTCTCCAGCGCGTGTTCCTTGACCGCCTTGCGGCACACCTTGGCAATCTGCCGCTCCAACCCGCGCACGCCCGCTTCACGGGTGTAGTAGCGGATGATGTCGCGGATCGCCTCTTCCTCGAACTCCAACTCGCCCTTCTTGAGGCCGTTGGCGGTGGTTTGCTTGGGCGTCAGGTACTTGGTAGCGATGTTGATCTTTTCGTCTTCGGTGTAGCCAGGCAGGCGAATGACTTCCATCCGGTCCAGCAGCGCTGGCGGGATGTTCATCGAGTTCGCGGTGCACAGGAACATGACGTCGGACAGGTCGTAATCGACTTCCAGGTAATGGTCGTTGAAGTTGTGGTTCTGCTCCGGGTCGAGCACTTCAAGGAGTGCCGAGGCCGGATCGCCACGCATGTCGCTGCCCATCTTGTCGATTTCGTCGAGCAGGAACAGCGGGTTGCGCACGCCCACTTTGGTCATCTTTTGTATCAATCTTCCTGGCATCGAACCGATGTAGGTCCGGCGATGACCGCGAATTTCCGCTTCATCGCGCACACCACCCAGGGCCATACGCACGAATTTGCGATTGGTGGCGTGGGCGATGGACTCGGCCAGGGAGGTTTTACCCACACCCGGTGGACCGACCAGGCACAGGACCGAACCGCGAATCTTCTTCACGCGCTTCTGCACCGCGAGATATTCGAGAATGCGTTCCTTGACCTCGTCCAGACCGTAATGATCGGCATCGAGAATGTCTTCGGCACGGGCCAGATCCAGACGCACCTTGCTCTGGGCCTTCCACGGCACCTGGACCAGCCAGTCGATATAGGAACGCACCACGGTCGCTTCAGCCGACATCGGCGACATCTGCTTGAGCTTGTTCAACTCGGCAGTGGCCTTGGTCAGGGCATCCTTGGGCAGGCCAGCGGCATCGATACGCTTTTTCAGCTCCTCGATCTCGTTGTGACCTTCTTCGCTGTCGCCGAGCTCTTTCTGAATGGCCTTCATCTGCTCGTTCAGATAGTACTCGCGCTGGCTGCGCTCCATTTGTTTCTTGACCCGACCACGGATGCGTTTCTCAACCTGCAACAGGTCGATTTCAGCGTCCAGCAGCGCCAGCACATGCTCGACACGTGCAGGCAGGTCGATAATTTCGAGAATTTCCTGCTTCTGCTCGATCTTCAGCGCCATGTGCGCAGCCATGGTATCGACCAGGCGACCCGGCTCATCGATGCTATTGAGCGACGACAGGACTTCGGCAGGGACTTTCTTGCCCAACTGCACATATTGTTCGAACTGCGCCAGCAGGCTGCGCACGAACACTTCCGATTCACGGTCAGGCGCGTCAACTTCGTCAATCAGGACGACTTCGGCGCGGCAATGGCCGTCAACCTCGATAAAGCGCTCAACGGAGCCACGCTGCTCACCTTCGACCAGCACTTTGACCGTGCCATCCGGGAGCTTCAGCAGTTGCAGGACAGTAGCAATGGTGCCGACGCTATAGAGCGCGTCTTCACCAGGATCATCATCGGCAGGATTTCTTTGCGCGAGCAAAAGGATTTGCTTGTCGCCCGTCATCGCAGCCTCAAGGGCTTCGATAGACTTCTCGCGCCCCACGAACAGCGGGATAACCATGTGCGGATAAACCACAACATCTCGCAATGGCAAGAGAGGCAATTCAATGGTGGTTTTCATGATTTCGCCTCTACGGCGGCCAAACGGCCGTGGACAGGTTGGAATGAGCTTGGATTCAAGATGGGGGTAGCTTCCTGAAAAAACAAGCGCTGATGCAGGAAATGCAAAAGGGGCCCGAAGGCCCCTTCTTGTTTCATGCAGCAGTGTGACTCACGCCTCAGGAGCAACCTTGGCAGGCGGCTCGCTGTTTTCGTAGATCAACAACGGCTTGGAAGTACCGTCGATCACGCTTTCGTCGATCACCACCTTGCTGACGTCGGTCTGCGAAGGGATCTCATACATGGTGTCGAGCAGCACGCCTTCCAGGATGGAGCGCAGGCCACGGGCACCGGTCTTGCGCTCAAGCGCGCGACGGGCAACCGATTTCAACGCATCGGTACGGAACTCCAGATCCACACCTTCCATCTCGAACAGCTTGGCGTATTGCTTGGTCAGGGCATTTTTCGGCTCGGTCAGAATCTGCATCAACGCAGCTTCGTCCAGCTCGTCCAATGTCGCCAGGACCGGCAGGCGGCCGACGAACTCGGGGATCAGGCCAAATTTGACCAGATCGTCGGGCTCGACTTCACGCAGCGATTCACCCACCTTCTTGCCTTCTTCCTTGCTGCGGACTTCGGCGTTGAAACCGATGCCGCCCTTGGTGGAACGGTTCTGGATAACTTTCTCCAGGCCCGAGAATGCGCCACCGCAGATAAACAGGATATTGCGCGTGTCCACCTGCAGGAATTCCTGCTGTGGATGCTTGCGGCCGCCTTGGGGCGGTACGGAAGCCACGGTGCCTTCGATCAGCTTCAGCAGAGCCTGCTGAACACCTTCGCCGGACACGTCACGGGTAATGGAAGGGTTGTCGGATTTGCGCGAAATTTTGTCGATTTCGTCGATATAGACGATACCCATCTGGGCCTTCTCTACGTCGTAATCACATTTCTGCAACAGCTTCTGAATAATGTTTTCCACGTCCTCACCCACATAACCGGCTTCGGTCAGGGTGGTGGCGTCGGCGATGGTAAACGGAACATTGAGCAGGCGGGCCAGCGTTTCAGCCAGCAGCGTCTTGCCGGAGCCCGTAGGGCCGATCAGCAGGATGTTGCTTTTGCCCAGTTCAACGTCATCATTTTTCTTGTCGCGCTGGTTCAGACGCTTGTAGTGGTTGTAAACCGCTACGGCCAGAACCTTTTTCGCACGCTCCTGGCCAATCACATACTGATCCAGGATGCTGCTGATTTCTTTCGGCGATGGCAATTTATGCGCACTGCTTTCGGCCTGGGCTTCCTGCACCTCCTCGCGGATGATGTCGTTGCACAGGTCGACGCACTCGTCGCATATAAAGACCGAGGGGCCGGCAATCAATTTGCGCACTTCATGCTGGCTTTTGCCGCAGAAGGAGCAATAGAGCAATTTGCCGTTGTCCTCGCCGTTGCGGGTGTCAGTCATTCGATCGATCCAATCCGGTAGGCTTGCAACACAAGATGAAGGCAATTGCAGGCTTTTTCAAGCCCGCAAGTGATCAGCGCAGCCGACCAACCTTATTTTGCGTTGCTGGGTTTAAGCAGGGCGCTGGCTGATCACTTCATCGATCAACCCATACTCACGCGCAGCTTCGGCACTCATGAAGTTATCGCGGTTGGTATCGCGCTCGATCTCTTCAAGGGTGTGCCCGCTATGCTTGGCCATCAGCGTGTTGAGACGCTCACGGATGAAGAGGATTTCCTTGGCATGGATTTCGATATCCGAAGCCTGGCCCTGGAAACCGCCCAGAGGCTGGTGAATCATCACGCGCGAGTTCGGCAGGCAGTAACGCTTGCCTTCGGCACCGGCGGTCAGCAGGAACGCGCCCATGCTGCAGGCCTGACCGATACAGGTGGTCGACACGTTGGGCTTGATGAACTGCATGGTGTCGTAGATCGACATGCCCGCAGTCACCGAACCGCCCGGCGAGTTGATGTAGAGATGGATATCCTTGTCCGGGTTTTCCGCTTCAAGGAACAGCAGTTGCGCACAGATCAGGTTGGCCATGTAGTCTTCTACCGGACCTACCAGAAAGATCACTCGCTCCTTGAGCAGGCGCGAGTAGATGTCATAGGCGCGTTCGCCACGGGCGGACTGCTCGATAACCATCGGGACCAGGCCGCCGGCGGCCTGGATGTCAGAGTGCTGCTGAATATAAGAATTGCGGGACATGTCCTGCATTCACTCCCAAATAGTCATGGCTTGAATACGCATAAGCCAGCGCGAAGGCTGGCTTATGGGTGTTTTCGAACGAGAGAAAAAATCAGTCGGCTGTTGGAGCTTCTACCGGCTTGACCGCTTCTTCGTAGGAGACCGATTTGTCGGTCACGCTAGCTTTCTGCAAAACAGTATCCACAACTTGTTCTTCCAGCACAACCGAACGCACTTCGTTCATTTGCTGTTCGTTCTTGTAGTACCAGGCGACAACCTGCTCAGGCTCCTGATAAGCGGAAGCCATTTCCTGGATCATCTCGCGAACGCGGGCGTCATCAGGCTTGAGTTCGAACTGCTTGACCACTTCAGCAACGATCAGGCCCAGCTCGACGCGACGCTTGGCCTGCTCTTCAAACAGCTCGACTGGCAGTTGGTCAGGCTTGATGTTGCCACCAAACTGCTGAACCGCTTGCACGCGCAGACGGTTGACTTCGTTTTCCAGCAGGGCTTTCGGTACTTCGATCGGGTTGGCGGCCAGCAAGCCGTCCATTACCTGATTCTTGACCTTGGACTTGATGGCCTGGCGCAGCTCGCGCTCCATGTTCTTGCGAACTTCGGTGCGGAAGCCGTCGATGCCGGTTTCCTTGATGCCGAACTGCTTGAAGAACTCTTCGTTCAGCTCAGGCAGCTTAGGCTCGGAAACAGTGTTCACGGTCACGGTGAACTCGGCGGCCTTGCCGGCCAGCTCCAGGTTCTGGTAGTCCTCTGGGAAGGTCACGTTCAGCACGCGCTCTTCGCCAGCCTTGGCGCCAACCAGACCGTCTTCGAAGCCAGGGATCATGCGGCCGGAACCCAGAACCAGCTGGGTACCGGTAGCCGAACCACCGGCGAAGACTTCACCGTCGACCTTGCCGACGAAATCGATGTTCAACTGGTCTTCGTTCTGGGCGGCGCGATCGGCCACTTCGAAACGAACGTTCTGCTTGCGCAGGATTTCCAGCATGTTGTCCAGGTCGCTGTCAGCGACTTCGGCCGACAGACGCTCTACAGCGATCGACTCGAAACCGGCAACGGTGAACTCAGGGAACACTTCGAAGGTGGCTACGTATTCCAGATCCTTGCCCTTTTCAAAGGACTTGGGCTCTACGGAAGGAGCACCTGCAGGGTTCAGCTTTTGCTCTACGACGGCTTCGTAGAACGAAGCCTGGATGACTTCGCCCAGCGCATCCTGACGCGCGCCTTCTTCATAGCGCTGACGGATGACGCTCATTGGCACCTTGCCAGGGCGGAAGCCTGGAATCTTGGCATTGCGTGCAGTCTGCTGCAGACGCTTGTTGACTTCAGTCTCGATGCGTTCGGCAGGCACGCCAATGGTCATGCGGCGCTCAAGAGCGGAAGTATTTTCAACAGAAACTTGCATGGATATTCCTCGTTGCACAGACGTTAGCCGGCCGGTTCCCGACCCCAGAATCTAAGGGCAAGCATTCTAGTGGGTCGAACTCAAGAAGTCACCCTACTGAAAAAGGGCAAATTAGGATGCCGGAGACAGGCGGACAGCGAAGGGCAATCGGGACTGCCTTCTACCTGCCGAAAAGGTGTCTGGCCCGGCCTTTATATAAAGGAAGGAATACGCAGACCCTGACACCGACTCCAACCGTGAAACACGCCCCGCAAGACCGGCGGCAGCCTGGGCTGACAGGTCTGCGGGACGAAAAACAAAATGCTGAAACAAAAAAAGCCGCACTAGGCGGCTTTTTCTATTGTCTGGTGCGGACGGAGAGACTCGAACTCTCACACCTTGCGGCGCTGGAACCTAAATCCAGTGTGTCTACCAATTCCACCACATCCGCGTTACAGGCTTTTAAAGCAAAGGCGCCAGATTATAAATCTGGCGCCTTCTTTGTTCGAATATGGGGTGGACGATGGGGATCGAACCCACGACAACAGGAGTCACAATCCTGTGCTCTACCAACTGAGCTACGCCCACCATATTGCGTTGTGACGTTACATCTTACTTGTGCCAAAGCTGCCTTTAGTGGCGCACCCGGCAGGACTCGAACCTGCGACCATCCGCTTAGAAGGCGGATGCTCTATCCAGCTGAGCTACGGGCACTTATATAATCTGCATTCTTTAACGACTACAAATTAAAGGCTTTCATCACATCGAGCCAATTTGCAACTCTGACCGACCGAATCAACCAGTGCTAGCTTAACCAGTGCTGGGCTCTGCCCGACAAGTGCGACGAATCTTATAGACGAGCCTTGAGGTCGTCAACTCTTTTTCAAAAAAAATTCAGCTAGATAAAGGAGTTAGCGGAATATGCCGAGCAAGCGCCTTTGCCCCTGCGTCATGACATGCGAGAATGCGCGCTCTTTTTCAATCCCTCTCGATGGTTAATCACCCGTCATGACTGCAAAACTAATCGACGGCAAAGCGATCGCCGCCGGCCTGCGCCAGCAGATCGCCAAACGTGTCGCCGAACGTCGCCAACAGGGCCTGCGTACGCCGGGCCTGGCGGTGATTCTGGTGGGCAGCGATCCTGCATCCCAGGTCTATGTCTCGCACAAGCGCAAGGATTGCGAGGAAGTCGGCTTTATTTCCAAGGCCTACGACCTTCCTGCGCAAACTACCCAGGCCGAACTCACCGACCTGATCGACAGCCTCAATGACGACGCCACTATCGACGGCGTGCTGCTGCAACTGCCGCTGCCGGAGCATCTGGATGCGTCGCTGCTGCTGGAGCGAATCCGCCCCGACAAGGACGTCGATGGTTTCCATCCTTATAACGTAGGTCGCCTGGCCCAGCGCATCCCCCTGCTGCGCCCGTGCACGCCGAAAGGGATCATGACCCTGCTGGAAAGCACCGGTGTCGATCTGTACGGGATGGATGCGGTTATTGTCGGCGCCTCCAATATCGTCGGTCGCCCCATGGCGATGGAACTGTTGCTGGCAGGCTGCACCGTGACCGTCACCCACCGCTTCACCAAGGATCTGGCCGGCCATGTCGGTCGCGCTGATCTGGTGGTGGTGGCCGCCGGCAAGCCGGGGCTGGTCAAGGGCGAGTGGGTCAAGGAAGGCGCCATCGTCATCGACGTTGGTATCAACCGCCAGGAAGACGGCAAGCTGGTTGGCGACGTGGTGTACGAAACCGCCCTGCCCCGTGCCAGCTGGATCACCCCGGTGCCGGGCGGCGTAGGCCCGATGACCCGCGCCTGCCTGCTGGAAAACACTTTGTACGCGGCAGAAACCCTGCACGGCTGATCAACGACAGGCAGGCAGCACAAAAAAAGCCCCGACTGGTAACAGTCGGGGCTTTTTTATTTCCCACACCCGAAGGTGCCGCTTTGTTTCTACCAAATGTTACTTCTTGGCGTTTTCCCAGCTTTTCAGCAGGTCAGCGTAGGCAATGGTTTCGCCTTTGGGCTTCTCATTGGCCAGCTTGCGCTGTGGCGCGAGGAACTTGCCACCGCTTTGCTCAGCCTTTTTGTACCACTCTTCAGCCGAGGTTTCCGGGTTCATCTTCGGCGCGCAACCACTCGCCTCTTGAACCTTGGAACGCTCGATACGGGTCATGATGGCATCCTGATCCTTGGCCAGGCCGTCCAGTGCTGCCTGAGCGCTTTTCTCGCCGGTCACGGCTTCGGCCACATGGCTCCACCACAACTGTGCCAGTTTCGGATAGTCCGGTACGTTGGTGCCGGTCGGCGACCATTGCACACGGGCCGGGCTGCGATAGAACTCGACCAGACCACCGAGTTTCGGTGCCAGGGCGGTCATTTCCTTGGAGTTGATGTCCGACTCACGAATCGGCGTCAGACCTACGATGGTTTTCTTCAGCGATACCGACTTGGACGTCACGAACTGCGCATACAGCCAGGCCGCATTGCGTTTCTTCTCGTCGGAAGACTTCAGGAAGGTCCACGAACCCACGTCCTGATAGCCCAGCTTCATGCCTTCTTTCCAGTACGGGCCTTTCGGCGAAGGCGCCATGCGCCATTTCGGCGTGCCATCGGCGTTCATGACCGGCAGACCTGGCTTGGTCATGTCGGCAGTGAAAGCGGTGTACCAGAAAATCTGTTGCGCAACGTTACCCTGGGACGGCACCGGCCCCGACTCGGAGAAGGTCATGCCAGCAGCTTCAGGTGGTGCGTAGGCTTTGAGCCAGTCGATGTATTTCTGGGTTGCGAACACAGCCGCCGGACCGTTGGTGTCGCCACCACGGGTAATGCTGGAGCCGACCGGATGGCAGTCCTCTACGCGAATGCCCCACTCGTCCACCGGCAGACCGTTCGGCAGGCCCTTGTCGCCGCTGCCGGCCATGGAGAACCAGGCATCGGTGAAGCGCCAGCCCAGGGACGGGTCTTTCTTGCCGTAGTCCATGTGACCGTAGACTTTCTTGCCGTCGATTTCCTTGACGTCTTCGCTGAAAAACTTGGCGATGTCCTCGTAGGCAGACCAGTTGACCGGCACACCCAGCTCGTAGCCGTACTTGGCCTTGAACTTCTCTTTCAGGTCAGGACGCTCGAACCAATCGGCGCGGAACCAGTACAGGTTGGCGAACTGCTGGTCGGGCAGCTGATACAGCTTGCCGTCCGGGGAAGTGGTGAAGGAAGTGCCGATGAAGTCCTTGATGTCCAGGGTCGGCGAAGTGACCTTGGCGCCTTCAGGGCTGGCCATCAGATCGGTCAGCGACAGTGCCTTGCCATAGCGCATGTGCGTACCGATCAGGTCGGAGTCGTTGACCCAACCGTCATAAATACTTTTGTCCGACTGCATGGCAGTTTGCAGCTTCTCGATAACGTCACCTTCCTGGAGCAGGTCATGGGTGACCTTGATGCCAGTGATTTCGGTGAACGCCTTGGCCAGCACCTTGGACTCGTACTCGTGGGTGGTCAGGGTTTCCGACACCACCTTGATATCCATGCCACGGAACGGTTTGGCGGCCTCGATGAACCACTCCAGTTCCTTGAGCTGCTCTGCATCCGACAGGGTCGTTGGCTTGAACTCGCTACCGGCCCATTTTTTTGCAGCTTCTTCGAACTGATCGGCCCAGGCCGTTACGCTCAATCCACTCAACGCCAGCATCGCTGCCAGCGACACGCTATGTCGCAGTTTGTTGTTTTTATAGAACATAGATACCTCCAGTTGTTGTTATCAACCGGCCGGATGCTGATCCGACCGGGGTCCTGAAAATCTCAAGCGTGCCACTCTTGTCGCCCATGCAAAGGACGACTACCCCCAACGCATCACCAGCAACAGCCACACCAGGGAAACCACCGAAGCGATCCAGATGCTCCAGTCCGTCACGCCAATTACCAGCAAATGCAGGTAGGCGCTACCAAGAAGTCCGATAAACAGGCGATCGCCACGACTGGTGGTGATCGGCAGAAAACCGCGGCGTTCGACGCACGGCGAACGCAGCTCCCAGATCGTCATGCCGACCAGCGCCGCCGCAATGGCGCCGAAGAAGGCAGCAGTGAGGGTAGTCCAGGCCATCCAATCCATCATGCGACTCCTTATACCCGGCCCAGGGCAAAGCCCTTGACCACGTGATTGCGAACGAACCAGATCACCAGCATGCCCGGCAGAATGGTCAGTACCCCGGCCGCAGCCAGTACACCCCAGTCGATGCCGGAGGCGGATACGGTGCGAGTCATCACTGCGGCGATTGGCTTGGCATTCACGGAAGTCAGAGTCCGCGCCAGCAGCAATTCGACCCACGAGAACATGAAGCAGAAGAACGCCGTGACGCCAATGCCGGAGCCGATCAGAGGAATGAAAATCTTCAGGAAAAACTTGGGAAAGCTATAACCGTCAATGTAGGCGGTTTCGTCGATTTCCTTCGGCACACCCGAGATAAAGCCTTCCAGGATCCACACCGCCAGCGGCACGTTGAACAGGCAATGAGCCAATGCCACCGCAATATGGGTATCGAACAGGCCAATGGACGAATACAACTGGAAGAACGGCAGCAGGAACACTGCCGGTGGCGCCATGCGGTTGGTCAGCAGCCAGAAGAACAGGTGTTTATCGCCGAGAAAGCGATAACGCGAGAACGCATAGGCGGCAGGCAGCGCCACCGTCAGCGAAATCACCGTGTTCAGGCACACGTAGTACAGCGAGTTGATGTAGCCGCTGTACCAGCTCTCATCGGTGAAGATCACCTTGTAGTTGGCCAGGGTAAAATCCTGCGGCCACAGGCTGAGGCCGCCGAGAATCTCGCCATTGGTCTTGAACGACATGTTCACCAGCCAATAAATCGGCACCAGCAGAAACAGGATGTACAGGACTAACGGAACCATTTTGCGCGCGTTCATGGCCGCTCCTCAGTTCTTGTCGCTGTGGGTCATGGCGGTATAGAACAGCCAGGAGACCAACAGGATGATCAGGAAATACACCAGCGAGAATGCCGCCGCCGGGCCGAGGTCGAATTGCCCCAGCGCCATGGTGGTCAGGGTCTGGCTGAGGAAGGTGGTCGAGTTGCCCGGCCCGCCGCCCGTGAGCACGAACGGTTCGGTGTAGATCATGAAGCTGTCCATGAAACGCAGCATCACCGCGATCAGCAGCACGCTCTTCATTTTCGGCAACTGGATATGACGGAAGATGGCCCAGGACGAAGCCTGATCGATCCGCGCCGCCTGGTAATACACGTCCGGAATGGCACGCAGGCCGGAATAGCTGAGCATGGCCACCAGGGAGGTCCAGTGCCAGACGTCCATCACCAGTACGGTGACCCAGGCGTCGGCGCTGTTGGCCGCATAGTTATAGCTGATGCCGAGTTTATTCAGGGTCCAGCCCAGCAGACCGATATCGCCACGGCCAAAGATCTGCCAGATGGTGCCTACCACGTTCCAGGGAATAAGCAGCGGAATGGTCATCAGGATCAGGCAGACCGTGGACCAGCGACCCTTGCTCGGCATGCACAGGGCCACCGCGATCCCCAATGGGATTTCGATCAACAGCACACAAGCCGAGTAGATGAACTGACGCAGCAGCGAGTCGTGCAGACGCGGATCACGCAGCACCTGACGGAACCAGTCGGCGCCGACGAAATAGCGGCTGGACTGGTCGAAAATGTCCTGTACCGAGTAGTTGACCACGGTCATCATCGGCACGATGGCGCTGAAGGCCACCAGCAGGAAGACCGGCAGAACCAGCCACCAGGCCTTGTTGTTGTGCACCTTATTCATGGCCAGGCTCCAGCAAAAAGTCATCGGCGTACAGCATCAGCCACTGCCCGGGGAAACTGATCCAGGCCTTGCCCTCCGGCACCGGCTTGTCTTCCTGCAGGCGCACCTTGAGCTTCTGCCCGGCCAGGTCCAGGGTCAGGATCTTGTACGTACCCAGATCTTCGACATAGGTCACGTCCGCACACATGGCTTCTTCGAACGGGCCGTCCCAGACATGCACGAACTCGGGGCGGATGCCGACTTTCAGGGTTTTCCATGGCGTCGCTGCGAGGGTGTCCTGCATGGCTTGCGGCAAGGCCAGATGGACATCGCCAAAGCCGACACCACCAATTTCGGGGCGGACGTCGATCAGGTTCATGCCGGGGCTGCCAATGAAGTAGCCGACAAAGGTGTGCAACGGCTTCTCGAACAGCTCACGCGGCGTGCCGAACTGGACGATCTGGCCGCCGTACATCACCGCGATCTTGTCGGCGAAGGTAGAAGCCTCCAACTGATCGTGGGTGACGTAGACCATGGTGATATTGAACTGCTCATGGATCTGCTTGAGCTTGCGCCGCAGTTTCCACTTCAGGTGCGGGTCAATCACGGTCAGGGGTTCGTCGAACAGAATCGCCGACACATCATCCCGAACCAGGCCGCGGCCCATGGAAACCTTCTGCTTCTCATCGGCGGTCAGGTTGCTGGCTTTCTTTTTCAGCAGCTCCTGCAGGTCGAGAACTTCGGCAATCTCGTTGACCTTGGTCTTGACCCGGGCCTCATCGACGCCCTGATTGCGCAGCGGGAAGGCCAGGTTGTCGAACACCGTCATGGTGTCGTAGACCACCGGGAACTGGAAAACCTGAGCGATATTGCGCTTTTCCGGGGTCAGGTCGTTGACCCGCTTGCCATCGAACAGTACCTGCCCTTCCGAAGGGCTGAGCAGGCCGGAAATGATATTGAGCAGAGTCGACTTGCCGCAGCCGGAAGGCCCGAGCAACGCGTAGGCGCCGCCCTGGTTCCAGATGTGGGTCATCTCGCGGATCGCGTAGTCTTCGGGGCCGCCCGGCGTCTTGCTGTAGCTATGGGCGAGGTTCTGCAAACGGATCTCGGCCATCAGGCAACCCTCGCCATGCGCAGGCCCGGCGCTTGAATCAAGCGGTCCTGCTGATCGAATACGAATAGTTTGTGGGTCGGGATATACACGCGGATCGGCGCATCGACGTCATAGGCGTGGACGCCCGGCAGGTGCAATACCAGGGAGAAATGCTCATTGCGCACGTGCAGGAAGGTTTCCGAACCGCTGATCTCGGCCAGTTCCACGGTAACCGCCAGCTCCAGATCGTCATCGTTGGACGGCACCAGGCTCAGATGGCTGGGACGTACGCCAAAACGGTAGTAACCGTCGCCGATAGTGCGCAGATCGACATTGAGCGGGAAGTGTACGAAGTTGGCAAAGCTGACTTCGTTGCCATCAATACGGCCCGGCATCAGGTTGATTGGCGGCTCGGAAAACAGCTCGGCGGCCAATACGGTCTGCGGCTGGTGATAGACGTGCGGGGTCACGCCGCTCTGGATCAGGCGGCCCTCATGAAGGATGGTGGTGGTACCGCCCAGGGCCAGGGCCTCGTTGGGTTCGGTGGTGGCGTAGACCGCAATGGTGTTGCGCGCGGCGAACAGTTCGCGCATTTCCTGACGCAGCTCTTCACGCAGCTTGTAGTCCAGGTTGACCAGGGGCTCATCGAACAGGATCAGCCCGGCATCCTTGATCAGCGCCCGGGCCATGGCCGTGCGCTGCTGCTGGCCACCGGACAGCTCCAGCGGATAGCGTGGCAGGAACTTTTCGATGCGCAGCATCCGCGCGGTTTCCCGCACCTTGCTTTCGATCACCTCTTTCGACACACCGGTCTGGCGCAAAGGCGAGGCAATGTTGTCGAACACCGTCATGCTCGGATAATTGATGAACTGCTGATAGACCATCGAGATATTGCGCTGACGTACCGACTGGCCGGTGACATCGACGCCGTTCATCAGGATTCGACCGCTGTCTGGCTTGTCCAGCCCGGCCATCAGACGCATCAGGCTGGTCTTGCCGGACAACGTCCGCCCCAGCAATACGTTGAAAGAACCGGCTTCAAAGCTCAGGGATACGTCGTCGATCCAGGTTTGACCATCAACCGTGCGGCTGACGTGCTCCAGGGTGAGAGACATGGTGTGCCCTTTTTGTTCATTCTTATTAGGGTGTTTACGAGTAGCATTCACAAACATTCGAATGATTATTCGTTAGCGATAACCGTGCCAAACCTCCAACCTCGCCTAAAACACCTTGATTAGAGCCTTTTCTGTCATTCCCTGAAAAAAACGACGTTCAAAGCTGAACAAAAGTGAACACCAAAATCTGAACACCTGAACAAAATGAACATTGACTTTGAACACTGCTGAACGACACTCTGTGAACACCGCCGCCCCCTGAACAGGTTGCGCGCAGGTCCAACGACAAAAAAAATAAAAGCACCGCAGGATCGATACCCATGGCCAACCCCAGTGCATCGCTTGCCCACGACATCATCATTCAGGACTCCTGGAGCCGCTGTCGGGATTTCGGCCTCGACCATCAATCACGCCCGTCCTTCGGACAATTGCCTGATGCGCAGGTCAGCCAGCTATTGGAGCGCCATGAATCCCTGGTGCAGACCACCCATCAGCAAGTGCTGCCCTTCTACGAAAACATCCTGAGCAATTCCGACTGCCTGATCCTGCTGGCCGATCAACATGGGCAGGTGCTCAATTCGTGGGGCAACAAGCGTTTTGTCGATCCGGCCCAAGGCCTGGGTTTTGTCGCGGGCGCCTGCTGGGTCGAACAGGGCACCGGTACCAACGCCATCGGCACCGCCCTGGCCTGCGAGCAGGCGGTACATATCCAGCACGACGAGCACTTTCTCAAGGCCAACCGTTTCATGACCGGCTCGGCGGCACCGATTTTCGACGCCAATCGTCGGGTGATTGCGGTACTCGATGTCTCCAGCGACAGCTTCCTGCCACCCTCCCACACCCTGGGTGTGGTGCGGATGATGAGTCAGTCAGTGGAAAACCGGCTGATCCTTGATCAATTCCAGGACGGCTGCTTCCAGCTGACCTTCAATACCGGCCTGAACAATCTGGACAGCCAATGGGCCGGGCTGCTGATCTTCGACGAAAGCGGACGCATCCTCTGCGCCAATCGTCGCGCCGACAGCCTGCTGGGCCTGAGCCTGCTGCGGGCCAATATCGAAAATCTGTTCAAGACGCCCGTGGCGCAACTGCTCGACAAAGCCGAAGGCCAGCCCTTCGCCCTGCAAGCCTCGGGGCATAACCGCTTCCACGGAGTCCTGCGCCGCCCGCAACGCCAGAGCCGTGCGCAGCGCATCCTGCATTCGGTCAAACCGCTGGCACCCCGCCCTGCCCCGAGCACTTCAGGCATCGCCCTGGACGCCATCGGCCCCGGCGATGCCCGGATCGAGAAGGCCGTGCGTCAGGCGGGCAAGCTGATTGAAAAAAACATCCCGGTGCTGATCCATGGCGAAACCGGGGTGGGCAAGGAGGTGTTCGTCAAGGCGCTGCATCAGGCTGGCTCCCGGGCGGAACAGCCGTTTATAGCAGTGAACTGCGCCGCCATACCGGCAGACCTGGTGGAGTCGGAGCTGTTCGGCTACGAACGCGGCGCCTTCACCGGTGCCAATCAGAAAGGCAGCATCGGTTTGATCCGCAAGGCCGATAAAGGCACGCTGTTCCTCGATGAAATCGGTGATATGCCCCTGCCAGTACAGGCCCGCCTGCTGCGCGTACTGCAAGAGCGCTGTGTGCAGCCCTTGGGCAGCAGTGAGCTATTCCCGGTGGATATCCGCCTGGTCTCGGCGACCAACCGCCCGCTGCGCGAGCAGGTGCAGTCCGGCCACTTCCGTCAAGACCTGTACTACCGCATCAGCGGCCTGAACCTGGAACTGCCGCCCCTGCGCCAGCGCAGCGACAAGACCGCGTTGATTCAGCGCTTATGGGAACAGCATCGCGAAGACTGGCAAGTGGCGGGCTTTGAGCGCGAGGTGCTGGAACTGTTCGAACAGCATCCGTGGCCCGGCAACCTGCGGCAAATGAGCAGCGTCATTCAAGTGGCTCTGGCCCTGGCCGATGATGAACCGATCAGCACCGAACATCTGCCGGAAGACTTTTTTGCCGATCTGGATCAAGAGCAGGAAGAAAACCGCTCGCAAGTCTCGCAGCCGCTCCTCAACCAGGCCAGCCTGGACAACCCCGAGGACCTGAACCGCCTGTTGCAGGCGGCAGGGGGCAATATTTCACAGCTGGCAAAACGGCTGGGGGTCAGCCGTAATACCTTGTACAAGCGCCTGCGCGAGCAGAGCACCTGAAAAAACCCGCCCTGTAGGAGCTGCCGAAGGCTGCGAAAGCGGTGTGTCAGACACCATCATTCGCAGCCTGCGGCAGCTCCTACAGAGAGCCGCATGTCAGGCAGATATCAATCCGCCAACCGCCACGTCGTCCCGCCCTTGCCATCTTCCAGCACCACGCCCATGGCGGTGAGCTGATCGCGGATGCGGTCGGATTCGGCCCAGTTCTTGTCGGTGCGGGCTTGCAGACGCGCCTGGATCAGCGCTTCGACTTCTGCCGCATCGACCTTGCCTTCGGCACCGGCACGCAGGAAGTCATCGGCTTCCAGCTGCAGGACGCCCAGCACGCTGGCCAATTGCTTCAGACGCGCTGCCAGACCTGCCGCAGCGGCAATATCGGTGTCCCGCAGACGGTTGATTTCCCGGACCATCTCGAACAGCACGGCGCAGGCTTCCGGCGTGCCGAAATCATCGTCCATGGCCGCAGTGAAACGCTCGACCAGTGCTTCGCCGCCAGCTGGCTCGGCCACCGGCAGTCCCTTGAGGGCGTGATAGAAACGCTCCAGTGCGCCCTTGGACTCTTTCAGGCTGTCTTCGGAATAGTTGATCGCGCTGCGGTAATGGCTCGATACCAACAGGTAACGCACCACCTCCGGATGGTATTTCTCCAGCACGTCGCGAATGGTGAAGAAGTTGTTCAAGGACTTGGACATCTTCTCGCCATTGATGCGGATCATGCCGCAGTGCAGCCAGGCATTGGCGTAGGTCTTGCCGGTGGCCGCCTCGCTCTGGGCGATTTCGTTTTCATGGTGCGGGAACTCGAGGTCGCTGCCGCCACCATGAATATCGAAGGTCTCACCCAGGCAGCAGGTGGACATCACCGAGCACTCAATATGCCAGCCCGGACGCCCCGGCCCCCAAGGCGACTCCCAGCTCGGCTCACCCGGCTTGACGCCTTTCCACAAGACGAAGTCCAGCGGATCGTCCTTGGATTCGTCGACCTCGATCCGCGCACCGATGCGCAGGTCTTCGATCTTCTTGCGTGACAGCTTGCCATAGCCGAGGAACTTGCCGACGCGGTAGTACACGTCGCCATTGCCCGGCGCGTAGGCATAACCCTTGTCGATCAGGGTCTGGATCATCGCGTGCATGCCGGCAATATGGTCGGTGGCACGGGGCTCCATGTCCGGCTTGAGGATATTGAGCCGGGCCTCGTCCTCGTGCATGGCGTCGATCATGCGTGCAGTCAGGGCTTCGAACGACTCGCCGTTTTCACGGGCGCGATTGATGATCTTGTCGTCGATGTCGGTGATGTTGCGCACGTACGTCAGGTCATAACCGCTGAAGCGCAGCCAGCGGGTCACCAGGTCGAAAGCCACCATGCTGCGGCCATGGCCCAGGTGGCAGTAGTCGTACACGGTCATCCCGCAGACATACATGCGCACCTTGTTGCCATCCAGCGGCTTGAAGACTTCTTTGCTCTTGGTGAGCGTGTTGTAGATAGAAAGCAATGACTTAACCTCAGGTCCAGGAATCGCGCAGGGTCACTGTGCGGTTGAAGACCGGTTGACCAGGTTTGGAGTCCTTGATGTCCGCGCAGAAATAGCCTTCGCGTTCGAACTGGAAACGGTCTTCCGGCTGTGCTTGCCCCAACGAGGGTTCAGCACGACAACCCGTCAGTACTTGCAGGGAGTCCGGATTGATGTTGTCCAGGAAGCTGGCGCCTTCTTCGGTTTTTTCAGGGTTCGGCGAGCGGAACAGGCGATCGTACAGACGCACTTCGCACTCGATGCTCTCGGCAGCCGGTACCCAGTGAATGACACCCTTGACCTTGCGGCCCTCAGGATTCTTGCCCAGGGTGTCCGGATCGTAGGAACAGCGCAGTTCGACAATATTGCCGTCGGCGTCCTTGATCGCTTCGTCGGCACGGATTACATAGCTGCCGCGCAGGCGCACTTCGCCGTTAGGCTCCAGACGCTTGTAGCCCTTGGGCGGCTCTTCCATGTAGTCGTCGCGATCGATGTAGATCTCGCGGGAGAACGGCAGCTTGCGCACACCCAGGTCTTCTTTCGGGTGACGCGGCAGTTCCAGGTGATCGACCTGACCTTCCGGATAGTTGGTGATCACGACTTTCAGCGGACGCAGTACGCACATTGCACGGGGGGCGCTGTGGTCCAGGTCGTCACGGATGCTGAATTCAAGCATGCCGAAGTCCACTACACCGTCGGAACGGTTGGTGCCGATCATTTCGCAGAAGTTGCGGATCGATTTCGGCGTATAGCCACGGCGGCGGAAGCCCGACAGCGTGGACATGCGCGGATCGTCCCAGCCATTGACGTGCTTTTCATCGACCAGTTGCTTGAGCTTGCGCTTGCTGGTGATGGTGTAGTTCAGGTTCAGGCGCGAGAACTCGTACTGGCGCGGCTTGCACGGCACCGGCAGGTTATCGAGGAACCAGTCGTACAGCGGACGGTGGCTTTCGAACTCCAGGGTGCAGATCGAGTGGGTGATGCCTTCGATGGCGTCCGATTGACCGTGGGTAAAGTCGTAGATCGGGTAGATGCACCATTTGTCACCGGTCTGGTGGTGATGGGCATGGCGGATGCGATACAGGATCGGGTCGCGCAGGTTCATGTTCGGCGAGGCCATGTCGATCTTGGCGCGCAGTACGCGCTTGCCGTCTTCGAACTCACCGGCCTTCATGCGGGCGAACAGGTCAAGGTTTTCCTCGACGCCGCGCTCGCGGAACGGGCTGTTCCTGCCAGGCTCGGTCAGGGTGCCGCGGTATTCCCGGGCCTGCTCAGGGGTCAGGTCGTCGACGTAGGCCTTGCCTGCCTTGATCAGCTCGACAGCCCAGTCGTGCAGTTGATCGAAATACTGCGAGGCATAACGCACGGCGCCGTCCCACTCGAAACCCAGCCACTTGACGTCGCTTTCAATGGCGTCGATGTATTCCTGGTCTTCCTTGGCCGGGTTGGTGTCGTCGAAACGCAGATGCGTGACGCCCCCGAACTCCTGGGCCAGGCCGAAGTTCACACAGATCGACTTGGCGTGGCCGATGTGCAGGTAACCGTTGGGCTCAGGCGGGAAGCGGGTGACGATCTTGACGTGCTTGCCAGAGTCCAGGTCCGCCTGAATGATCGGGCGCAGGAAGTTGGTTGGAACAGCAGGGCCTGCCTTTGAATTCGCAGCGGGGTCTTGAGTGGGCTTGCTCATGGGATCCTTGGACATACTAGTGCGGCCAGCGGCGGCCGACCAAACAAAACGTCTATCATAGCCCAAGCTGTCAAGGCCCTGACAGGGCGCCGTGATAAAACCCTCAACAGCCGGAACTACCGCTGAACGGATAACGCCTTTAAACTGCGCGCCTGGGTTAAATCGGCAGCACTGGCGATGCACGCCAAACCTTCATTCACGCATGCCCACAAGAGCGATTCGAACATGTCCAAAGTAAAACTGACGACCAACCACGGCGATATCGTCCTGGAACTCAACGCTGAAAAGGCGCCGATCACCGTCGCCAACTTCATCGAGTACGTGAACGCCGGTCACTACGAAAACACCATTTTCCACCGTGTCATCGGCAACTTCATGATTCAGGGCGGCGGTTTCGAGCCTGGCATGAAAGAAAAGAAAGACAAGCGCCCAAGCATCCAGAACGAAGCCGACAACGGCCTGCCGAACAAGAAGTACTCGGTCGCCATGGCCCGCACCATGGAGCCGCATTCGGCCTCCGCGCAGTTCTTCATCAACGTTGCCGATAACAGCTTCCTCAACCACAGCGGCAAGAACGTGCAGGGCTGGGGCTACGCGGTATTCGGTGAAGTCACCGAAGGCAGCGACGTTGTCGACAAGATCAAAGGCGTGGCCACCACTTCCAAGTCCGGCCACCAGGACGTACCTGCTGAAGACGTGATCATCGAGAAAGCCGAGATCATTGAGTGATTTTACTGATCTCCGACCTGCATCTTGAGGAGCAACGCCCGGACATTACCCTGGCGTTTCTGGATCTGCTGACCGGGCGTGCCCGCACTGCCAAGGCGCTGTATATCCTCGGAGATTTCTTCGAAGCCTGGATCGGCGACGACGCCATGTCGCCCTTCCAGCGCTCGATCTGCCAGGCCCTGCGCGACCTCAGCGACAGTGGCACTGAAATATTCCTGATGCACGGCAATCGCGACTTCATGCTCGGCCAGGCCTTTTGCAAGGCGGCCGGCTGCACGCTGTTGAACGACCCGAGCGTCATCCCGATGAACGGCGAGCCCGTTTTGCTGATGCACGGCGACAGCCTGTGTACCCGCGACGAAGCCTACATGCGCCTGCGCCGCTACCTGCGCCACCCGCTGACCCTGTGGATTCTGCGCCACCTGCCCCTGCGCACACGGCACAAGCTGGCGCGCAAGCTGCGCAGTGAAAGCAAGGTCCAGACCCGCATGAAGGCCAACGACATCGTCGACGTCACCCCGGAAGAAGTGCCGCGGATCATGAGCCAATACGGCGTACGTACCCTGATCCACGGCCACACTCACCGCCCGGCCATCCACAAACTGCAGGTCAACGACCAGACTGCCCAGCGCATCGTGCTGGGCGACTGGGATCGTCAGGGCTGGGCGTTGCAGGTGGATGATCAGGGGTTCAATCTGAGTGCGTTCGACTTTAGGCCCTTACCAGGCAACGACTGACTGATGGGGCAAAAGCTATCTTTTGCACAGCGATTGTGGGAGCGGATTCATCCGCGAAGGCGCCAGTACATCCAACGCATTCGCGGCGTCCGGAATAAAGCTTTCGCGAATGAATTCGCTCCCACAATAGTGCGTGAATATCGTCGGATCTGTGGGAGCGGATTCATCCGCGAAGGGGCTGCTCTGGCTTTAAAGCAAACATAGAATCTCCCACAACATTCGCCCCCCACAGGGGTTACCCTCAGCAATTCATGCCCGGAGCCGTCAATGCCCACCACCGGCCGCAGGCCCCGCTTTCGCGGCAAACGGCGGCTTGGCCATCCAGACAATGGCGATCAAGGCCATGAACACCCAGCCCAGCATGTAGAAATAATCCACCGTGGACAGCATGTACGCCTGGCTGCTGATGATCGATTCCAGGCGCGCATAGGCCGATTGACTGGCTCCGCCCATGGTCGTCAGGGCATCACGCGTCGCCGGGTCGTAGGTGGTGATGCTCTCGCTCAGGTAGGCGTGGTGCTGAATGGCCCGGCGGCTCCAGATCCATGTAGTCAGGGATGCCGCGAAGCTGCCCCCCAGGTTACGCAGGAACGTCGCCAGGCCCGAACCATCGGCAATCTGCTGCGGCGGCAAGTCGGAGAGCAGGATAGTCAGGGTCGGCATGAAGAACAGCGCCAGACCCGCGCCCATGAATAGTTGCACCAGGGCGACGTGGGTGAAATCGACATCGGTATTGAAGCCGGCGCGCATGAAGCAACTCATGCCCAGACCGAGAAACGCCAGCCCCGCCAGCACCCGCAGGTCGAAGCGCGTGGCGTATTTGCCGACAAACGGCGACATCAATACCGGCAGCACACCAATCGGCGCCACCGCCAGCCCGGCATAGGTCGGCGTATAGCCCATCTGGGTCTGCAACCACTGGGGCAACAGCAGGTTGATACCGAAGAACGCCGAATAACCGCCAACCAGGGTAATGGTGCCAAACCGGAAGTTACGGTAGGCAAACAGGCGCAGGTTGACGATAGGATGCTTGTCGGTCATTTCCCAGATCACGAACACCGCCAGGAATATCGCCGAGATCACCGAGCCGATAATAATGAAGTCAGATTCAAACCAATCGAGGTCGTTGCCCTTGTCCAGCACGATCTGCAAGGCACCGACCCCGAGGATCAGGCTGATCAGGCCGATATAGTCCATGGGTTGGCGACTGGTGCTCACCGGTCGGGTGGCCATCTGCATGCGCACGACAAAGGCGGCGAACAAACCGATCGGCACGTTGATAAAGAAGATCCACGGCCAGCTGTAACTGTCGGTGATCCAGCCGCCGAGAATCGGTCCGGCAATCGGCGCCACAACCGTGACCATCGCCAGCAGCGCCAGGGCCATGCCTCGCTTGGCTGGCGGATAGACCGCAATCAGCAGGGTCTGGGTCATGGGGTACAGCGGCCCGGCGACCACACCTTGCAGCACGCGAAAGCCCACCAGTTCCGGCATGGAGGTGGAAATCCCACAGAGGAAAGACGCCAGTACGAACAGCAGGGTCGCCCAGATAAACAGCTTGACCTCACCCACGCGGCGGCTGAGCCAGCCGGTCAGGGGCAAGGCAATCGCGTTGCTCACGGCAAACGAGGTGATGACCCAGGTGCTCTGCTCCGAACTCACCCCCAGATTCCCGGCGATGGTCGGCAGGGCAACGTTGGCGATGGTGGTGTCGAGCACCTGCATGAAGGTCGCCAGGGACAGGCCGATGGTGGTCAGCAGCAGACTGGGAGGCGTAAAAGAGGCAGGGGCGTTAGCGCTCATCGCGAATCCTTTGACACTTGAACGGCGCCCCGACCGGTCGGCCGGGGCGCACGGATTGGCGGGTCAGCGCTGTACGGTCTTGCTGGCGTCGGCGCTGTTTTCATGGATCAGCCGGGTGATATCGGCTTCGGCCTGCTGCAACTGCTGGTCATAGATGTCAGTGCTGAACGTGGCCTTTTGCGGCGGCTTCTGCGCCTGGATCGGCCCGCTCTGGTCATGCAGATTGACGTTGACCACGGTCGACAGGCCGATGCGCAGCGGGTACCTGGCCAGTTGATCGGGGTTCAGGTGAATCCGCACCGGCACACGCTGGACGATCTTGATCCAGTTACCGGTGGCGTTCTGCGCCGGCAGCAAGGCGAACGCACTGCCGGTGCCGGCGCCGATGCTGTCGATGGAGCCGCTGAATTTCACGTCACTGCCGTACACATCGGACTCGATATCCACCGGCTGACCGATGCGCATCTTCTGCAACTGGGTTTCCTTGAAGTTGGCGTCGATCCACAGCTGATCCAGGGGGATCACCGACATCAGTGTGGTGCCCGGCTGAACCCGCTGGCCCAGTTGTACCGTGCGCTTGGCGACATAACCGGTCACCGGGGCAATCAGCGTGCTGCGGGCGTTGTTCAGATAGGCCTGGCGCACTTGCGCGGCGGCCGCCTTCACATCCGGGTGGGAAGAAACGACGGTGTCATCCACCAAAGCCTTGCTGCCGACCAATTGCTGCTGGATGTTGTTCAGGGCGTTCTGCGCGCTGGTCAGGTCATCCTTGGCGTGGGACAGCTCTTCCTGGGAAATCGCCCCGCCCGCCGCCAGATTGCGGCGACGGTTGTAGTTGTCCTGATTCTTCTGCACTTCGGCGCGCTGGGCGGCCAGTTGCGCCTTCAGGCCATCGACATTGCTGTACAGGCCGCGCACCTGGCGCACGGTCTTGGCCAGGTTGGCCTCGGCGCTTTGCAGGCTGACCTTGGCATCGCTGGGGTCGAACTGGATGAGCATCTGGCCTTCACGGACAAGATCGCCATCATCAGCGCCGATGCTGACCACGGTGCCGGTCACCAGCGGTGTGACAGCGACCACGTTGCCGTTCACATAAGCGTCGTCGGTGCTTTCGTTCCAGCGACCGTACAGGTCGTACCAGAACCACACGCCGACGGCGCCGAGAATCACGATCACCAGCAGGATCAGCAGCATGAGCTTGCGCTTGCCCGAGCTCTTGGCCTTTTCCTGAGGCGACTTTTCTTTCGATGCGTTGTCGTCTTTAGCGGCAGGCGCCGCAGTGTTTTCGCTAGTGGCAGTAGCCATGGCAGTTACCTTAATGAGTCAGCGAAGCGGTTGACGGAACATTCGGGGCCTGGTCTTGCACGGGGCCTTGCCCCTGGAAGCCACCACCGAGTGCCTGCATCAACAGGATCGACAGATTGATACGTTCGGCGTTGAGATCCGCCAATTGGCGCTGCGATTGCAGCAAAGTCTGTTCAACGGTCAGCACATCCAGATAGTTGCCGATGCCCGAGCCATAGCGTTGGGTCACGGTGTCGTAGGACTGCTTGATCACATCGGTAGCGTGCTGGCTCGCCTTGATCTGCCCTTCCAGAGCGCGCAATTGATTGATGTCGTCACTGACATCACCCAAGGCCTGAATCAGACTCTTGTTGTACTGCGCCACTGCCAGGTCGTAGTCGGCATCCCGGGCGTCGAGATCGGCACGCAGGCGCCCGCCATCGAACAGCGGCAGGGAAATGGTCGGTGCCACGTTAAAGAAGCGGCTGGCCGAACCGAACAACGCATCACCCAGCAGCGACTCGGTGCCGGCGGCGGCACTGAGGTTCAGGTTGGGATAGAAGCGAGTCTTGCTGGCGGCAATGCTTTTGCTTGCCGCCTCGACACGCCAGCGCGCCGCGACCAGGTCCGGGCGACGGCCCAACAGCTCGGCGGGCAGCATCGACGGCAGTGCAACCACCGCGGGTTTCAGCACAGCAGGACGGACCATCTGGTTGCTGCGATCCGGGCCCTTGCCGAGCAACACTGACAGGGCGATCTGGGCGCTGCGCAGGCTTTTTTCTGCGTCGATGAACTGCTCTTCGGAGGTGGCGGCCAGACTTTCGGTCTGCTGATACTGATACTGGCTGTCGATCCCGGACTTCAGACGCTGATTGCCAAGCTTGAGCATCTGCTGTGTGCGGCTGCGGTCCTCTTCGGCCAGATCCCGAACCGCATAGGCATGGGCCAGATTGCTGTAGGCGCGGGCGACATCGGCAGCCAGGGTCAGCTGTGCTGCACGTTGATCGACCTCGGCGGCCCGGGCCTGGCCCAGTGCCGCTTCCCAGGCAGCCCGCTGGCCGCCCCACAGATCGAAGTTGTAATTGAAGCTCGCCGACAGGCTGCGCACCGTACTCAGGGTGCCGCCCTGCCCGCTCGGGTCCTGATCCTTGGCCAGGCGCGAACGGCTGACGCTGCCACTGGCATCGACGGTCGGCATGCGCTCGGCATCGGCGGCATAGGCTGCAGCGGCGGCCTGATGAGTACGGGCACTGGCGACCTGCATATCCGGACTGTCGCGCAGGGCTTCGCCAATCAGGCCATCAAGCTGACTGTCGCCGAGGCTTTTCCACCAGTCACTGGCGGGCCAGGCGGCGGGAGTCAGGGTGACGCCGGTCAGGCTCTGATTGGCCTGCAACTGCTTGGCGTCCACGCTCTTGCCACTGGTCAGCAGTCCCTCGTAATTGGCGCAACCGGCCAGACTCAGGGCAAGGGCGATCAGGCTGAAACTGGCACGCACACTCCTGCCGCTCATTGGTCACCCCGGGCATAACGATCCAGACGCTCGATACTGACTTCGTCCTCGGCGCTACGCAGGACCTTGGTCAAAATCTGCTCCAACGCAACCACTTCAGAGACCTCGAGGCAGCCCAACATCTCATTCATGGCCTTGGCAGCGATGGTAGGGAGCAGATCCGTCAGGCGGGTCCCTTCGTCGGTGAGCAGCAAACGAACCTGGCGGCGGTCTTCGACCGAACGGCTGCGGGCGAGCAAACCCTTTTGCTCGAGCCGATCAAGCATGCGAGTCATCGAACCACTGTCCAGCGAAAGGCTGCGGCACAGCTCGGCCGGGGTATCCACGCAGAACTGGGCGATGATGATCAGGACCTTGAACTGCGAGGACGTGACGCCGTAGGGCTCAAGATACTTATCGAGCACGCGGTCTTTGAGCATATTGGTGCGCCCAAGAAGCATGCCCATAAGGCCGGAACGGAAATTATCGGGGGAAAAATGCACGTGAACCACCTATAAAGCTGCCTAGGCAGGGAATTAATGGTGATATTACTGCCTAGGCAGCTAATGTCAACGAAACAATTAGTAACCTTATTGCTGCTCCGACAGACGACGCATGCATTTGGCTCAGTTTTTTTGCTGGTTTTTTTCCAAAAAAAAACCGGTTCAATAGAACCGGTGTTTTCGGCGTACCTGTAGTGCGTGGCACCGGCTTTAGCCGGGAAGAGATTATGACAGGCTATCGAGAGAGCCCGGCTGTACTAAGCCTTCCCGGCTAAAGCCGATCCCGCATTCTTTACGGCTGCAACTCGACTGCCCGTGCTGGCACACCACTGTGAAAGCGAAATTCCTCATCCGGGCTTTCGATCAGCTCGCGCTCGGCCTGACGAATTTCCTCGATCTTGGCGTCGACGTCAGCTTTCTCACCATAGGCATAGGCCAGTTTCAGGTAATCCTGAAAGTGTCGGGCTTCGGACTTGAGCAACCCGGCGTAGAACTTGCCCAGCTCCTCGTCCAGATGCGGTACCAGAGCGGCAAAGCGCTCGCAGGAGCGCGCCTCGACAATGGCCCCGACAATCAGTGCATCGGTCAGGCGGTAGGGGTTGTGATTGCGCACCCGCTTGCGCAAGGCGCCGGCATAACGGGCTGAACTGACGTTGGCCATGGGAATTTCGCGCTTGCGAATGATGCTCAGCACCTGTTCGAAATGACGCAGTTCTTCCCGGGCCAGACGCGACATCTTGCTCAGCAGATCGAACTTGTCGTTGTACTGGAACATGAACTGAAACGCCGCCCCGGCCGCCTTTTTCTCGTTGTTGGCATGGTCGATCAACAGGATGTCGAGGTTTTGCAGTGCCGCCTGGACCCAGCTGTCGGGAGTGCGGCACAGCAGGAAGGCTTCGATTTCAGGGATCGGGAACATGGCTTCACAAGTAAGGGTATGGGCAAGGCGCAGCATTATACGAGGGTCACGGCACAGGGCCAGTTTCTTTGCACTGGCGGGCGCTGATCTGGATCAACGTCACAGATGGACAGAGCCATCTATAGTGAAAGCACGCATCGCGATGTCAGACAGGAGAGCCCGTCATGCAATCCATCCACAGTCTGCTTGTAGTCCTTGAACCGACACTGGAGAAGGACGCCGACGAAAGCCTGGCGCTGGATCGTGCCTGTCTGATTGCCGGGGTCACCAATGCCCATCTGCATCTGTTGATCTGCGATAAAAAGTACGATCACAGCTCCGCCCTGCAACGGCTGCGTGACGACCTGCAGGCCGATGACTTCAGCGTCTCGACCGAGCAAAACTGGCATCACTCGGTGCACGAGACCATTATTCGCTCGCAACAGGCCGAAGGCTGTGGCCTGGTGATCAAGCAGCACTTTCCGGACAACCCGCTGAAAAAAGCCTTGCTGACGCCCGAAGACTGGAAACTGCTGCGCCAGTGCCCCGCGCCGGTACTGATGGTCAAGAGTGACAGGCCCTGGCACGGTGGCGTGGTACTGGCCGCCGTCGACGTCGGCAACAGCGACGAACAGCACAAACAACTGCATTTCGACATCGTTGATCATGGCTTCGACATCGCCAGCCTGGCCAAGGGTTCGCTGCATGTGGTCGCCGCCCATCCGTCTCCCATGCTGTCGGCGGCAGACCCGCTGTACCCGCCCACGCAGGACCTCGCCGCGAGCTATCGCGAACAGTGCCAGGCATTTCAGGACAAGTTCGAGATCGACGACGCCCACCTGCATATCGCCGAGGGTGCCGCCGACGTGCTGATTCCCTATACCGCTCATCAGCTCGATGCCGTGGTCACCGTCATCGGCACCGTGGCCCGCAGCGGCATCGCGGGCGCACTGATCGGCAATACCGCCGAAGTGGTGCTCGATTCGCTGGAAGGGGATGTGCTGGTGCTCAAGACCGATGAGTTTATCCGGCATCTGGAGGCTGAGCGCACAGCTCACTGAAAGCATTACGCTCCAACAGGGTTTGCGATTCAGGTGCCAATGGCATCGCGCAAAAAAGCCGGGGCGATATAGCGCTGATAATGCGCCTCTGACAGCAGGAAAAACTCGCGATCAATGGCATCGCGCAATTGCGGCAGCTCCCAGCTGCGGAATTCCGGCATCAGCACCAGACCATAGGCTTCCAGCTGGCTGATCATCCGCGCGCCACGGGCGATCAGCTGGTAGGCCCAGCAGTATTCGGACTGATGGGGCACGAAGCGAATCTGCCGCTGTTCCAGCTGCTGGCGCAGCTTTTGCGCGTCGAACACTTCCACCTTGGCGGTCATGACCTGCACCAGCAACTGTTCCAGACGCAGCCACACCGCCCTTTTTTCGTCCTCGTTGTAGCCGTTCCAGTGGATCACTTCGTGGTGGAAACGCTTGCAGCCACGACATACCAGATCCCCGTAAACAGTGGAGCAAAGGCCGACGCAGGGGGTTTTGATGGTTTGATTGGGCATGCTGAACCAAGGCAAGGCGGGAGAAACAAGCAGTCATCTTAGCCCTTTGTCTAAAGACGATCACCCCCGAAGATTCTTTAGCCAACTTACCTTTGGCAAAGATATGCCGTAGAATCACCGGGCCTTTTAAGGCGCAAATGTCCGTTGGAAGCTGTTTTCAAAGCGTCACGAGCACAGTCAAGTTAACCCAGCAGTTCCGGTTTGACGCAGGTTCGCCTGCGTCCCCTCCCCAAAACCGTGATGCAGGCGTAAAACTTTGAAAACAGCTTCTGTTGGAGATTGCCGCACCCTGGTAACCAGGCTCAAAAAGCCTTTAATACAGAGGGTATGGGCAATTTCTGGATGAGCGTCCCGGACACCCATTTGGGACCACTGATGAGGGTAATAACTGTGCTTGAAGCCTACCGTAAACACATCGAAGAGCGTGCCGCCCAGGGTATCGTGCCCCAGCCGCTTAACGCCGAACAAACAGCTGGCCTGATCGAGCTGCTGAAAAATCCTCCGGCTGGTGAAGAAGCTTTCCTTGTCGACCTGATCACCAACCGCGTTCCACCAGGAGTGGACGAAGCAGCCTATGTCAAGGCCGGCTTCCTCTCCGCACTCGCCAAAGGCGAAGCAACCTCCCCGCTGATCGACAAAAAGCGCGCTACTGAACTGTTGGGCACCATGCAAGGTGGCTACAACATCGTGACGCTGGTAGCCCTGCTGGACGACGCCGATCTGGCTCCGGTAGCCGCCGAACAACTCAAGCACACGCTGCTGATGTTCGATGCCTTCCACGACGTGGCTGAAAAAGCCAAGAACGGCAACGTTCACGCCAAGGGCGTCCTGCAATCCTGGGCCGACGGCGAGTGGTTCCAGAAGCGTCCGACCCTGGCCGACAAGATCAGCCTGCGCGTCTTCAAGGTCACCGGCGAAACCAACACCGACGACCTGTCCCCGGCACCTGATGCCTGGTCCCGTCCTGATATCCCGCTGCACGCCCTGGCCATGCTGAAAATGGCCCGTGACGGCATCGTTCCGGACGTCCAGGGCTCCATCGGCCCGATGAAGCAAATCGAGCAGATGCGCAACGACGGCTTCCCGATCGCCTACGTCGGTGACGTGGTCGGTACCGGTTCGTCGCGTAAATCGGCAACCAACTCGGTACTGTGGTTCTTCGGCGACGACGTTCCTTACGTGCCGAACAAGCGCGCCGGTGGCTTCTGCTTCGGCAGCAAGATCGCTCCAATCTTCTACAACACCATGGAAGATGCTGGCGCTCTGCCAATCGAATTCGACGTTTCCAAGCTGAACATGGGCGACGTGATCGACGTTTACCCGTATGAAGGCAAAGTCACCAAGCACGACAGCGACGAAGTCCTGGCCACCTTCGAAATGAAGACGCCGGTCCTGCTCGACGAAGTCCGCGCCGGTGGCCGTATTCCGCTGATCATCGGTCGCGGCCTGACCAGCAAGGCCCGTACCGAGCTGGGTCTGCCACCTTCGACCCTGTTCAAGCTGCCTGACGTACCGGCGGCCAGCACCAAGGGTTTCACCCTGGCGCAGAAAATGGTCGGCAAGGCATGCGGCGTGGAAGGCATCCGTCCGGGTACCTACTGCGAACCGAAGATGACTACCGTCGGCTCCCAGGACACCACAGGTCCAATGACCCGTGATGAACTGAAAGACCTGGCGTGCCTGGGCTTCTCCACCGATCTGGTCATGCAGTCCTTCTGCCACACCGCTGCTTATCCAAAGCCGATCGACGTCAAGACCCACCACACCCTGCCTGACTTCATCATGACCCGCGGCGGCGTATCCCTGCGTCCGGGCGACGGCATCATCCACAGCTGGCTGAACCGCATGCTGCTGCCGGACACCGTCGGTACCGGTGGTGACTCCCACACCCGTTTCCCGATCGGTATCTCCTTCCCGGCCGGTTCCGGTCTGGTTGCCTTCGCCGCTGCCACCGGCGTCATGCCGCTGGACATGCCGGAGTCGATCCTGGTCCGCTTCAAAGGCAAGCTGCAACCTGGCATCACCCTGCGTGACCTGGTTCATGCCATTCCTTACTACGCAATCCAGAAAGGCCTGCTGACCGTAGAGAAGAAAGGCAAGAAGAACGCCTTCTCCGGTCGCATCCTGGAGATCGAAGGTCTGGAAAACCTCAGCATCGAACAGGCTTTCGAACTGTCCGACGCCTCGGCCGAACGCTCCGCTGCCGGTTGCACCATCAAGCTGGCCAAAGAGCCGATCATCGAGTACCTGAACTCCAACATCACCCTGCTGCGCTGGATGATCGAACAGGGTTACGGTGATCCTCGCACCCTGGAGCGCCGTGCTCAGGCGATGGAAGCCTGGGTTGCCAACCCGCAGCTGCTGGAAGCCGACAAGGACGCCGAATACGCCGAAATCATCGAGATCGACCTGGCCGACGTCAAAGAGCCTGTGCTCTGCGCGCCGAACGACCCGGACGATGCCCGCCTGCTGTCCTCTGTACAAGGCGAGAAGATCGACGAAGTGTTCATCGGTTCCTGCATGACCAACATCGGCCACTTCCGCGCTGCGGGCAAGTTGCTGGATCAGGTCAAGGGTCAGTTGCCAACCCGTCTGTGGCTGTCGCCACCGACCAAGATGGACGCTCACCAGCTGACCGAAGAAGGCTACTACGGCATCTACGGCAAGGCTGGCGCGCGCATGGAAATGCCGGGCTGCTCGCTGTGCATGGGTAACCAGGCTCGCGTTGAACCGAACTCCACCGTGGTTTCGACTTCGACCCGTAACTTCCCCAACCGTCTGGGCGATGGTGCGAACGTCTACCTGGCCTCGGCCGAGCTGGCGTCCGTCGCTTCGATCCTGGGTCGCCTGCCGACCGTTGAGGAATACATGAGCTACGCCAATCAGATCGACACCATGGCAGCGGACGTGTACCGCTACCTGAGCTTCGATCAGATCGCCGAGTTCCGTGAAGCTGCTGCGAACGCCAATATCCCGGTCGTTCAAGCTTAATCACAGCTTCTCGCGTTAAAAGAACCCCGTCCTTGTGACGGGGTTTTTTATTGCCCCGCACCAACGATTCCGGGCAATCCATAAAAAAGCCCCGCATCTTTCGATACGGGGCTTCCAATTACAGCGTTAACACCTCAACCAATCAAACCACCGTCACCTGCCCGCTCATGGCCAGGTCCAGCAGTTCGCGGTTGGCTACCGCGTACATCGCGTAGTCGGTGCCGCTGGCGGCACGCAGCTCGACCAGCATGGCGCGCCAGCGATCGACCATTGCCTTGTGCTGTTCCAGCCACAGGTTCAGGCGCTCTTCGACATCGGCAGGGCCGTCGGGCATTTGCAGGACCGAAACGGTGATCGCCCGTTGTTGCCAGTCGATATCGTCGCGGAATGCTTCCCGCGCCAGCGCCTGCCAGTTGTTTTCCACCGGCAGGTTGCTGATCTGTTGCAGGTACCAGGTCACGTCCAGAGCGCTGCCCACGGCGAAGTAGACCTTGGCCACTTCAGCTGCATTTTGCCCTGTGACGTCCGAAGCCTCGATGATCGGCAGCAGGGTATAGAGGTGGGTGGTGCCCGCCACCATCCGCGCCAGCAGTTCAGGCACGCCGGCATCGACGTACTCCTGATAGCGGGTCTGCCAGACCTGGCGGGTCTCCCCTTCCAGCAGTTCGTCGAGTTTCAGACCCAGGGCCGCGATATGCGGACCGAAGTGAGCAACATCGCGACCGGCATCCAGTTCGTTACGACGGCTGCGCAGGAACCAGCGCGTGGCACGACGACCCAGGCGCATCAGCTCGTCCATCAACGCCAGCTGAATTTCAGCCGGGACGTTGTAGTCCAGCGCCTCGATCTGCCGGAACCAGTGCGGCAGGTGGAAGATATCGCGCACGATCACGTAGGCACCTGCGACGTTCGCTGCGCTCATGCCGGTCGACTCTTTGAGCCGCTGCACGAAGGTGATGCCCATGTGGTTGACCAGGTCGTTGGCGATCTGGGTGCTGACGATTTCACGCTTCAGACGGTGTTGACGCATGGCACTGCCGTATTTCGCGCCAAGGGACGGCGGGAAGGCGGTTTCCATGTCACGGGCCAGGTAATCGTCATCCGGCACACGGGAGTCGAGCAGCGCTTGCTGCAGTTCGATCTTGCTGTAGGAAATCAGCACCGACAGCTCAGGACGGGTCAGGCCCTTGCCTGCGGCGACGCGCTCGTTCAGTTGTTCGTCGTTGGGCAGGAACTCGATGGCGCGATCCAGCTTGCCACGGGCTTCCAGATCAGCGATCAGGCGCTTGTATTCGGCGATGCGCTCATAGGCACGACGGGCAGCCAGGGACAGGGCCTGGGTCTGCTTGTAGTTGTTGCCGAGCACCAGATTGCCCACTTCGTCGGTCATGCCTTCCATCAGCTGGTTGCGCTGCTTCTCGGTCATGTCGCCAGCCTGCACCACTTCGTTGAGCAGGATCTTGATGTTCACTTCGTGGTCGGAGCAGTCCACGCCACCGGCGTTGTCGATGAAGTCGGTGTTGGTCGCACCGCCCAGCAGGCCGAACTCGACGCGGCCGAGCTGGGTCATGCCCAGGTTGCCGCCCTCGCCCACCACCTTGCAGCGCAGCTCGTTACCGTTGACCCGCAGCGCATCGTTGGCCTTGTCGCCAACATCCGCATGGGTCTCGCTGCTGGCCTTGACGTAAGTGCCGATGCCGCCGTTCCACAGCAGATCCACCGGCGCCTTGAGCAGCGCGTGCATCAGTTCGGTCGGGGTCAGCTTGTCGGCGCTGATGTCGAAACGCTGCTTCATTTCCGGAGTAATGGCGATGCTCTTCGCACTGCGCGGAAAGATGCCGCCACCGGCCGACATGAGGCTGGTGTCGTAGTCGGTCCAGGCCGAACGCGGCAGGTCATACAGACGCTGACGCTCGGCGAAGCTGCTGGCCGGGTCCGGGTTCGGGTCGATGAAGATATGCAGGTGGTTGAAGGCTGCGACCATCTGCAGCTTGTCCGACATCAGCAGGCCGTTGCCGAACACATCGCCGGCCATATCGCCGATGCCGATCACGCTGATGCTGTCTTTCTGCACATTGATATTGCGTTCACGGAAGTGGCGCTGCACGCCGACCCAGGCGCCCTTGGCGGTGATGCCCATCTTCTTGTGGTCATAACCGGCCGAGCCGCCCGAGGCGAAGGCGTCGCCGAGCCAGAAGCCGTAGTCGATGGCAATGCCGTTGGCGATGTCGGAGAAGGTCGCGGTGCCCTTGTCGGCAGCCACTACCAGGTACGGGTCATCGTCGTCATGGCGCACAACGTTGACCGGCGGTACCAGTTCGCCTTCCTTGAGGTTATCGGTGATATCCAGCAGGCCGGAAATGAAGATGCGGTAGCAGGCGATCGCTTCTGCCTGGATCTCATCGCGACTGCCGGTGGTGGGCAGACGACGCGGCAGGAAGCCGCCCTTGGCGCCGACCGGCACGATGACCGAGTTCTTCACCTGCTGGGCTTTTACCAGGCCCAGCACTTCGGTACGGAAGTCTTCCTCGCGGTCCGACCAGCGCAGGCCGCCACGGGCAACGTTGCCGAAGCGCAGGTGCACGCCTTCGACACGCGGGCTGTAGACGAAGATTTCGAACTTCGGCACCGGTTTGGGCAGTTCCGGAATCAGTCGCGGGTTGAACTTGAAGCTGAAGTAGCTCTTGCTCTGGCCATTGGCGTCAGGCTGATAGAAGTTGGTCCGCACGGTGGCGCGGATCAGGTCCAGGTAACGACGCAGGATGCGGTCTTCGTTGAGGACCTGAACATCGTCCAGAGCGCTGAGGATCGCCTGTTCCAGACGCTGTTGCTTATCGTCCAGATCGTCGCTGCCCAGCTTGCGCGCCAGATAGAAACGGGTCTTGAACAGACGGGTCAGCTCGCGGGCGATATCGGTGTGGTTGTTCAGGGTACTGGCGATATAACCCAGGTCGAAGCCCAGGCGAATCTGCTTCAGGTAACGGGCATAGGCACGCAGCAGCGCAACATCGCGCCATGGCAGGCCGGCGGTGAGGACCAGACGGTTGAACGCATCGTTCTCGGCATCGCCGCGCACGATATGGACGAAAGCGTCCTGCAGGGTGTCGTTGAGTTGCTGGATATCCAGGTTCAGCCCTTCGCCATAGGTAAAGGCGAAGTCATGAATCCAGAACTCGCGGCCATTGCTGTGATGCAGGCGATAGGGGAATTCGCCCAGCACGCGCAGGCCGAGGTTTTCCAGGATCGGCAGCACGTCGGACAGCGCCAGCGGGGTGTCGGCGTGGTACAGCTTGCAGTGCAACTGTGCCTTGTCGCCGGACAATGGCTGGTAGAAGCTCATGACCAGCGGATTGGCGTCGTTCAGGCTGAGCAGGTGTTGCAGGTCGACCACCGCCGAGTGGGCGGCGAAACGCTCGCGATAACCTGCCGGGAAACCTTTGGGGAAATCTGCCAGCACGTTGGTGCCATGGGCTTCGCCGAAGCTTTCCACGACCAGGCTGGCGTAATCGTCCTTCCACGAACGGCAGGCCTGGATCACTTCGTTTTCCAGCTGCAGCGGGTCGATGTTCAGGGTGACCTTCGGGTCCACACGCAGGATCAGTTGCACACGGGCCAGTACCGACTCGGAGAAGAAGGTCCAGAACTCGCAGTCGCTGGCCTTGAGGCGCTCCATCAGCACCTGCTGGATCTTCTGCCGTACTTCGGTGGAATAGATATCGCGCGGCACATAGGCCAGGCAGTAGCAGAAACGCCCGTAGGGGTCCTTGCGCAGGAATACGCGAATCTTGTTGCGTTCCTGAATCTGCACGATGGACATCACGGTGTTGAACAGCTCGTCCACCGGAGTCTGGAACAGGTCGTCACGGGGCAATACTTCGACGACCTGGGCCAGCTCCTTGCCCAGGTGCGCCTTGGCGTCAAAGCCGGATCGGCGCTCGACTTCAGCGACCTTGCGACGAATGTACGGGATGACCCGCACGCTCTCGCCGTAGACAGACGAGGTGTAGAGGCCCATGAAGCGGCATTCCTTGAGCACCTTGCCGTCGGCATCGATCTGGCGGATCGACACGTAGTCAGGGTAGGCCGGACGATGCACGCGGCTCGGATGCGCAGCCTTGGCGAACGACAGCAGCATCGGCTCGTTGAGGTAGTTGACCGCATAGCCTTCTATATGCAGGTCTTCTTTGCTCAGACCGGCCCGCAGCAGCTTGGTCAGGCCAAGGAACGACGACTCGTCGTACACCAGTTGGCCGCCATCGGTTTCACCGCTGACGGTGAACTCTTCGTAACCGAGGAAAGTGAAATGGTTGTTGACCATCCATTGCAGGAAGGCCTTGATCTCGTCTTTCTCTTCGCCATCAACCTGATACGGGCTGTTGTCGATCCCCGCCAGCAGCTCATTGAGCTTGGCCTTCATTGGCTCGAAGTCTTCGACGGCAACCCGCACTTCGCTGAGCACCTGCTCCAGCTCCCGGGCCAGCACGTTCAACTCGCTGGCATTGGCGCAGCGGTCGATCTCCAGATACATCAGTGACTCTTGCTCGACGTCTGCACCGATAGTGCCCTTGGGCAGCACTTCGAGCAGCTCACCCTGACTGCCACGACGCACGCTCAGCACAGTGGTTTGCAGGGTATGGATGCTGTAGCCGCGGCGGTTGAGCTCGGTGCGAACCGAATCCACCAGGAATGGCAGGTCGTGATGCAGGACTTCAACGGCGGTGTGGGTCGATTGCCAGCCATGACGCTCGTAATCCGGGTTGTACACACGTACCTGTGGCTGTGCCGGATCGAAGCGCTCCAGCAGGCGCCAGGCCGAGAGCGTGCAGCCGACCAGGTCGGAGAGGCGACGTTGAGTCAGCTCATCGAGAGGCATGATGCCGAAGAATTGCTCAGCGAACAGCGCCACTTGTGGCAGTGCCTGTTCACTGATGTGCTGCGCCAGTGCTGCTTGCAGTTGATGCTGGAAGTCAGACTTGCTGGCTGCGGTGAAGAACGCCATCTGAGGTACTCCGCTTGTGCTTTTTTAGATAGGAAGCTTGAAGGAAGTGTTGCCTGCGCATGCTGCGCCTGGGTGAACGGGCAGAAGCGCAGCATAGGCCAAAGAACTAACGCTTGCCGCGAACGACTCGTCACATTCAAATCGCGAGATTGGCAACGAAAAAGCACACGCATTGACGCTACCGCTCATCTGCCTTCCAGCTTAACGACTGGACGCACGCGGTTGCTTGCCATGCTGCGACATATTCAGTCATCAGGCTGCAGATGGGCCGGGTTGAAGCGTTGCAGGGTGTTGCCGGGTGATCAGCCGGATTGGCAGGTGTTTTTTTGCGGGAGCCTCATTCCAATTCAGATCACTGTGTTTTACTTCAGGGCACCCGCTGACAATTTCCGGTTGTAACCCGCTAACCTGATAAAGCTTGCAGCGATTGGCCAACAAAAAATAATCAGGACAGGCAAAATTGCCTTTTTGCCTTGACCGTAAGCCAGAAGGAACCACGACCATGCACATGACCACCGACAGCTTCATTTTCAATCCCTGCGACGAGGAAGAAGATGACATGGCACTGGTCTGCTGCCACGGCAGCGACGGTGATCTGTTTCTGCTGGCGCGGTTTCCCGATGAAGATGAGGTCGACATCACCTTCCGTGACGACACCATTCACGTGGTCGACAACCTGAAAGTCACCCTCAAGCCCACACGGCTACTGGTGGAAATCGATGCCGGGGACGCCGAACCGCTGGGTGGCGATACCCGCTACGAGATCACCCACAGCACGCCCGCCGATGAACTGGCCGATCTGGATGAGACGTTGCGTCTTATCATTAAAGAGGTGGGCGAATACGTCAGCGAGATCGGTTGAGCAATTCCCACCACGTGCATACTTAGAGACCCGCCAGGGCTGCCGCCTCGCCAATCAGGCGCCAGGTGGTCGGATCCACCGGAATGCCATTGGCCAGGCGGGTAGCTGCGACACGTTGCTCTATTTCGCCGGGCAGCAGCACATCGCCCATGCCGGGACGCGGCGGCGATGCCTGGACATACGCCGCACCGGCCTCAAGCTCGGCCTGCCATTGGTCACAGCCGCCAAGGCGTGCGGGATCGATGAGAATCGACAGCATGTTGTTGATATAGACCCCCTCCTCCATCGAGCCCTCATGCAAGGTCCCGGCACCACTCAATGCTCCCGCCAGCACATCACAGACAAAGGCCAGCCCGGCGCCTTTGTGATCACCAAATGGCAGTAATGCGCCAATCGGCGAGCGATAGACCACCCCTGGGTCCAGGGTCGGTTCGCCGTATTCATCGATCAGGTAACCGGGCGGGACCTCGATGCCGCGGTTCATGGCAATACGCATTTTGCCCTGGGCTGCGCGACTGGTAGCAAAGTCCAGCACCAACGGCTGCTTGCCCTGGCGCGGCACGCCCACGGCGAAAGGATTGGTGTGCAGGCGAGCGTCGGCTCCGGCGTAAGGTGCCACGACCGGCGGGCCGTGCAGCACATTGACGAAATGCACCGAGACCAGGCCGGCTTCGGCACATTGCTCAGCCCAATGACCAATGCGACACAGATGATGGCTGTTGCGCAGGGCCATGATCAGCGAGCCACTCTCTTTGGCCCGTTCGATGCCCAAGGCCATGGCTTCGAAGCCCGCCGCCTGGCCGAAGCCCCGACCGGCATCCAGAGTCAACAGGCTGCCATTGTCCAACACCCTGCGCATCCGGGTATTGGGCCTGACCTTACCCTCGCGAACCATCCGAGCGTACAGCGGAATAAGGCTGATGCCATGGGAGTCATGACCGTACAGATTGGCCTTGACCAGGTGATCGGCCATCAACCCGGACTCCCGCGCATCAGAGCCCAGGGCCGTGAAGATTCTGCACACCCACGCATGGAGTTCATCTCGCGGGATGCGCAGGTCATCCACAGCACCATCGGGATCAAGCCTGATGCTCTGACTCATGCGGCGAGGACCCCGGCACTACGCAACTCGCCCATGGCTCGGTGCAGCCGCTCCACCGTGGCGGCGCTGGGCGCCTGCAAGGGGGACAGGACATCACCGCAGTCCTGATCGATCATTTTCATGGCCGCCTTGAGCGGCCCTGGATTGGCTTCGGCGAACAGGGCGTCGAGTAAAGGCAGAAGACGCCGCTGAGCGGCGATGCCCTCGTCCAGTCTACCGGCCTTGAACGTTTCGTAGAGTTTGAGCCAGTAATGCGGCAGCAAGGGCGAAGAAGCAAGAATACCGCCCCGTGCCCCCAATGCCGCATGGGCCGGATAGAGCAGGTCCTCGCCAGACAGCATCTGGAAATCCGCACTGGTCAGGTTCATGACCTGATTGAAGTGGGCCATGTCGGTATTACAGGCCTTCATGCCGAATATGGAGCCGTCCGTTTCCATGTCGGCGATGGTTTGCGCCTCCGTCACGATCCGGGTGCGGTAAGGCACGTCATAGAACAGGATCGGCACGTCCACTGCCTCGCGATAGGCGCGGAAATATTCGCGGATACCGCTCTGGGTGGGCGATACGTAGAACGGCGTCACTGCCAGCAGACCATCCGCACCGGCCGCCTTGAAAGCTTTGCCGGCCGCCACGGATTCGGCAAAACCGGGAGAAACCATACCGGCGATCACCGGGATGCGGCCGTCGACCACTTCGACGGTAATAGCCACGACGCGTTCACGATCCTGTGGCGACAGCGCCGTGTACTCACCCGTGCCGCCAATCGGTACCAGGCCATGCGCACCTGCCTCGATCAACATATGCAGCATTTTACGCAGGGCTTTTTCGTCGACACGACCGTCAGTGGTCATCGGGGTTGGAAACGGTGGCAGGATGCCGTGCAAATGAGGTACTGACATGGGAAAATTCCTTTCAAACAGGGATCAATTGGCCAGGCGCTTTTTATCGCGGCCACTGAGACGGTTGGCCAGCAACAGGACGACGGCGATAAGAGCCAACAGCAAGGTGGACACGGCGGCGAGCAGCGGATTGACCTGCAGGATCGCGCTGTCCCACATCTGTTTGGGCAACGTGGCCTGCATGCCGCCGCTGACAAACAGCGACAGGGTCAACTCGTCGAAAGAGGTCACGAAAGCGAACAGAAAAGCCGCCAGCAAACCGCCCTTGAGCAGCGGCAAGGTCACATGGCGCAAGGTGTGCCAGCGGTTGGCGCCCAGGCTCCAGGCCGCGTTGTCATAGCGCTGGTCATAGTTCTTCAGCACCGCCATCACACTGACCACCACATAGGGAACCGCCAGAATGGTGTGGCCCAGCACCAGGCCGGTAACGCTGCCAATCAGGGAAAGCTTGGAAAACAGGTAGAACAGCGCGACAGCGATCACGATGCGCGGCAGGATCAAGGGCGACAACAAAAACGCCAACACCAATGCGTTACCGCGCTTGAGCCCGCGCATCAGGCCAAAAGCGGCCGGAGTGCCAATGAGCATCGACAGCACGGCAGTCAACAAGGCCACCTGCACCGAGCGCAACGTGGCGGCGATCCAGGCCGGTGATTGCAGATAGGCGTCATACCATTGCAGGCTGAACCCCTTGGGCGGCCAGTCCAGCACCGGCGTTTGCGTGAACGAAATGGGCACCATGACGAACGCCGGGGCGACCAGGAAAAACAGAATCACAAGCACCACCAGCCACAGGAACCAGCGCCCGATGGGCCGTCTGCGACGCTCTGCCGAGTTGCCGGCCAACGGTGACAGCAGGCGAATCAGCAGGTCGCTGGCACGTCCAAGGCCGGCCAGCAGCACGCGCCCCAGACGCGAGAGAACGCCCAGGCGCCGAGGCTTGGCAGAGATTGCGGACCCGCCGGCCAGGGTCGACATGCCGAAGATCCGGTCATACACCACGAACACCACCAGCACCGCGACCAGCAGCAGCACCGACAAGGCGCCGGCGAATTCCCAGTTCAGCAGCTCCTGCACCTGTTGAATGATCAACTGCGGCAACATGATGTCCCTGGGGCTGCCCAGGAGCGCCGGGGTGATGAAAAAACCCAGAGCCGTGATGAACACCAGCAGGCCCCCGGCTGCGACCCCGGGCATGGACAAGGGAAAATAAATCCGCCAGAAGGTACTGCCCGGCGGCGCTCCCAGGGTCATGGAAGCCCGGGAGAGATTGGCGTCGATATTGTCGAGGACCGAGAGCATGGTGATCACACACAGCGGCATCAGCGCGTGCAGCATGCCGATCATCACCGCGCGGAAGTTGTACAGCAGCTCGGCCGGCGCGTCGGTCAGGCCAACGGCCTGCAACCACTGATTGAACAGACCGTTGCGCCCCAGCAGCACGATCCAGGCAAAGGTGCGGACCAGAAAGCTGGTCCAGAACGGCAACATCAACCAGAACATCAACCGGGCGCGGGTCCTGTTATGGGTGGTGGCGATCAGATAAGCCACCGGATAACCGAACAGGATGGCGAACAGCGTGGTCCAGCCCGCACATTGCAGGGTAATGACCAGCACCCGCCAATAAATATCCCGGGAGAACAAACGCTGATAGTTATAGAGGGATAACTCACCTTTGCGAATGACGCTCAGGCCGAGGAATTCCGCCACCGGGTAGACCATCAGCAGCACCAGAAACAGCAGCGCAGGCAGCACCATCATCCACGGCTTGATGCGAAAAGGCCGACGCATGGACGCGTTGGCCAGAGTAGTGTCGAGAGCGGCCTGAGTCATGCAGCCTCCTGCTTGGGCGTCACCGGCAGCAACACCGTATCCGACGGATGCCAGAGCACCCACACGGCCTGGCCCGGCTGGCTGGTCAGGCCTTGCTCAAAGGTCAGCCCGGCCACCATCAGGCTTGCACCGCCCGTCGTGGTGATCAACGAACGGGTCACGCCACCGGTGAAGATCACCTCGCTCAGAGTCCCCTGAATGGCGTTGAAGCCCGCCTCCGGCTCACTGGCCAGACGCATCCGTTCAGGGCGAACCATCCAGTTCAATGGACCGTTCTGGTTGCCCGGTGCTTGCAGCGAGCCGCCCAGCTCGACGCTGCTGATAGACACCAACGAATTGCTCTGGCTGACCGCAACACCGCTGAGGATGTTCGACTCGCCGAGGAAATCAGCGGCAAACACCGTGCGTGGGCGAAAATAGAGATCATTGGGCGTACCGATCTGCTCGATATGGCCGTGATTCATCAGGCACACCCTGTCCGACATGGTCAGGGTCTCTTGCTGATCATGGGTGACGTACAGGATGGTGGTGCCCAATTGCTTGTGCAGACGCTTGATCTCGATCTGCAACTGATCGCGCAGCTTCTTGTCCAGCGCCCCCAGTGGTTCATCCATCAGGATGATGCTGGGTTGGTAAACGATGCAACGCGCCAGGGCAACGCGTTGCTGCTGCCCGCCGGACAACTCGCGCGGGTAGCGCTGTGCTACATGCGGCAACTGGATCAATTCGAGAACGTCTTTGACCTGTTTGTCGATCTGCGCTACCGGGTGCTTGCGCATGCGCAGCGGAAAGGCAATGTTCTCGGCGATGGTCAGGTGCGGGAACAGGGCATAGCTTTGAAACACCATGCCGATATCACGCTCGTAAGGCGGCGCGTAGGTGGCCAGGCGGCCATCGATCCAGAGACTGCCGCCATCCGGTTCCATCAGCCCGGCAACCATCATCAACAGCGTGGTCTTGCCCGAGCCCGACGGGCCCAGCAGCGTGAGGAATTCGCCTTGGCGCAGTTCCAGACTGGTTTCCTTGAGGGCCACAAAGGAGCCGAAACGCTTGTGCACGCCATCGACCCGCAATTTTATAGAGGTTGCCATCGCGTCTCTCCCAAGGCTGATCAGCCCAGAATCCACTCATTGAAATGGTCCAGGGCTTCGCCTTTGTTCTTGGCCCAGTAATCGTTGTCGATACCGACACCCAACTTGATGTTGTCGGGATGAGTGGCAAGATCCCTGGCGCGTGCCGCAGGGATGTACTTGAACGCTTCGGGCTGGGTAGGACCGTTCATTACATATTCGGTGAGCTTGGCCTGGCGCTGCGGATCACAGGCAAAGGCAATGAACTGTCGGCAGATATCGGCTTTGGGCGTGCCCTTGAGAATCGCCCAGACATCGACACCCCAGATGTGCTGATTCCAGGAAATGGCCACCGGCGCACCGGCATCCCGTGCCGCCAGGATGCGTGCCACCCAGGTAGGCATCATGTCCACTTCGCCGCTGCTGAACATCTGTGTTGCCTGGGCGCCGGAGGTCCACCATGCCGAAATGTCGCCGCGAATCCTGTCCATGGACTTGAACGCGCGATCCAGGTCACAGGGGTAGAGATCCCCTGGCGCGACACCATCGGCCATCAGCGCCTGCTCGACACTGTCGAAGGGATATTTACGCAGGCCGCGACGGCCAGGGAAGTTTTTCACGTCCCAATAGTCCTTCCAGGACTGCGGGACTTTCTTGATTTTCTCGGTGTTGTAACCGATGGCGGTTGAGTAGATATCCGAACCGATGGCATAAGGCGTGCGGTAGTGCGAGGGGATAGTCTTGATGACGGGGTGATCGTCGAGCTTGTGGGGCTCAATCAGGTTGGCGGCAGCCAGCTGATTGATACTCGACAGGCTCATGGAACCACCGATATCCCAGGTGTAGTTACCGGTTTCCACCATGCTGCGAATTTCTGCTGTGGGCTCGGCTGCCGACGTGATACTCACCACCTCAATACCGGTTTCCTTTAGAAATGGATCGAAAAACGACTCCTTGAAACCCTTCGTCCAGGTTCCGCCCGGATCACGGACCATGATTCTTTTGCTTTCGGCCCGCGCAGAGCCGATGAAGTAAGGGGCCGCCGCCAGGCCGACTCCAGCGATGCCAACAGTCTTCAGAAAGTCTCGGCGAGAACCGCCAGCACTGCCTGCTGCTTTGCTCGTATCAGCCATCTTGCTTCCCCTATTGCGATAAAATTCTCCTATAGTGATAAAGGTAGCTTTTAGTAGATGCAACCGTTATTTTCGAGAAATGTTTAGGGCCGGGCAGGCTAATGAATTGCCCGACGGGTCAGGAATCTGGAGGATTTGCTTTGCAAAACAGCGAGTTTATTGATGCCGTGAGTGCCATCGTCCGGCCTGAAAATCTTTTTACCCAAGCCAGTGACCTCGACGCGTTCGTCAATGACTGGCGTGACCGCTATCAGGGCCGAGCCTGTGCAGTGGCAAGACCGGGGTCAACCGATGAGGTCATGGCGCTCATGCGCCTGTGCACCGAGCACGGCGTGCCGGTTGTTCCCCAGGGCGGCAATACCGGCCTGTGTGGCGCGGCCACTCCCGATGACTCGGGCAAGGCGCTGGTGCTGTGGCTGGGACGGATGAACCGGATTCGCGAACTCAATGAAGTGGATGGCTGTATCGTCGTCGAAGCGGGAGCGATCTTGCAGCATATTCAAGAGTTCACAGCCGAACAGGGCTACTTCTTCCCCATGAGCCTTGGCGCCGAAGGCAGTTGCCAGATTGGTGGCAACATCTCAACCAACGCAGGCGGCACAGCGGTGCTGCGTTATGGGCCAATGCGTGATCTGGTATTGGGCCTGGAAGTGGTTCTGCCGGATGGCACGCTGTGCAACTGGCTGACCCCCTTGCGAAAAAACACTACCGGGTACGACCTCAAGCATTTGTTTATTGGCGCCGAGGGCACCTTGGGTATTGTCACGGCAGCGTCCCTGAAGGTTTTTCCGGCCCCGCGCCAGCGTGAATCTGCCATGGTCAGCTTCGATCACATCGAATCGGCATTGAGCCTGCTGACACGCCTGCGCTCGCATCTGGGTGACCGCCTGCTGTCCTGCGAGGTGATCAACCGCGCACAGGTGCAAACAGTATTGACCCACATGCCAGGCCCGACCTGGCCGCTGTCTGCGGTACCGCCATGGGCGCTGATCATTGAGGTCACCGAGACCCTCGACAGCTACAACCTGCGTGACGCCCTGGAACAATTGCTCGGTCAGGCCCTGGAAGATGGGATAATCGACGATGCGGTGCTGGCTTCTTCAAGCGCCCAGCAGGAAGCGCTGTGGAGTGTTCGTCACAATGTTTCCGAAGCCAACAAACGTGCCGGCTACGGCGTAACCCACGACACCGCAGTGCCTCTCAGCAGCCAGGGCATCTTCGTGGGTAACGTCGAACGACGCCTGGGTGAGGAGTTTCCGGACGGCCAGATGTTGATCGTCGGGCATATCGGCGACGGCAACCTGCATGTCATTCACATGCTCGATGCGGCGCACTACCCAGGCGACGCCCTCAAGCAGGCCGCAGCCCGCATCAACCGCATCGTCGACGAAGAAACCCTGGCCCTGGGAGGCGCGATCAGCGCAGAACACGGCATAGGCCAGAGCAACAAGGCACGACTCAAACACAGCAAAGGCGATGCACAAATTGCCTTGATGAAGAGGGTAAAAGCGGCATTCGATCCTGAATGCCGGATGAACCCCGGAAAGATCCTGGACTGACCCACTTACACACTCAGGTACTGCTGCCCCATGGACATAGATCTTGATATTGCTCGGTCACAGGCTGACTACAGCGAAATGACGGTCGACAAACCCGCTATCGACATCGGAGCGAGGTTGAACAACCTGCGCAGGGAGCGCCGATGGACACTGGTAGAGACCAGTAAACATACGGGGCTGTCGCTGTCGGCCCTGTCAAAGATCGAACGCAACGAACTGTCGCCGACCCTCATGAGTCTTGGCAAGATCGCCGGTGGCTTCGGGATAGACGTAGTCACCCTGTTGTCGGACGAGGACACCCCGGCTTCCCTGGGACGGCGCAGCGTCAACCGCCACTCCCATGGCCTGGTCTCCAGCACCGGGACATGCGAAAACATCTGGTTTGCCGCCGACCTCAAGCACAAGCGCATGTTGCCCCTCAAGACCCGGGTAACGGCAAAGGTGCCGGGTGAATATGCCGAGTGGCCGGTTCATGCAGGGGAAATCTTCGTCTACGTGCTGTCCGGGCGACTGGTAGTGCACTCCCAACTCTATGCCCCGGTTTACCTGGACCCGGGTGACAGTCTGTATTACGACTCAAGCTCCGGACACAAATGGACCACCGAAGGCGAGACCGACGCTGAAGTGCTCTGGGTGTATGCAGGCTAGGTTCGATCCAGCGGCCATCACGAAGCATCAAACCCTGCGGGAGCGATCTGATTGGCAAGGATTCGCGACCGCATTGCACCTGGCTTTAAACCCGCCTTGTAGGATACTTCCTTAAAACGTGTAGCCTTGCCCTTAGATTTGAACAAAAAACCCCGTACCCGTTAGTCGGCACCCCCCTGGATGGATTAAAGTATCGCCCCCAGCTCCGGAGTCCCCGGACACCGCGCAATACCTTGCCAGGAACCGTCACCGATGGAACATCGTGAAGCGCTCATTGCGCTGCGAACCTTTCTTTCAACGCAGATCCTCGGACAGGAAAAACTGGTCGAACGCCTCCTGATTGCCTTGCTTGCCGATGGCCACATGTTGGTCGAGGGCGCTCCCGGCCTGGCCAAGACCAAAGCCATCAAGGAACTGGCCGAGGGCATCGAAGCGCAGTTCCATCGCATCCAGTTCACCCCGGACCTGCTGCCGGCCGATATCACCGGCACCGAGATTTATCGTCCGGAAACCGGCAGCTTCGTCTTCCAACAGGGGCCGATCTTCCACAATCTGGTGCTGGCCGACGAAATCAACCGCGCCCCTGCCAAGGTCCAGTCAGCCCTGCTCGAAGCCATGGCCGAGCGCCAGGTCAGCATCGGTCGCAGCACCTATGAGCTGTCGCCGCTGTTCCTGGTCATGGCTACGCAGAACCCTATCGAGCAGGAAGGCACCTATCCGCTGCCCGAAGCCCAGCTCGACCGTTTCCTGATGCATGTGAAGATCGGTTTCCCTGATGCGTCCGTAGAACGCAAGATTCTCGCCCAGGCCAGAGGCGAAGCCCTGCACGGCGAGACCAAGCCCGAGCGCCGGGTCAGCCAACAGGCGATTTTCGCTGCGCGCAAGGAAATCCTCGGTCTGTACATGGCCGACGCCGTGGAGGAATACCTGGTGCAACTGGTCATGGCCACCCGCACCCCGGCCAAGTTCGACCCGGAGCTGGCCGAATGGATCAGCTACGGCGCCAGTCCTCGGGGTTCGATAGCCCTGGACCGCTGCTCCCGGGCCCACGCCTGGCTGGCCGGACGTGACTTCGTCAGCCCCGAAGATATCCAGGCCGTGCTGTTCGATGTCCTGCGCCACCGAGTGATCCTGTCGTTCGAGGCCGAAGCGGCCGGTATCGATCAGGACCGGGTGATCCAGCGTATCCTTGATGTCGTGGCCGTCGCCTGACGCCATGCACACCTTCCTTCGCCAGCCGGGTATTCGCGTCAATCTCGCCGAACTGATCGAGATGCGTCACCGCGTGCGCGAAGTGCAGCTGTTTTCCACACCCAGCCGGCGCAGTCCGCTGATCGGCCTGCACCATTCCAAGCTGCGCGGGCGTGGCGTGGACTTCGATCAGGTGCGGGTCTATCAGGCCGGCGACGACGTGCGCAGCATTGACTGGCGAGTGACGGCCCGTACGCAAGAGCCGCATACCAAACTGTTCCATGAAGAACGCGAGCGGCCGATCTTTATTCTCGTCGAGCAGAGCCGCCGCCTGTTCTTCGGCTCCGGACAGACATTCAAGTCGGTGCTGGCGGCCCAGGCGGCAGCACTGATCGGCTGGGCGGCCCTGACGCACAACGACCGGGTCGGCGGCCTGGTGTTCGGCGACAACGAGCACTACGAAATCAAACCGCGGCGCAGCAAGCAGAGCCTGCTGCAATTGCTCAACCGTCTGGTGCGGGTCAATCAGTCCCTGCATACGGAAATCGCCGCCGACCGCGACGCCTTCGGCATTGCCCTGCGCCGGGCCCGCGAGGTATTGCGGCCTGGCAGCCTGGTGATCGTATTGTGTGACGAGCGCGCGCTGTCCGATGCCGCCGAACAACAATTGAGCCTGTTGTCGCGGCATTGCGATCTGTTACTGCTGCCACTGTCCGACCCCCTTGACCACGCCCTGCCCGCCGCCGGGCTGCTGCGTTTCGCTGAACGCGGCGCCCAGCTGGAGCTGGACACCCTCGACCCCGACCTGCGCCAGGCCTATCGGGCACAAGGCGAGGCGCGAATTGCCCGCTGGGAGCTGCTGGCGCAGAAACTGCGAGTCCTGTTGATGCCCCTGAGCACCCAGCGCGAGATGGTCGAGCAACTGCGTGAGTACCTCAACGCGCAGAAACCGGTAAAACAGAAATGAACCCGCTGGATCAGCTGCAACCCCTGATCGCGCCGCCGGCCATTGGTTTCTGGCCACCGGCGCCCGGCTGGTGGCTGCTGTTGCTGCTGATTCCACTGGCCGCCTGGGGACTGTGGCGCTTGCGCCGTTTCCTGCCCGGCAAGCGGCAGTCCGCCCCCGCCGAACAGCCCCTGGACCCGGTGCGCCTGGCCGCCCTGGCCGAGCTTGAGCGCTTGCCCAAACCCTATGACGGCGCCCCGGCCGGTGCCTGGCTGCAACAGATCAACGGCCTGCTCAAACGCCTGTGCCGCAACCACTATCCCTATAGCCAGAGCCACACCCTCAACGGGCGCAAATGGCTGGCCTTCCTCGACAATCGCTGCCCTGCCGCCGGGCTGACGCGCTGGATGATCCTCGTCGAAGGCGCCTACAAACCGGAATGCAAACTCGATGACAAGGCCATCATCGGCCTGACCCAGGCGGTCGACACCTGGATCCGCAAACATGTTTGAATTCGCCTGGCCGTGGATCTTCGCCCTGCTGCCATTGCCCTGGGTGATGCGTCTGCTGTTGCCGGTGGCCGACAGCGGCGAGGCGGCCCTGAAAGTCGGCTTTCTCAGCGATCTGGAAGGTCTGGTCGGTCGTCGTGCACGGGCCAACCTGCCCGCGTGGCGACAACAGGCGCCGTTCCTGCTGCTGTGGTTGTTGCTGCTGATCGCCAGCGCTCGTCCACAATGGCTCGGCGAGCCACTGCCGATTGCCGCCAGTGGCCGCGATCTGCTGGTGGCGGTGGATGTATCCGGCTCCATGGACTACCCCGACATGCAATGGAAAGACGACGACGTCAGCCGCCTGTCGTTGGTCCAGCACCTGCTCGGAGATTTTCTTGAAGCCCGCCAGGGTGATCGGGTCGGTCTTATCCTGTTTGGCAGCCAGGCGTACGTCCAGGCGCCGTTGACCTTTGACCGCCACACCGTCAGGGTCTGGCTGGACGAGGCGCGAATCGGCATCGCCGGGAAAAACACCGCCATCGGCGACGCCATCGGCCTGGCCCTGAAACGCCTGCGCCTGCGCCCGGCCCAGAGTCGGGTTCTGATATTGGTCACTGACGGTGCCAACAACGCCGGGCAGATCGACCCACTGACCGCCGCGCGCCTGGCTGCCGACGAGGGGGTGAAGATCTACCCCATCGGCATGGGCGCCGACCCTGACAAGGAAGGGGGTTTGGGCGTGCTGGGTATCAACCCGAGCCTGGATCTGGATGAACCGACCCTCAAGCAGATTGCCGAGATCAGCGGCGGTCGCTACTTCCGTGCCCGTGATGGCCAGGAGATGGAAAAAATCCGCGCCACCCTCGACGCCCTCGAACCCGTCACCCAGCAACCGACCCAGGCTCGCCCGGCATTGCCGCTGTACCAATGGCCGCTGGGTGCCGCATTGTTGATGAGTCTGATTCTGGTGATTCTCGAACGCTGGCCGAACAACGCCATCCAGCGCCTGCTCAACCAACAGCGCTTCGTGCGTGACGGCCAGCGCTGGCGCGAACGGATCAAACGCTTGCGGAGGCGTCGATGAGCGCGCTCTGGCCGTACTGGTACCGTCCCTGGTGGCTGCTGCTGTTGCCGCTGCTGTGCTGGTTGCTCTGGCAACTCTGGCACCGGCAGAAGCGCGCCGGACGCTGGCAGATGATCCTGCCCTCGGCGTTTCATAGCGTGCTGCTCAGCGGCGGCCGCGGTCGGGACAGCAAACTGCCATGGATCGCCCTCGGCCTGGCCTGGCTGCTGGCCTTGCTGGCCCTCCTCGGCCCGGCCTGGCAGCGCGTGGAGCAGACCAGCCAGAAGCCCGCCGACCCGTTGGTGGTGCTGCTGGAACTGACCCCGGAAATGCTCGCCACCGACAGCCCGCCCACGCGCCTGGACCAGGCCCGACGCAAGCTGATCGATCTGCTGCAACTGCGCAGCGACTCCCAGACCGCCATCGTCGTCTATGCCGGCAGCGCCCATACGCTGGTGCCGCTGTCCGACGACCAGGCCACCAGCCGCAATCTGCTGGAAAGCCTCAAACCGGCGCTGATGCCGACGCCCGGCCAACGCGCCGACCTTGCCGTGCGCAAGGCGCTGGAACTGCTCAAGCAAGGCGATCTGGGCCAGGGCCGTCTGCTGCTGATCGGCTCGTCCCTGAGCGAACAGGAACGCCGCGGCATCGAACAGGCACTGGACAATCAATCCGTGCCGCTGCTGATTCTCGGTATCGGTACCAGTGAAGGCGCACCTGTGCCCCAGGACAAGGGCGGTTTCCTCAAGGACGACCAGGGCGCCATTCTGGTACCGCGCCTGGACAGCGCCATGCTCAAGGATTTCGCCAGCCAGGTTGGCGGCAACTACCGTCAGGCGCGCCTGGACCACGAAGACCTGCGCGGTCTCGGCCTGCTCGATGCGCCACATGAAATGCGCAACAACGGCCAGCGCGTGCAGCTGGACAGCTGGGCCGATCAGGGCTACTGGTTCCTGCTGCCACTGTTGCTGCTGGCCGCCTGTGCCGGGCGCCGAGGCTGGCTGTTATGCCTGCCGCTGCTGTTTCTGCTGCCCCAGAGCAGCCAGGCCTTCGAATTCCAGGACCTGTGGCAGCGACCCGACCAGCAGGGCAAGCGTCTGCTGCAACGGCATCGCCCCGCCGAAGCCGCCCGTCATTTCCAGGATCCGCAGTGGAAAGGCCTCGCCCTCTACGAAGCCGGGGATTACGCAGGCGCCGCCCAGCGCTTTGCCGAAGGCAATACCGCTGCCGACCATTACAATCGCGGCAACGCCCTGGCTCGTAGCGGCGAACTGGATGCCGCGCTGGACGCCTACGAGCGCGCGCTGGAACTGCAACCCGATCTGCAACCGGCGCTGAAGAACAAGGCCTTGATCGAACAACTGCTGCAACAGGAAGCCGAGCAGTCCGATACCAACGAGCCCGAAGAGGAAGAAGAACAGCCCCCACAAGCCGAGGATGAAGAACAGGGTGGCGACAGCGCACCGTCCCAGGCCAACAGCTCGAACCCGCAGGACCCATCCAGCCCGGAACCTGACCAGGACACCCACACCGGCAGCCCACCAGACAGGACCGCAGGCAATACCTCGGCCGATTCGCCCCTGAATGACAGCGAAGCAACCACCCGGCCGCCCCTGCAACCTGCCGACCCGCATATCGACGGCGAGCGGCGCCAGGCTCTGGAACAGTGGCTGCGGCAGATCCCGGACGATCCGGGCGAGCTGCTGCGCCGCAAGTTCTGGTACGAACAACAACAGGAAAAGACCCGATGATGTGCCGACTGTCCATTGTGTTACTCAGTCTGATCCTGAGCCTGTTCTGCCTGCCGAGCCAGGCGGCAGAGCTGATCGCCAGTGTCGATCGTGCGCGCCTGAGTTCCGGTGAAACCGTCGACCTGACCCTGGAAACCAGCGATGTCACCCAGTTCGGCAAGCCCGACCTGTCGCCGCTGGACGAGTCCTTCGACGTGCGCGGCACTCGCCAGCTCAACAGCCTCAATACCCTTGACGGTGGCCAGGCCACCACCCGCTGGATCATCACTCTGCTGCCGAAACAGAACGGCAGCGTAACCATCCCGGCCCTGCAACTGGGCGAGCTGAAAAGCCAGCCCATTGACATTCAGGTGGTCCCGGCCGAACCCCAGGAACCGGGCAGCCAGCTGACCCCGGTGTTCATCGAAGCCAGCCTTGATCAGGATCATGTCTACGTTCAGGCCCAGGCCGTGTTGACCGTGCGCATTTATCACTCGGTATCGCTGTTCGACGACAGCAGCCTGAGCCCTCTGCAAATGACCGATGCGCGCATCGAAAAACTGGGCAATTCCCGCACCTATGAAAAGCAGATCAATGGCATTCGCCATGGCGTCATCGAAATGCGCTTTGGCATTTACCCGCAGCAAAGCGGCCAGTTGACCATTCCCGCCCAGGTCTTCAGCGCCACTCAGGTGCAGGACTCCAGCAGTGCCACAACGACGACCAGCTCGCCGCAGCCCGGCAAACGGGTGCAGGTCAGCTCGCCGGAACAGACCCTGACGGTCAAGGCCAAGCCCGGCGATTACCCGGCCAACACGCCCTGGCTGCCGGCCCGCAGTATTGATCTGAGCGAGACCTGGAGCCCGGAACCCGGCCATAGCCAGGTCGGCGATGCTCTGACCCGCACCATCACCCTCAAGGCCGACGGCCTCTCCAGCGCCCAGTTGCCACCGTTGCCAGTGACCGAAATCGGCGGCCTGCGCCGCTATCCCGACCAGCCACAACTGAGCAACCAGAACAGCGAGCGTGGCCTGGTCGGCAGCCGCGAAGAGCGCGAGGCCCTGGTGCCGGGCCGCCCCGGTGCCATCGATCTGCCCGCTGTCGACGTAGTCTGGTGGAACACCCTGGAAGACCATCTGGAACACAGCAGCCTGCCTGCCCGCGCCCTGCAGATCGGCATCAACCCGAGCCTGGTGGTGGATGCGCCGGTCAGCAGCGACAATAGCGGCGTCACGGTCATCGGCCCGCCGGTCTGGCCGTGGCAGCTCAGTACGCTGTTTTTCATGTGCAGCACCCTGCTCGGCTTCGGCCTGTGGTGGCGCGGACGCTGGCAACCGGCGCTGCCGCGTTCGGCCCAGACCGGCCCTAGCCCGCGTACCGTACTCGACGACCTAAAGCGCGCCAGCCTGGCCAACGACCCCCATGCCACCCGCCAGGCCCTCGATGCCTGGGCGCGGCAACAACCGGAAACCCTGGCCGATATGGCGGCACGTTTCGTACCGTTGTCCGACGCCCTTGATGGCCTGAACGGCGCGCTCTACAGCGAAACCGGGCAGCTGTGGCTCGGCGAAGACCTGTGGCGGGCGGTCCGTACCCTGCCCGCCCTCGAACGGCCCGATGACTCCACCGGCGACAGCGGCTTGCCGCCGTTGTATCCGAAGTGAACCGCCGTCAATCCTGTTGGAGCGAGGCTTGCCCGCGAAGAACGATAACGCGGTTTAGCTGACCCACTGCACCGAAGGATTCGCGGGCAAGCCTCGCTCCAGCGGACCCGAGATATGCTGCGGGATCTTTTATTATTCAAACGGGCTGAATGGCACAAACAAGGAAACCCCATGCGTCTGTTCCATACCTCCGATTGGCATCTGGGCCAGAACCTTCATGGCCAGGAGCGCGACTTCGAGCACGGGGCGTTCCTCGACTGGCTGCTCAATAGCCTGAGCGAACGTAAGCCCGAGGTCCTGCTGATCGCAGGGGATATCTTCGACACCGTCAACCCGCCGGTCAAAGCTCAGGAACGGCTCTACGACTTTATCGTCAATGCCCATGAGCGCCTGCCGCACCTGACCATCGTCATGATCGCCGGCAACCACGACTCCGGTTCGCGCATCGAACTGCCCGCCCCCCTGATGCGCCGCCTGCGCACCCATGCCCTGGGCCGCGTGCTGTGGCTGGACGATGGCGTACTCGATGCCGAACGCCTGTTGCTGCCTCTGCCCGCTGCCGATGGCAGCATTGGTGGCTGGTGCCTGGCCCTGCCGTTCCTGCGTCCGGCCGAGGTCACCGGCGGCGTGCTTGGGGATAACTATCTGCGCGGCATCGGCCAGGTCCATGAAGCACTGATCGCTGCGGCGCAACGCAAACGCCAGCCGGGCCAGGTGCTGATTGCCATCAGCCATGCCCACATGGCCGGTGGTTCGGTCTCGGAAGACTCCGAACGCAGCCTGATCATCGGCACTGCCGAAGCCCTGCCCGCCAGCCTGTTCAGCGCCGATATCACTTATGTCGCCCTTGGTCACCTGCACAAGCCGCAACGGGTCAACGGCGAGGACCGCATTCGCTATAGCGGTTCGCCGATTCCCCTGTCGTTTTCGGAAATCGGCTATCCACATCAGATTCTCGAAATCAACTGTCAGGACGGTCAACTGGCCAGCGTCGAAACCCGTCTGATTCCTCGCGCGGTCAACCTGCAACGCCTGGGGCCTGCGCCCCTGGCCGAGCTGCTGGAGCAACTCAAGGACCTGCCGGATATCGACCTGCTCGCCGATATCGATCGCCAGCCCTGGCTGGAAGTGCGGGTGCGCCTCGACGAACCGCAGCCTGACCTGCGCAATCAGATCGAAGGCGCCCTGCAAGGCAAGGCGGTGAGGTTGGTGCGTATCTCCACTGAATACGCGGGCAAGGGCGGCGAGAATGGCGGCGACAGCGAAAGCGACCTGATCGAACTCGACCAGCTCAGCCCCCAGGAATTGTTCAGTCGCGCCTGGCAGGACCACTACGGCAACCCGGTCGACGAACAGACCCTCAATGACTTCGCCACCCTGTTGCAGGAAGTCCAGCTGGAGGGCGAACAGCCATGAAAATCCTCGCCATCCGCTTGAAAAATCTTGCCTCCCTGGCCGGCCCCTTTGAACTGGACTTCACCGCCGAGCCGTTGGCCAGCGCTGGCCTGTTCGCTATTACCGGCCCTACCGGCGCGGGCAAGAGCACGCTGCTCGATGCCCTGTGCCTGGCGTTGTTCGGAGCGATTCCACGGCTGAGCAACGTCGGCCAATCCAAGGTCCCGGAAATCGACGGTGATATCAGCACCAACGACCCGAGAACTCTGCTGCGCCGTGGCACCGGCAGCGGTTACGCTGAAGTGGATTTTGTCGGCATCGATCAGCGCCGTTATCGCGCCCGCTGGGAAACCAATCGCGCCCGGGACAATGCTACGAAGAAGCTCCAGGCCAGCCGCCAGACCCTCACCGATCTGGACAGCGAGCAGATCCTCAGCAGTCAGAACAAGACTGAATACAAGAACATGCTCGAAGCCCGCCTGGGCCTGAATTTCGAGCAGTTCACCCGCGCCGTGATGCTGGCGCAGAGTGAGTTCAGCGCCTTTCTCAAGGCCGATGACAAGGAACGCAGTGAGCTGCTGGAAAAGCTCACCGACACCGCGATCTACAGCCAACTGGGTCGCCGCGCCTTCAGCAAGGCCAGGGAAGCGGAAAAGGTGCATGACGACCTCAAGGCCCGCTCGGCGGGCATCAGCCCACTGAATGAAGAAGAACGCGCAGCACTGGATCAGCGCCTGCTGGAAGAACAGGGCCAGCTCAAGACTCGTCAGGCCCGGCTCAAGCAGCTCGAACAACAACAGCAATGGCTGACCCTGCTGGGCCAACTGCAGGAAGCCCGGCAAGCCGCCGCCGAACAACTGCAACAGGCCCGCAACGAAGAACAGCAGCAGAGCGCCGAACGTCTCAAGCTCGGGCGTCTCGAACAACTGGCTACGCAGCGCCATCAGTTTGTCCGTCAGCAGGAACTCAACGCCCAGCTCACGCCTCTGGCCGCACAGATTCAGGATCAGGGCCGCCAGCAACAGGCGCTGCAAACCCGGCTGGAACAACTCGAAAGCGCTCAGCTGCACGCCCATGCCGCCCTGCTCGACGCCCGGCAGCAACTGGCCGATGCTGCGCCACTGCTGCGCCAGGCCTTCGACGAACAGAGCAATCTGGCGCGCCTGAATCAGGACTTGAACCAGGCGCAAAGCGAACGCCAGCAGCTCGACGAGCAATGCATTGAGGGCCAGCAGGCCTTGCAGGATATGCTCGATCGACAACAGGCCAGCGGCCAGCGTCTGGAGCAGATCAGCAGTCAGTTGGAACAGAGCAACGCCCTGGCACCACTGGCCGAAGCCTGGAACGCCTGGCGCGACCGCCTCAAGCAAGTGATGCTGACCGGTAACCGTCTGAATCAGGGCCAGGCCGAACTGCCTGCCCTGGAACAACGGGCCAATAGCGCCAGTGAGCAACTCAATCAACACCGCGCGGCGCTGGAATTGCTCTACCGCGAAGCGGGCGCCGAAGCCCACGCCGTGACCGAGCAGATCCAGTTGCTTGGCACCCTGTTACAGGACAATCGCAAGCAACAGCGCAACGTCGAAGAACTGGCACGGCTATGGACTCGCTTGCAGGAACTCGATTCCCGCGCCCTGGAGTTGAGCCAGAAACATCAACAGGCGCATAAGGAACGTGAACGCCTGACCGCCGAAGGCCTGCAAGCCAAAAACGATCTGACCATTGCCGAACAGACCCTGAGCGTCACTCGCCAGGTGCTCGAACGCCAGCGCCTGGCCCGCAGTGCCAGTGTCGAAGAGCTCCGCGCGCAATTGCAGGATGACCAGCCCTGCCCGGTCTGCGGCAGCCACGAACACCCCTACCATCAGCCCGAAGCCTTGCTCGACAGCCTCGGCCGCCATGATGAGCAGGAAGAAAACAACGCGCTCAACGTCGTTACCGGTCTCAATGAACGCCTGATGGATCTGCGCACCCAGGTCGGCGCCCTGATTGCCCAACAGAAAGACTGCCTGCAACAGCAGGAACAACTGGCGCCGCAGCAGCAGACATTGAACGAAAGCCTCACCGCCCACGCCCTGGGCACCCGCCTGCTTGAGCAGGATCGCGCCACGCGCGACGCCTGGCTCAATCAGCAACTGACGCAATTGCAACACAACATCGCTCAGGATGAGCAACGGCAAAATGCCCTGCTGACCCTGCAACAGGACGCCGCACGCCTGCAACAACAGGTGCAGGCCGCCAGCGAGGCCAGCCAGTTGGCAAGCCAGCAATGGCAGGATCAGCAACGACAACTGAGCGGCGACCGCGAGCGACTGGAACAGGAGCTGACCGCATTTTCTGCAGTACTGTGCGCCGAACACATTGAAGGCCTGCGCAACCATGCGGCACAGACCGTGATGCAGTTGGAACAACAGGTCAGCGAACGCCTGGCCCAGCTTGAGCAGCGCAATGAAGAGCAACAGGAACAACGCGAGCGCCAGCAGAAGATCGAACTGCAACAGGCCAGCCAACAGACCCGTGAAAAAGACCGCGCAAGGCTAAGCCAGCACTGCACCGAACTCAGTGCCCGACAACAGGCCAGCCAGCAACAACTGACCCAGTGGCTCGGTGTCCACGCCGACGCCGAGCACTGGCAACAGCACCTGCAACAACGGGAAGAACAGGCGCGGGAAGCCGAAAGCAGCGCCGCCCAAACCTTGCAGGACAGTCGCACGCAACTGCTGCAACTGGCCAGCGAACTCAAGGCCAAAGAGGAACGCCTGGACAGCCTGCAACAGGAACACCGGCAACTGACCGGCAGGATTGATGAATGGCGCGGCCGTCATCCAGAGATGAGCGACGCCGAACTGAGCCAATTGCTGGCAGTGGATGACGAACAACTCGGTCTGTTGCGCCAGCGTTTGCACAACACGGAAAAAGCCATCGAGCAATTCCAGGTACTGCTGCAGGAGCGGGAAGAACGCCTGGCCCAGCATCAGGCTCAGCGCAACGGCGACCTGCCCGTCGAGCAACTGGTCAGTGCCACGGCTGAACTGCATACCCAGCTTGCCGCCAGCGAAGACCTGTGCGCCGAGCTGCGTGCCCGGCAGAGCGAAGATCAACGTCGGCAGGAAGCCAATCAGGCCCTGGCACAACAGATCGCTCAGGCCAGCCAGGAGTGGCAACGCTGGGCACGTCTGTCGACCCTGATCGGCTCGGCCGAGGGCGACCGCTTCCGCAAGATCGCTCAGGCCTACAACCTCGACCTGCTGGTGCACCATGCCAACAGCCAACTGCGCCAGCTGGTACGGCGTTACCGCCTGAAACGCGGCGGCAGCATGCTCGGCCTGCTGGTCATGGACACGGAGATGGGTGACGAACTGCGCTCGGTGCATTCATTGTCGGGGGGCGAAACCTTTCTGGTTTCCCTGGCCTTGGCGCTGGGCCTGGCATCCATGGCCTCGAATACCTTGAAGATCGAATCGCTGTTCATCGACGAAGGTTTCGGCAGCCTCGATCCGGAGTCCCTGCAACTGGCCATGGATGCTCTCGACGGCCTGCAGGCCCAGGGACGCAAGGTCGGGGTCATCTCCCATGTACAGGAAATGCATGAGCGGATACCGGTGCAGATTCAGGTGCGCCGACAGGGGAATGGCTTGAGTACCATCGAAGTGACCTGATTAGCCGCCGGATTGAAACGTGATTTCCTGTAGGAGCCGGCTTGCTGGCGATCGAGTGCGAAGCGCTCGCAACAACTGCAGTGCCTGATCTGGCCCCATCGCCAGCAATCCGGCTCCTACAGGGATCAGCCGTATTCGAATAATCAGGTATACGCCCAACCGGGTAAGCCCTGCCCAATCTTGAACGGCGGATTCTCCACCGCCCATTTCAGCGCCCGGGCATTCTCTATGGCGTGGGCAATCTCATGCTTGCACTCGATGCTACGGGCCACGCCACCGGCCGAGCCGAAACCCATGCCCAGCAACGAGCCACCGTTGATCGCCAGGGCAAGCCCTGCGGTCACCCATAATTTGCTGCCGCTCATGACGCATGCTCCTGCGATGCAGGTGCTGCACGCTCAAGTTCAACCAGGGAAGCGCGCTCCGCTTGAACAGTGTGGCTTTTAAGTTGGGGATTCATGCTGGTAACAGTGACCACGGCGATGAAGACAACATAAAGAGAGATGGCAACATACGCGCCATGTTTAATCGATTGAAGGATGGCAGTGGCCATGTTGTGTAACTCCGTAGTCATGTGTTTCCAGTGGCGCCATGATCGGAGAATGACGACATTATTGAAAACGATGACTCGGCATAGCGGATATCAGCCGACTTAATGATAGGGAAAGTTGATCGGGCCGATAGAGCAGGTCTGTATGACAGGCAAAAAAAATCCCCACGGCTACATAAGCGGCGGGGACTAAGGGAGGGAATCCAGTTTGCGCCAGGCGCTTTCGCAAGCAAGCTCACACCACAGTAATTGCATGGTCTGCCACGCATTGGGCAGTGGTCGCAAAGACCTGTGTTAAAGCGAACATGCTCGCGAAAACGTCTGCGTTGACGCTGTAATTCCCAAATGTTGCCGGTTCACATTTTACTGGAACCCATTCCCGGTAATCGAAACATTCGTTGACGGGGAATGGATTCGCTCGGGGCACTTATTCATTATTGGATCTTGTGATCCAGTGCAGCGTAGAAGTTTGCGCTTTTTTGCAGATATTGCGGAGTATAGGTTTGTGTTGCTTGTGCTTTTTTCTCGGTCACTTCGGTGCTGGCGCTGGCAGGTAATACAACGCTGGCAGAAATGGCGGAAGCGGCAATGATGGAGAAGAGATTGAAGTTCATGTCGGTATTCCTCGGTGTTGATTGTTGCGTTTCAAGTCTTGACCGTCAGGCCGTGAGAGAGAAGTTACGCTTGAGGAGCGAATCATGAAAATGCTTTGCACATATAGCCGTTATCAATTCGATTAATACAAGCGCAAACCCGCGCGCCGCGCGGGTCTGCGACATTTTGCCGCCTATTTTGCCTTGAGAAATTTGAAGTCCGAAGGCGAATCGAAGTCCATTTTCTGCACCGTTTCACCCAGCAAGCCGCTTTTCGGGTCACGTTTCACCGTCACGATGGCGTTGCTTTTCTGGTTGGCGATCAGCACGAATTTACCGCTGGGGTCAAAACTGAACTCCCGTGGCTCCTTGCCTTCGACCGAGCGACGCTGAATCTCCTTGAGCTTGCCGCTGGCTTTATCAATGGCGAACACCAGCAACTCATTGGCATCACCGCGATTGGCCACATAAAGGAACTTGCCGTCCGGCGAAGCGTGCAGGCCACCAGCACCGTTCTTTTGCGCATCGCCCTTGAGATCAACCTGTTGGGTTTGCTTGAACGTGCCGTCGTGGTATTCGAACACAGCGACCTGAGCAGCCATTTCCAGAGTCAGCCAGGCATGCTTGCCGTCGGCGCTGAACAGCAGATGACGTGGCCCGCTACCCGGAGGCAGTTCGACGAACGCGACTTTTGCCGCTTCCAGGGGTTTTTCCTTGCTGCCGTCATAGCGGTAGACAAACAAGCGGTCGGCCCCCAGATCACTGGCCACCAGATACCTGCCGTCCGGCGTCGGCACCGCCGAATGCACATGGGACGACGCCTGACGCTCGGCATCGACATGGCTGGCCGGGTGAGTTTCGGTCTGCACCACACCGGACAACTGACCATCCTTGCCTACCGGGATCACCGCCAGCACACCACCGGGCTCCGGGTGCACGGCATAGTTGGCGACGAAGAGAAAACGCTGATCCGGGCTAAGGCTCGAATGGGTCGGCTCATCGCCACGGCTCTGCACCTGATTGATCGGCGTGACCTGATGGCTCTTGCCGTCGATGGCGAAACTGCTGACTTTGCCCGTAGCGTCGGCCTGACCCGGACCGTTTTCGTTGACTACATAAAGGTGGCGCTGATCCTTAGAGAGCGTCAGCCAGGACGGATTCTCACTGTCGATCACCTGGCGCGGCTGCGGATCGAGCTTGCCGGTCTGGCTGTCGAAGGCCAGGCGATAGATCCCTTTGCTGGCTCCCTGGGTGTAGGAGCCCACGAGTACATCGGCAGTTGCCATGGTTTGAGCCTGGACGGGAAGTAGCGTGAAGGCGCTGGCCAACGCCAGCCACGGCAACAAGGTCGTATTCATTGGGGCATGTCCTTTTATTGGTGTTATGTGCGACGCAGTAGCTGAGACCATGGGCCGAGCCCATTAGTTTTCCGCCACTTGCTCCCGTATATCCGGTTGCAGGCTGGGAATCAGTCGCGACGCCCAGGCTTTGACGCTATCGACCTGACGCTGGGGCTCAACCGAGACCATGGCCAGCACCAGGGCAATGATCAACCAGGCTGTGGATAAGTCTTGCCCGGTCGGGCGCAAACCTGTACGCATGCGCGGCAGCAAAAGCACTGCCCCGACGACAAACCAGATGGCCAGGCGCGGCAGCAGCTCCTCCCCATCGACGCCGATCTCCCACAGCGCCCAAAGCGTGCTGAGCAATAGCAGCAAGGCAAACAGATTGACGGCACAACGCCTGGCCATGAGCAGCAGCACGCCGATACTCAGCAGGCCGATTCCCGACATCATGTAGTGAAACGAGGCCCCCATGCTGGCCAGGCGGGCACCGGCGAATGCCAGCATCATGCCGACCAGCAGCAGAATCGAGCCGAAGATAACCGGCAACAGCCGGGTGCAACGCATAGGACGTTGAGCGTTCACGATGGATCTCCCTATCTATTATCGAGCCGTCCGAATCCGTCGGGCGGTGACTGGTCAAGCCAGTCGTTGCAGTGTCGTTATGCAGCCAGGGCCGCACAAGAGAAAGGCAAGCACATCCGTGTGTAATGGCAGGCCAGGCCGGCTCATCGTGCCCATGCCGATCCCGCATTCATGAAAACACGGGACGCATGGAGATCAGACTACTACAGGCAATCGGGCAAAAAATTGATCTGGATCAACCCTGCTCGTCTTCATCCTCGGCTTCGTTGGCGGCAAAGGCGTCGGTGATGCACAGGATGCGGTGATCGGCATTACCGTCGTTGATAACCCAGCTTTGCACACCAGCATCGAAGGTCGCAGCCTGCACCTGGGCTTGGCTGAAGCGCCAGACCTTGCGCTCGCGACCATCCATGCTTTCGATATGCAATTGATCGCCAAGGACGAAATCGAAGGCATGCAGGCCGTCGATTTCCAGCATCTGGGAGGCTTCCAGGGCGGCCAGCAAGGTTGCAGGGGTGTCAGTCATATCAGTCATTCGCTTGGGTAAAAACGCGGATGATAGGTCAAAACACCCCTTTGAGTCAGAGTTTGCCAACTCCACCTGGCTGAAACACCGCTTCGCTCGGCGCGATACCGTTGGTCAACGGCTGGCCGAATTCCGCCTGACTGATCTCGAAACGGTCCCCGACCTGGGTACGAATGCCATCCGCGAAAGACAGGGTTGCGGTGCCGAAGAAATGCACATGTACATCACCTGGCCGCAGGAACTGGGCGTATTTGAAGTGGTGGTATTCGAGGTTTTCCAGGCTATGGCACATATTGGCTTCGCCGCTGAGGAATTCCTTCTCCCACAACACCTGGCCATCACGGACGATGCGGCTGGTGCCTGCCAGATTCTGCGGCAGCGCACCAACCCGCAGCTCCGGGCCGAAGGAACAGGCACGCAGTTTCGAGTGGGCCAGGTACAGGTAATTCTTGCGCTCCATGACGTGATCGGAGAACTCGTTGCCCAGGGCAAAGCCCAGGCGATATGGCTTGCCGTCGTTGCCGATGACATACAGGCCACTCAACTCCGGCTCCTCACCGGCATCGTCGGCAAAAGGCGGCACCGGGAACGCCGCGCCGGGACGCACGATGATGCCGCCGTCGCCTTTATAGAACCACTCCGGTTGCGCGCCAACCTGGCCCGCCGTCGGTTTACCGCCTTCGATGCCCCATTTGAAGATTTTCATGGTGTCGGTCATGCCCGCTTCGACCTCACCATCGTGCTGATGCATCTTGTCCCGCGCCGATGCGCTGCCCAGGTGAGTCAGGCCGGTGCCGCTGACCAGCACATGGGCCGGATCGGGATGATCCAGCGGCGGCAGGATGCGCAACTGCTCAAGCAGCTGCGCATAATCGTGATGCTCACCCAGCCCCAGGCCATCAACCTGCCGGGCCAGGCTGACGCCAGCGTCGATGGCGGCCAGGGCCAGCTCGCGAACGCTGGTCGCGCCAAGCACTTCATGGACCCGGTCACCGTCTACCAGGCCAACGCGACGCTGGCCATTGCTCAATTCGAACTGTACTAAGCGCATGTTCATGCTCCTTGAAGATGTCCGCTCTGCTGCGGATCGTGGGAGCGAGGCTTGCCCGCGAAGACAATCAGTCAATCTCTGAAAATGTACCGGATGTACCGGCCTCTTCGCGGGCAAGCCTCGCTCCTACCAGTTGGTTGTTTGATTCAAACCCGCTGACTACGCGCACTCGCCGCAAACTGCTCGCTCGGCAACACGTGCTTGCGCTCCAGCACTCGATAGACGATGCCCGTCAGGATCAGGCCAAAGACCATCACCCCGGACAGGAAGTACAGGCCCGTCGCCAGATTGCCGGTGTATTCCTTGAGGGCGCCGATGACGAACGGTCCGATATAACCACCCAGGTTACCCACCGAATTGATCAGGGCGATGCCCGCCGCCGCACTGGCCCCGGCGAAGAAACGCCCCGGCAAGGTCCAGAACACCGCCGTGCAGGAAAACAGCGAGAATGCTACCAGGCACAGCGCTGCAAGCTGCGCCACCGGCATGCTCAACCACGCAGCGCCGAACAGGCCGATGGCACCGATCACATAAAGCACCGCCAGGTGGCCGTAACGGTCGTTCAAGCGGTCGGAACTGCGCGGCACGATCAGCAAGCCGACGATGCCGAAGATGTAGGGCACCGCCGAAACGAAGCCGGTCACCAGGTCACTGCCACCAAACTGCTTGATCAGAGTCGGCAACCACAGGCCCAGGCCATAGATGCTCAGGGTCACCGGCAGATAGAACAGCGCCAGCAACAGGACACGCTTGTCCTTGAGGGCATGCAGCGGGTTGCCGTGGCGGGTCTGGCCGTACTCTTGCAGATCCTTTTTCAGCTCACCGGCCAGCCAGTCCTTCTCGTCCTGGTCCATCCACTTGACCTGCTGCGGACCGTCCGGCAGCCAGCGCAGCACCGGCCAGGTCAGCAGGATCGCCGGGGTACCGATAACGATGAACAGCCACTGCCAGCCGTGCAATCCAGCCACGCCGTCCATGCCCAGCAAGCCGCCGGATACCGGCCCGGTGATCATCATGGCGATGGGTTGGGAAAGGATGAACAGGCCAAGGATCTTGCCGCGATGGCGTACCGGAAACCACTGGGTGATGTAGTACAGCACGCCAGGAAAAAAGCCCGCCTCAGCCGCACCCAGTAGAAAACGCATGACATAAAAGCTGGAAGGTCCCTGAACGAAAGCCATACCGATGGTGATGGCACCCCAGGTGATCATGATCCGTGCAAACCAGCGCCGCGCGCCGAAGCGCTCAAGCATCAGGTTGCTGGGGATTTCAAGCAGGAAGTAGCCGATGAAAAACAGCCCGGCACCGAGCCCATAGGCGGCATCGCCGATACCGATGTCCGCGCCCATATGCAGCTTGGCAAAGCCCACGGCAGAGCGGTCCACATAAGCGATCAGGTACAGCAGAATCAGGAAGGGAATCAATTTCAGGGTAATGCGGCGAATAAGCCCGAGTTCCTGGCTCATGTGTGCGGTCTCCAATTTGTTTTTGTTATGGAATCCCGGGGGATGCGCGCTGCCTTCAGACAGAGTCGTCCCTCATGTGCGACGGACTATATAGTATTACTATTTAGACAACAACTCTTCACACAGCAGAGATTTCAGCCTATTTTAGGGAACAGTTACAAAATTAAGTCTTACAATAAGAGAACCCCGATCATGTCTGATTCCGATAAAAAACCCCTGCGTTCTGCCCAATGGTTTGGTACCGCCGACAAGAACGGCTTCATGTACCGCAGCTGGATGAAGAACCAGGGCATCGCCGACCATCAATTCGGCAAGCCCATCATCGGCATCTGCAACACCTGGTCAGAGCTGACCCCGTGCAACGCCCACTTCCGTACCATCGCCGAACACGTCAAGCGCGGCATCATCGAAGCCGGTGGCTGGCCTGTGGAGTTCCCGGTGTTCTCCAACGGTGAATCCAACCTGCGCCCCACGGCGATGTTCACCCGCAACCTGACCAGCATGGATGTCGAGGAAGCCATTCGCGGCAACCCCATCGATGGCGTGGTGCTGTTGACCGGTTGTGACAAAACCACCCCGGCGCTGTTGATGGGGGCGGCCAGTTGTGACGTGCCGGCCATCGTCGTCACCGGCGGGCCAATGCTCAACGGCAAGCATCATGGCAAGGACATCGGCGCCGGCACCATCGTCTGGCAGATGCACGAATCCTATAAAGCCGGGCAGATCAGCCTCGACGAATTCCTTTCCGCCGAAGCCGGCATGTCACGCTCGGCGGGCACCTGCAACACCATGGGAACGGCCTCGACCATGGCGTGCATGGCCGAAGCCCTGGGCACTTCCCTGCCTCATAACGCGGCGATTCCAGCCGTCGATTCGCGCCGTTACGTGCTCGCCCATATGTCCGGCATGCGCGCCGTGGACATGGTTCGCGAAGACCTCAAGCTGTCGAAGATCCTGACCAAGGAAGCCTTCGAGAACGCCATCCGCGTCAACGCCGCCATCGGCGGTTCGACCAACGCAGTGATTCACCTCAAGGCCATTGCCGGGCGCATCGGCGTCGATCTGGAGCTGGACGACTGGACCCGTATCGGCCGGGGCATGCCGACCATCGTCGACCTGCAACCGTCGGGGCGCTTCCTGATGGAAGAGTTCTACTATGCCGGTGGTCTGCCTGCGGTGTTGCGTCGTCTCGACGAAGCCAACCTGCTGCCCAACCCCCACGCCCTGACCGTCAACGGCAAAAGCCTGCGCGAGAACAACCAGAACGCACCTATCTATGGCGACGACGAAGTGATCCGCGCCCTCGACAACCCGATTCGCGCCGACGGCGGCATCTGCGTCCTGCGCGGCAACCTGGCGCCGCTGGGCGCAGTGCTCAAGCCATCTGCGGCAACTCCTGCACTGATGCAGCATCGCGGCCGCGCCGTGGTGTTCGAGAACTTCGACATGTACAAGGCACGCATCAATGATCCGGACCTGGACGTCGATGCCAACTCGATCCTGGTCATGAAGAACTGCGGACCCAAGGGTTATCCGGGCATGGCCGAAGTTGGCAACATGGGCCTGCCCGCCAAGCTGCTGGCCCAGGGCGTGACCGACATGGTGCGCATCTCCGATGCACGCATGAGTGGCACCGCCTACGGCACAGTGGTCCTGCACGTGGCCCCGGAAGCCGCAGCCGGCGGACCGCTGGCGGTGGTGCAGGAAGGCGACTGGATCGAACTGGACTGCGCCAGCGGCCGCCTGCATCTGGAGATTTCCGACGCTGAACTGCAAGCCCGCCTGGCCGACTGGCAGGCGCCGCCGAAGCTGCTCAGCGGCGGCTATCGCCAACTGTATATCGACCATGTGATGCAGGCCGATCAAGGCTGCGATTTTGACTTCCTGGTGGGTAGCCGCGGGTCTGAGGTGCCAAGACACTCCCATTGATTGACGACAGTTGTGGGAGCGAATTCATTCGCGAAGAGGCCGGTAAATTCGATACATCTGCGGCGTCTGGCAGATTGCTTTCGCGAATGAATTCGCTCCCACATAATTCGCTCCTGCCCCGTCCGGTGTTTACTGCACGGCAACTCGCCAGTGCTATCATGCGCCGCATTCCCGCTCAGGATCGACCGCGTCCACATGGATTACCGAAAACCCTCCGACCGTAAAAGCATGCATGCCCGCATCGTTCAGGAAATCGGCATGCAGATCGTCTCCGGCCGTTTCAAGCCCGATGAAAAACTGCCTGCCGAAGCCCTGCTCTGCGAAGAGTATGCGGTCAGTCGCCCGGTCTTGCGTGAAGCTACGCGGGTTCTGGTGGCCAAGGGGCTGGTCTATTCACGGCCACGGGTGGGTACGGTGGTCAAGGCCCGACGCGAGTGGCACCTGCTCGACCCGGACGTGCTGCACTGGGTCATGCAGAGCACGCCGCAGAACGAATTCTTCAACCTGCTGACCAGTGTGCGTGCGGTGATCGAACCGGCGGTGGCCGCCCTGGCTGCGCAACACGCGACCGACGAAGAAGTCGCCAGCATCGCTGAAGCCTACCAACGCATGGAAGCTGCGCCGAACCCGCAAGCCCTGCTGCAACCGGACCTGGACTTCCACAGCCGCATCGCCGATGCCACCCATAACGACCTGCTTGCGCACCTGTGCAACATGCTCTCCCTGGCCCTGCGCGAAGCCCTCAAGCACTCCAACCAACGCCCCAACCTGCACGAACTGGCCCTGCCCCGGCACAAGGCGATCCTCACCGCCATCGAAAATCGCGACGCTCTCGGCGCCCGTCATGCAACCCTGGTGCAACTGGACGATGCGCGCAATGCGCTGAGTGTGGTGTTGGGTCAGGATTTGTCACTGTAGGAGCTGCCGAAGGCTGCGAAAGCGGTATGTCTGACACTCCGACTCGCAGCCTTCGGCAGCTCCTACAGGGCCTCATTCCACATTCAGGTTTGTGTTTGATGGAAGCGATTTTTTCGGCATAAGCCTTATGAAAAATCCGTCCTACCTTTTCCAAAAGTTGTTCTTAGCTATGTTGTTACAGAGCTGAAACGAATATCAGCCCTGTAATGCCGTTTTTTTGACAACCGGTTTACAAGGAGAGGTAGACATGCGCGATTTGACCCCGCTCTACAGTGCCGTCGTTCAGGCGTTGTCGCTGGTTTTGGCAGGTGATGATGAAGCTACGCAGCCCCCGCTGGAGCGAGGCTTGCCCGCGAAGAGGCCGGATCAGGTAATAAACAAGTCGCCTGACCTGACGCGTTCGCGGGCAAGCCTCGCTCCTACAGAATTTGTTTCTGTTACTTCTTCTTGTCCTTGGCAAACGCCGCTTCCAGCGCTTCGTTCAGGGTACGCAGGACCTTGACCCGGGCCCAGCGCTTGTCGTTGGCCTCGATCAGCGTCCAGGGAGCGATTTCGGTGCTGGTGCGGTCTACCATATCGCCCACGGCCTCGCGATACGCAGGCCATTTCTTGCGGTTGCGCCAGTCGTCTTCGGTGATCTTGTAGCGTTTGAAGGGGATCTTCTCCCGAGCCTCAAAACGCTCCAGTTGGGTGTCCTGATCGATGGCCAGCCAGAACTTGACCACCACCACGCCAGCCTCGGTGAGCTGTTCTTCGAAGTCGTTGATCTCGCTATAGGCCCGGGACCAGTCGGCCTGACTGCAAAAGCCTTCGACCCGCTCGACCAGCACCCGGCCATACCAGGAACGGTCAAAGATGGTGAACTTGCCCCGCGCCGGGATCTGCCGCCAGAAGCGCCATAGATAAGGCTGCGCCCGTTCGTCTTCGGACGGCGCGGCAATCGGCACGATGTTGTAGTGACGCGGATCCAGGGCCGCAGCCACCCGACGGATAGCCCCGCCCTTACCGGCCGCGTCGTTGCCTTCGAACACCGCCACCAGGGCATGGCGCTGCATGCGCTTGTCGCGAATGTTGCCGGACAGGCGCGCCTGCTCAGTAATCAGCTGTTCTTCGTAGTCACTCTTGTCCAGGGACAGCGTCATGTCCAGGCTGTCTAGCAGGGTGAATTCACCATGGTTGGCCGCCAATGGCCCCAGGGTCAGGCTGGTCGCCTCGCCCCTGGGCGCCTTCAGGGCTGCCTGCATGCCTTCGAGCAATAACCGACCCACGGTCAGGCTGCGGTAGTAAGGGTCCATGCCTTCGATCACATGCCAGGGCGCGTAATCCCGACTGGTACGACGCAGCACCCGCTCGCCGAAGCGCACGAATTTGTCGTAGGTCTTGGATTGCTGCCAGTCCAGCGGGCTGATGCGCCAACTGTGCAGCGGGTCGTCCTTGAGCATTTTCAGGCGGGCTTTCATCTGTTTTTTGGACAGGTGAAACCAGAACTTGAAGATCAGCGCGCCTTCGTCGCAAAGCATCTTTTCCAGGCGCTCGGCACCATTGATGGCCTGATCCAGCACGGCGTCCTTGAAATAGCCATGAACCCGCCCCTGCAGCATCTGGCTGTACCAGTTGCCAAAGAAAACACCCATGCGGCCCTTGGCAGGAAGCTGGCGCCAGTAGCGCCAGGCGGTGGGATGGGCCAACTCTTCATCGGTCTGCCGATCGAAGGTACGCACTTCGATAAAGCGCGGGTCCATCCACTCGTTGAGCAATTTGACCGTCTCGCCCTTGCCCGCCCCTTCGATGCCATTGATCAGCACGATGATCTGGCGCCCGGCCTGCTCGTGCAGCTCGTACTGGGCATCGAGCAAGGCTTCGCGCAGGGCCGGGACCTCTGCGTCGTAGGTTTCCTTGGCAATGACGTGACCGATTTCAGCGGATTCGAACATGCATGTCTCCCTATCTGGAAACATTGAGACTACTTTATCGGCGCATGGTTTGCCGGTGATGGATCAATTAAAAAACCTTTCACCGGCATATGGCCACTTGGTCAACAGGGCCGGGAGGGGTCGACTATGGGGGAGCGATCTGTGGAAGCGGAGTCATTCGCGAAGGGGCCAATATATCCATCACATTGGCGGCGTCCGGAATAAAGCTTTCGCGAATGAATTCGCTCCCACAGTAGCGCGTGAATACCATCGAATCGGTGGCCGCGGATTCAGCAGGTTTTACGGTGTTTGATGAGAGTCCGCATCCGCTGAGGTAAAGAACAGCTCGCGGATATTTTCCGTCAGTTGCTCCAGCAGTTCATGCTCGGCAATCTCACGGTTGGCCATCACCTCATGGCTGCGCCGCTCATATTCATCCGGATCGCTTTCGCGCAAGTCTTCCAGTGCACTCATCTGCGGCTCGAAGCGAGTGGAGATACGGGCAAAATCGGCGCTGTATTCACTGCGCAGGAACTCGCTCCACTGCCGGTTGGCCACGGCAAAGCCAATGAAATCAGCGCCCTGTTCGCTCGCCAGTACCCGCTGCCTGGCACTTTCCAGCGCCTGCTCGCTGACTTCGGCAATCTTGGCAAAGACCATGCTGTGGGGTTGCCTCGGCAAGTCCAGGGCCTGGGCCAGGCCGATGCGATAAGCCAGACGCACTTCCACATCGTCCACACTAAGCCCCTGGGACTTACGGGCGACGATCTCCTCATCGACGATCTCCTGGATCTGGCTCAGGCGAAACAGGCCGCGCATGACCTTGAGTCGCGCTTCGCTATGGGAGCCCTGCTGCACAGCGGCGTCGAGCAGGGCACGGCGGACGTAGGCCGCTACCTGAACGTCGCTGAATATCAGCCTTATGCCGTCCTGACAGGTCTGGTTGGCGCCGACCATGCGGTCATTGGCGATGGCATTCAGATCCACACGCAGCTGCGCATCCTCAGCAGCCATTTCCAGGACCTGCAGAACATCGTCTCGGAGTTGCGTGCGATAACGGCGGAAATCCTGGGTCTGAGGCAGTTGCTGGGTCAACAGCAGCAGGTCCGGCGCATCATTGGCCCGCTGGATACTGTCCCAAGCGGTGTGCAGGCGGCTGTTGAGTTGCGTCTGACCGGTTTCGTCCCAGATATCCACGCTGGGCATGGGCGTGGTGTGGCCAGAACGCTCGGGACCGGACCAGATCTCCCTGAGGGTATCGGATTCCTCTGAATCGTCGACAAATTCACTGATACTGTCGTCACTGTCGCCGTGGGCATCGAACTCCAGGCGGTACACATCGTCCACACGCCCTCGGGTATTGGCCCAATAACGGCGCAACTCATACTCGTCGAGTGGATTGCCATAGGCCAGGATGGTCATCCGATAGGGAGCATGGCTACCGTTCTGGATGACCTGCAAGGGCAGATTTTCAATATGGTTCGCGCTGATATCCAGCAAGCGCAACCCCAGGTTGTCAGTCCATTGCGGCCATTGCGTCAGCCCCGTACGGTACAGCCAGAGCCGTTCAAGATGGGCATGGTGCACATTGTCCAGTTCGCCAACAAGGGTATTGTTGCCCAGGTCCAGCGACACCAGATTGGGAATCTGCATAAGGCGGTCCATGGTGCTCTGATCGAGGGTCAAGCCTGCGCCGTCCAGTGACAGGTAGGTCAGGTGTTGGAGGGTATGCAGACGCTCGGGCAGCGCAGTAATCTGGCTTCTGACCAGGCTCAGATTGGTGATGGAGGGAAACCGCTCAAGAAAGCCGTCCAGTTGTCCGGCTGTCGCAGTCACCGACTCCAGTGTGATCGAACGGATCTGCCCATAATACTCGGTAAGCTCGGGTAGCCCGGTCAGTTCCTGCATATCCAGATCGCTCAGAAACAGCGCCCGCCTGCCCATGTTCGGCGACGACGGTGAATTGAAGCGCCAGGCATCGATGATCGCATCCGCCGCTTCTCGCCGCAGGGCCGACTGGGCACCGGCTTGCGACGAATCGACCCAGCCATTGAGCGCCGAGTTCAGGGTATCGAGCGCCAGCAAGCGCTCTTGGGTCTCTTGCCAGAGCAGTTCAACCGTCGCACCGTCTTGCAGGCGTGTGCTGACATAGGTCGCCATGTCGCTGGCGAAATCCCCTCGGTCGGCCAGATCCGGATACAAACGGCCATAGGCCGCAATCAACCGCTGCTGCTCGGCTTCACTCAGGCTGGCGACCGGCAGGCCACGGCCACGTCCACTCAGGCGATAGCCGAAACGACCGTCGAGCAAACGGCTCGGCCCCTAAAAGCCGGGTTTGGGCCGTTGTATACCGAGGATTTTTGCCACGCGCAGCCGCTGTGTCGTGGCCTCGCTGACAATGCGCTCACGCAAGGCCACGGCATCCTCCACCGCGTCGCTGAAACCGATGGCCTGGCGCGCCTGCACAGGCAACGCCTGGAGGACCGCCTCGAAGAAGTTGCCCTGCTCGGGAACGCTCTCCTGCAGCGCCCGACCTTGTCCATCAACGGGCTGATAGCGACGGCCGTTCTTGAGCAGGAGCCTGCGCTGGGTCGCCGATCGCTCGCCAATGGCATCCAGCAACGGACCACTGAGCGCGCCGTCGCGTATCTCAAGACGCAGGTTGTTCGGCCAGCCGGGCAAACGCTCGAGCAGATGCAGCGCCAGTTTGCGGGTATCCGGGTGGTCGTCCCTGGACGCCAGGAAAAAGCCTTCCAACGCCTGATTGACCCGTGCCTCCTGCAGATAGCCGCGCACCCGTTCATTGAGCGCCAGAGGAATGCGTTGCGTGATCTGCATCAGCGCCCGTTGCCCGGCATCGGCCTCGGCCAACACCTCTCGGGCGGCAGCAGTGGGCAGGCCGGGGAAGTCACGCTTGAGCAGGACCAGCAGAGGATCGCTGTCCTGCTCGCGCAAGGCGTTCAGGGTGTCGAACAACAGCGTCTGGTTATCCCAACTGACACGGCCGACTTCAAACGCCAGATTCATCGGTGTCGGCGGTCTTCTGGGACTGAAAATCGCCGCTTTCTCATCCTCGCCCAGGGCGTCGAGCACCGCGCTCAGCAGCTTGCCCTGATCGACCCGGGCCTGGCTGACGACGATGGGCCGACCGACGGGCAAGGTCTCGCCTGGCTGGCCAGTCGAGATATGGATGACACGTTCTTTCGGCCAGCCACGTATGGACGGCAGCAGCTTGAGTTGCAGAGTCGGGTCTGCCGATTCAAAGCGACTGCCGTCATTGATCTGCTCGATGAAGGTCGCCACCTGCTGGTCCACCGTGAAACGTCCGATGGTATCTGCCAGCCCCGCAGCAGGCGCCTGGCGGTCCAGATGCAGCACCGCGAGCATGGACGCATCCGTGCCACTGACCCGCATCACTTGCTCGGCCTGAGCTTCAGAGAAGGACGCTACAGGGTGACCCAGGCGCTGGAATGACGTTTTTACATCCCAGGCAGCGGGATACTCACCCTCATGACGCCAGGCACCGGCACCGTTATGCTCAAGCCGGGGCGAAAAGCGCCCACCGCGCGGCGGCTCGACACGCCAGGTGTTCTGTACCGGATCATGACGTACGGAATACCGCCGGCCTTCCAGGGTCAGGTAATGCTTGCCCTGATGGCTGAATATCCCTTCGGCGTTGGGCGCCAGGCCCTGGGGCAGCTCCACGGCACTGGCGAAGGGTGCAAGGTTGGGCGACCACAGACGCACAGCGCCATTATCCAGCGTGACAGGCAGCAGGCTGTCGATGAAAGACGAGGCCTTGAGCGGTGCCAACCGGCTGACCAACTCACTACCGATGACCGACAGGCTGGCCATCATCACGGCGTTCTCCGCCACACTCTCCAGGTGCGCCAGGGCAACATCCATATCACCCTTGCCCCAGGCAGCGATACCCTCGAATACTTCGTAGAGCAACTGCGCGCCAACCACCAGCGCAACCACCTCGCCGAGGCCGGGAACAAATCCCAGTACGGTCAGGGTGCCCTGGGCCAGTTCAGTCAGGCGTGCACGATCGGACGCCTGATCCTTCTCGAAAACCGGCACGGCGGTCAGGCGAGCATCCTCCCTGATGCGCACCAGGGTCGCCGTGGCAAAGTGCGTCGTGACCAGGTCGGTCACCGCCATCAACCTTTGATCCAGGCTGACGTTTTCGTCGAGCACCACCAGGGTCTGGGTGCTGGTCAGCAAGCCGCTGCCGTACTGCTCGGTGCGGGTGATCCTGGTGTTCAGGCGATCCTTGAGCCGCGTCAGGAAGCGCTCTCTCTCGCTCAACTGGACGAAGTTACCAAAGAACTGTCGATATTTTTCGCTTCTGAGCCTCGGGCGAAGCCATCTGAGCACACCCTCGAAAGAGCCATGTTCGGTAAATGGCCATACCGGGTCGCCGGGAATGTACAGGACGCAAAGCTGCGACACAGTGGATTGGAAAACCAGCACGTCCTTGATATGAGTGTGCAGCAGATTCAAGTAGTGAGCCCGGGCTGCGACGTGGACCAGGCCCTCCTCCTCATAAGCCGATGCCGATAGCACCACCAGATAGGCCTCAGGGGAAAGCGTCCCTTGCATACGGGCGATATGCGCCTCTACAAGCATTGCGTTGAGCGCACTGTCATTGAGCGCCTGCCGGATTTCATCGGAGCCAGGCGCACCGGCCATGACTGCCGCAGAAGAAGGCGCAAGCACGCTGGTGAGGTGGGTCTGATACTGTTCGCCCAGATCCAGCTGGCGGCACAACCGCATAAACGCGGCGGCCGACACATTCGGCACATAGGTAACCGGAGCCGCCCCGTCTGGTCGGGCCTTGCGTACGCTGGAAAACCGCTCGCCCTCGGCAACGCTGATCTCTTCGCGGGAGTAATTGCTCAGCGCCGCCTGCAACAAGGTACGTCGACTGATCTGCTCGACGCCGTCGGGCAACTTGCCGCTATCTATCTCTCGCTGATTCTCCAGCCAGGTATTCCTGCGCGCCGGCACCGACACGCCCAGATACCCTTGGCAGCCGGTACATTCCGGCGGACTCAGGCTGGCCTGCCAGATTTCGTCACCGCCAATGTCCAGGCCAGGCCCGAACGCCTCCTGCAGTGCCTGGGTCAGCAGCGGTCTGGCAAACTCGGGCAGGCCTTTGAGGCCACTCAATGCCCTGAGCCGCACCGCCTGCAACTGATGCCCCAAAGCAATATCCCTGCTAAGGCGCTTGCGCATCTCAGAGGATGCATTGACATACCAACCGGGCAACGCGGCCTTGATAAAGTCATGGTGAATATTGGCCGTGGAATTCGTCATGGCTCAACTCCAAGTGATAAAAGAGTGAGCACGTGATCAGCTTTTGCACTGTCGGTGGCTATAGATAGTTAATACAGCCCGCCTCTGTCCGGCGCTGCGCTAATATCAACAGCCCGTACACAAGCTGAGCGCCATCGTGACTATTACCCGCCATGCCCAGATCGATTGGGACGACCAGGGCAATCCCCATTCCCGAATATTTTCCGACGTCTACTTCGCCACCCAGTCAGGGCTTGAAGAAACGCGGCACGTATTCCTCGTCCAGAACGACCTGCACAAGCGCTTCGCCGAACTGCCTTCTGGCGGGCGCCTGGTGATTGGCGAAACCGGCTTCGGCACCGGGCTGAATTTCCTCTGTACCTGGCAGTTGTTTGCCGAGTGCGCACCCGCCGATGCCAGGCTGCATTTCGTCAGCGTGGAAAAATTCCCCCTGAACCAGGCCGACCTGCATCGCGCCCTCGACCTGTGGCCGGAACTGTCGGCATTTTCAGCCCCATTGCTCAAGCAATACGTGGCCGTGCACGACGGCTTCCAGCGCCTGATATTCGATAACGGCCGGGTGACCCTGACCCTGTTGATCGGCGACGCCCTGGAAATGCTGCCGCAACTGGACGGCCAGATCGACGCCTGGTTCCTCGACGGTTTCGCCCCGGCGAAAAACCCGGAAATGTGGACCCCGGAACTGTTCGCCGAACTGGCCCGGCTATGCGCGCCGGACGCAACCATCGGTACCTTCACCAGTACCGGCTGGGTGCGCCGCGCCTTGAACGCCGCCGGCTTCAAAATGAAACGTGTGCCGGGCATCGGCCGCAAGTGGGAAGTGCTGCGTGGCACCTTCGGCGGCTGGCCCGAAGACGTCGAACCATTGCCTGCAACCAAACCCTGGTTCGCCCGCCCCCCGGCCATTGGCGGCCCGCGCAAGGCCATGGTCATCGGTGGCGGCATGGCTGGTTGTACTACCGCAGCAAGTCTGGCGGCACGGGGCTGGCAAGTCAGCCTGCTGGAGCGCCATGACCAACTGGCGCAAGAAGCCTCGGGCAACCCCCAGGGTGTGCTGTACCTCAAGCTGTCGGCCCATGGCACAACCCTGTCGCAATTGATCCTCAGCGGTTTCGGCTACACCCGCCGTCTTTTGGAAAGCCTGCAACGGGGTGTCGACTGGGATGCCTGCGGCGTGCTGCAGCTGGCTTTCAATGACAAGGAACTGTTGCGTCAGGCGCAACTGGCGGCGGCCTTCCCCAAGGACCTGCTGCATCACGTCGAACCCGCCGCCGCCGAACAGCTCAGCGGCATCGGCCTGGACTGCGGCGGCCTGTTCTTCCCCGAAGGCGGCTGGGTACATCCGCCGGCCCTGTGCCAGGCCCAGGCCACGCATCCGAACATTCAGCTGCAATTGCATCAGGAGGTGGTCGAACTGCGCCACGAAGCCGGGCAATGGCAGGCCTGGGACGGCGAACGCCTGATCGACAGCGCCAGCGTCGTGGTACTGGCAGGCGCTGCCGAGATCAAACGCTTCCCGGCCAGCGCCGACCTGCCCCTCAAGCGCATTCGCGGGCAGATCACCCGCCTGCCCCGGACCGAGGCCAGCCAGGCATTGAAAACCGTGGTCTGCGCCGAAGGCTACGTCGCCCCGGCACGCCACGGCGAACATACCCTGGGTGCCAGTTTCGACTTCAACAACACCGATCTGAGCACCACCACCGAAGATCATCTGGGCAACCTGGCGTTGCTACAGGAAATATCCGCCGACCTGAGCAGCCGCCTCGATGCCCAACACCTGCCACCGGAGACCCTGCAAGGCCGCGCCGCGTTCCGCTGTACCAGCCCCGACTACTTGCCCATCGTCGGGCCGCTGGCGGACAAACAAGCCTTCCTCAGCACCTACGCCACCCTGGCCAAGGACGCCCGCCAGGTACCGGACACGCCCTGCCCGTGGCTCGACGGCCTGTACATCAATAGCGGCCATGGTTCCCGCGGGCTGATCACTGCACCGCTGTGTGCCGAACTGCTGGCGGCCTGGCTGGATAACGAGCCGTTGCCGCTGCCCTTGAGCGTGGTCAAGGCCTGTCACCCGAACCGGTTCATGTTGCGGGAGTTGATTCGCGGGGTGTAACCGACGTATCGAGCGCAATTGTGGGACCGGCTTTAGCCGGGAAGGGGCCAGTACATCCAATACCTATTCATGGTCTTGAATATTCGCCTTCCCGGCTGAAGCCAGTCCCACTTGATCTCCTCCATCATCAAATTACCGTTATCCTCATCCATCGCCCCCCAGATCGAGTCGTTCATGCTCCAGGTAACCGGCGTCTTCAAGAACTACGCCACCGCCCAAGGCCCCCTGGCCGTATTGCGCGGTGTCGATTTGCACTTGCAGCAGGGTGAAAGCCTGGCTTTGATGGGCGAGTCCGGCAGCGGCAAGAGCACCCTGCTGCACCTGATCGCGGGTCTTGATCAAGTCGACGCCGGTACTATCGACATCGCCGGGCAACGTCTGGAACGCATGAACGAAGCGCAACTGGCCAACTGGCGGCGCACGGAAATCGGCCTGATCTTCCAGCAGTTCAACCTGATCGGCAGCCTCAGGGTCGAAGACAACCTAGCCTTCCAGGCCCGCCTGGCCGGGCGTTATCAACCGCTGTGGCAGGCCGAGCTGATCGAGCGCCTGGGCCTGAGCGAGCTGCTCAAGCGCTACCCCGAACAGTTGTCCGGTGGTCAGCAACAGCGCGTGGCGATTGGCCGGGCCCTGGCTTCGCGACCGGCTCTGTTATTGGCCGACGAACCCACCGGCAACCTCGACGAAGCCACCAGTGACGAAGTGCTGCAACTGCTTCTCGACCTGCTGGCCAACAGCAGCACCAGCCTGTTGATGGTCACCCACAGCCCACGGGTCGCCGAACGGCTGCAACGTACCGAACTGCTGCACTTTGGCCGGCTGGCCACCCAACCATGAGCGTCCTGTACTGGACCCTGCGCGCCCTGCTCAGCCATTGGCGACGCCATCCGGTGCAATTTTTCAGTGTGCTGACCGGGCTATGGCTGGCAACCGGGTTGCTCACGGGGGTCGAAGCCCTCAACCAGCAGGCCCGGGACAGCTATGCCAAGGCCAGCCAGCTGATCGGCGGCGAGCCGCCGGCCAGTCTGGTCAGCGCCACGGGCAATCCCTTGCCACAGAGCCTGTTCGTCGAACTGCGCAGGGCGGGCTGGCCGGTGTCACCGGTGGTCGAGGGGCATATCACGCTCAAGGATCATCCCCAACAGCGCCTTCGGGTCATGGGCATCGAACCGGTGTCGCTGCCAAAGGGTTCGGCCATTGCCGGACAACAGCTCGACGTCGCCGGGCAAGTCAATTTCTTTCTCACCCCGGGCCGCACCTGGATCGCCCCGCAGACCCTGCAGGAATTGGGTTATCAACCGGGCCAGCAAGTGCAAAGCGAGAGCGGCCAGTCGCTGCCGCCACTACAGGTTCAAGCCGACATGGCGCCGGGCCTGCTGCTGATGGATATCGGTTTCGCTCAACCCTTGCTGGGCATGAATGAGCAACTGACGCGTCTGCTGCTGCCCTCTGCCTTCGCCGTCAATACGCCGCCGTTGCCAGAGGGTTTGCAGTTGAACAAGGGCGGCGAAGAGAACAGCCTGGCGCGGCTGACCGAAAGCTTTCATCTCAATCTCGACGCTCTGGGTTTTCTGTCCTTCGTGGTTGGCCTGTTTATCGTCCATGCCGCCATCGGTCTGGCCCTGGAACAACGTCGGGGCTTGCTGCGCAACCTGCGGGCCTGCGGGGTCAGTGCACGACTGCTGTTAGTTGCATTGATCCTGGAACTGGGCGCACTGGCGGTGCTGGGTGGCATCTTCGGCGTGATCAGCGGCTACCTGTTGGCCAGCGCGTTGCTGCCCGATGTCGCCGCCAGCCTGCGCGGTTTGTATGGCGCGCAAGTCGCCGGGCAATTGAGCCTGAGCCCCTGGTGGTGGCTCAGCGGTATCGGCCTGAGCCTGTTCGGTGCCTTGCTGGCCGGGGCCAATAGCTTGCTGCGCGCCGCGCGCCTGCCCTTGCTGGCGTTGGCCAACGCCCAAGCCTGGCATCAAGCCTATGCCCGTTGGTTGCGACGACAGGCCTGGATCGCCTCGACGGCGGCCGTTGTCGCGGTAGCGGCATTGCTCTTGGGCAACAGTCTGACGGCGGGCTTCGTGTTGATGGCCGCCTTGCTGCTGAGCGCGTCCCTCGGTTTGCCAGTACTGCTCAGTCGCCTGCTCGACGCCTTGCTCGGCCGCAGCCGTTCGGTGCTGGGCCAATGGTTTCTCGCCGACTGTCGTCAACAGCTGCCCGCTCTAAGCCTGGCCCTGATGGCCTTGCTCCTGGCCCTGGCCGCCAATATCGGCGCAGGCAGCATGACATCGGGCTTTCGCCAGACCTTCGGCAACTGGCTGGAACAACGCCTGAGCGCGCAGCTGTATGTCAGCCCGCAAACGCCCGAACAAACGTCGGCGATGCAACAATGGCTGGGCGAGCAACCGGGCATTCAAGCCGTGCTGCCCACCTGGCAAATCCCCCTGACGCTGCAAGGCTGGCCCGCCGATCTTTTCGGCATCATCGACCATCCCCACTATCGCCAGCACTGGCCGTTGCTTGAGTCCGTCGCAGGCGATCCGTGGCAGCAACTCGCGGCGGGCGACAGTGTCATGCTCAGTGAACAGCTGGCCCGGCGCCTGAAAATAACGGTGGGAGACAGCCTGCCGGTTACCTCAGATTGGTCTGCACGTGTCGTCGGCATTTACGCCGATTACGGTAATCCCAAGGGCCATCTGCTGATCAACAACCAACAGTTGCTGCGTCACTGGCCGGATCAGCAGCCCGCGCGTTTCAACCTGCGCCTGGCCCCAGACAACGTGAGCGCAATGATGGATGCCCTGCGCCGGCGCTTCGATCTGGATGACAACCATCTGATCGATCAGCACCGGTTAAAAGCCTGGTCAAGCCAGGTCTTCGAACGCACCTTCGCCGCCACCGCCGCCCTGAACAGCCTGACCCTGGGCGTCGCGGGCGTGGCGCTGTTTATCAGCCTGCTGACCCAAAGCCAGAGCCGCCTCGGGCAACTGGCGCCGCTGTGGGCCATGGGCGTGACTCGGCGTCAGCTCATGCTGCTCAACCTCGGCCAGACCTGGCTGCTCGCCGTGCTGCCCCTGATCCTCGCCCTGCCCCTGGGCCTGCTGCTGGCCTGGTGTCTGGACGCGGTGATCAACGTCCAGGCCTTTGGCTGGCGCCTGCCCCTGCAGATATTTCCCTGGCAATTACTGCAACTGCTGGCCCTGGCCATGCTCGCCACCCTGCTCGCCTCGGCCTGGCCGCTGCTCAAGCTGTACCGCACGCGCCCGGTGGATCTGCTGAGGACCTTTGCCCATGAAGATTAACCGCGCGCTCCTGTGCATCGCGTTGCTGCTCAGCGGTTGCGATGACAAAACCGAGCCGGACCAGGGCTTTGCCGGACTGGGCAATCAGGCCGCCGATTTTGCCCAGGTCGTGCCCGGCAAGGTGCTGGCATTCCCCGCGGATCATGGCCCGCACCCGGACTTTCGCATCGAGTGGTGGTACATCACCGCCAACCTCAAGGACGCCCAAGGCAACGATTTCGGCGTGCAATGGACGCTGTTCCGCAATGCCCTGCGCCCCGGCCCGCAAGCCTCGGGCTGGGCCGACAGCACCCTCTGGATGGGCCACGCCGCCGTCACCTCGGCCACCCGCCACTATGCCGCCGAACGCTACGCACGGGGCAGCGTCGGCCAGGCCGGGGTCAGCCTCGGGCCTTTTAGTGCGCGCGTCGATGACTGGGCGCTCGAAGGCCAGAACGACCTGAGCAACCTGCAACTGCAAGCCAAAGACCCACGCTTCAGCTATCGCCTGCAACTGACCTCAGGCAAGGCGCCGGTGCCACAAGGCCAGCAGGGGTTCAGCCAGAAATCCGAACAGGGCCAGGCCTCGTATTACTACAGCCAGCCGTTCTTTCAGGCGCAGGGACAGCTGGAAATCGATGGCAAGACCTATCAGGTCAGCGGCCCGGCCTGGCTCGACCGCGAATGGAGCAGCCAGCCCCTGACCGCCAATCAAACGGGCTGGGACTGGTTCTCTCTGCACCTGAACGACGGCAGTGAAGTGATGCTCTATCGCATGCGTCAGAAACAGGGGGAGCCGTATGTCACCGGCACCTGGATCAATCCGGACGGCAGCACGCAACAATTAACCGCCGAGGCCGTCAGCCTCAAGCCCGAAAACGAAACCCGCGTGGCCGGGCATCGTCTGCCGACCCGCTGGACGGTGAGCATTCCCGGCAAAGCTGTAGCGATCAGTGTCGAAGCGCTGAACGCAAACGCCTGGATGAACTTGAGCCTGCCCTATTGGGAGGGGCCGGTAAGGCTTACGGGCAGTCATCAGGGCATGGGGTATCTGGAGATGACAGGATATTAAATAGTTACTTTCGCTCACGAAAAAGCCGCTCCAGGACAGGCCTTTCCCTTTATTGCGTACGACGTTTCCGAGACAATCCGCAGCCTCTTGCGTGGGTAAAAATCGCTCTCTAGTCTGCGCCGGTCGCTGAACATCAGTGATCGGGTTTAGCAGCCTGTTTGAGTTGCACCACGCGCGCCGCTATGGCGGCTTTGCGCGGGGCACCCTCGGGTGCGCCGGTTATGGTGCTCTCACCGGTCTGCTAACCCGCGTCAAAGCCGCCACCTTTGTTTGTTTAGCAGCGAGCTGTCGGTGGCTCCCTTTTTAGAGAGAGCATTATGAATAACAACGTTTCCGATCCATCCCTCGCCGCACTGGAGCGATCCCTGCTCCACGCCTCCGACGTCCTGCGCTGCCTCGCCGCCGTCGCCTATGAAACCGGCGACAGCCTCAGCGGCCAGAAACGCGACCTGGCCTTTTCCATGACCCATCTGGTCGATGTACTCAAAGCGGATCTGGACAGCTCACTGGCCTATTTCGAGCCAAAATCTGGAAACCAACCAATGAACTAGAGAGAGAACCCTGTGGGAGCGAATTCATTCGCGAAAGCTTTATTCCGGACGCCGCCAATGTGTTGGATGTACTGGCCCCTTCGCGGA
>NZ_JBGLYM010000139.1:0-244 GCF_047303955.1 Pseudomonas sp. Pseusp88 | reverse complement strand
TGGCGTCCCCTAGGGGACTCGAACCCCTGTTACCGCCGTGAAAGGGCGGTGTCCTAGGCCACTAGACGAAGGGGACAAACCTTGTTCGTACCGTGTTCGGTGCTGGTTCCGAAACACTGGGTACTTAACATTTCAAGGCAGTGTAGCTTAACCTTGAAACCTTAAATTTGGTGGAGCTAAGCGGGATCGAACCGCTGACCTCCTGCATGCCATGCAGGCGCTCTCCCAGCTGAGCTATAGCCCC
>NZ_JBGLYM010000138.1:0-246 GCF_047303955.1 Pseudomonas sp. Pseusp88 | reverse complement strand
TTTTTCCACATGCAACCTGGGCGGCGGCGGTCTTTTACTTTTTTGGGGGGGGGGCTAATTTAATGTTTGGGGTAATTGGGTTTTCTAATATATTGTCTTTGTCGTCTGAGTCAGTTGTGTATAAGTGAATGTGTCGGATGATTGACTGTTAGCGGTGCTTAAATTTTGATGTAGTCAGTCTTTTTTCGAGTTTTTCGTCATGTTGTTGGTTCGTTTGTTATTGATTATCGTGTTTTGATTTTGTGT
>NZ_JBGLYM010000137.1:0-246 GCF_047303955.1 Pseudomonas sp. Pseusp88 | reverse complement strand
AGGCCATGCCGCTGTCGTTGGCGTCGTGGACCTCCTTGCGGAGCGCGTCGATCGTGGCCGTCGTCTGTGTCTGCCGGCGCAATCCGTCCTGCTTGTAGAGATGGTCAAGACTGTCGAGACAGTCGTAGTGGTCGACACAGGGACGGCCAGACTGAGGATCGTGATCGAGCCGCACCTGCTTACACAGTCGGCACCCATGCTCCGTGACGCATGTGAAGCACGTCTTCTCGAACCCCGTCCGGTGGC
>NZ_JBGLYM010000136.1:0-248 GCF_047303955.1 Pseudomonas sp. Pseusp88 | reverse complement strand
GAGGGACAAGCGCCTGGGGATCAGCTCAGGCGGCTTGCACCAATGTGGTCAGCACCATCAGCGGCTACGCGGTTTGCGCCAACGCGGTCAGCACCATCAGCGGCTACACGGTTTGCGCCAACACGGTCGGCACCATCAGCGGCTACACGGTTTGCACCGACGCGATCAGCACCATCAGCGGCTACACGGTTAGCGCCAACACGATCGGCACCATCAGCAGCGACACGGTTAGCACCAACGTGGTCAGC
>NZ_JBGLYM010000135.1:0-248 GCF_047303955.1 Pseudomonas sp. Pseusp88 | reverse complement strand
CCCGATGCGCTGGAGCTGTATGTCGACACACCCTTCTCATGGGCCACGCCACAAACCGGGGCGACAATCGAGTCCCATACATTTGAATGGGTCGTTCGTGCGCAATTCATCCTGAGCACGCAATCGCAAACCCTTCACTTCCCGGCGCCCGCCGTAAAAGACCCGATCCGCTTTGGCCCCGAATACGCCAGGGCCGACTTCACCACAACCCATCGGCCGTTCTGGGCCGACGAACTCACCCATAAGGC
>NZ_JBGLYM010000134.1:0-249 GCF_047303955.1 Pseudomonas sp. Pseusp88 | reverse complement strand
GGCGTCCCCTAGGGGACTCGAACCCCTGTTACCGCCGTGAAAGGGCGGTGTCCTAGGCCACTAGACGAAGGGGACGCTGCCCGGAACATATGGTGATGTTCCAGAGTTCAAAACCCGATCAATGATCGTGTTCTGATTTCACTACAATCCTGTCCGAAGACAGCATTGTTAAATTTGGAGCGGGAAACGAGACTCGAACTCGCGACCCCGACCTTGGCAAGGTCGTGCTCTACCAACTGAGCTATTCCC
>NZ_JBGLYM010000133.1:0-250 GCF_047303955.1 Pseudomonas sp. Pseusp88 | reverse complement strand
GTTCCGTGGCGGTGCCGTGACCGTTAACATAGCCGATCGCTTCGGGCGGCAGATTGGCGTCTTCCAGGGCCACCTCCATGGCGCGGCGCATGCACGCCTGCTCCGGGCGGGTGCTCTGGGCGCCGTCGGCAATACAGCCGAAGCCCACCAGCTACGCATGGATATGGGCGCCGCCGGCCAGGGCGTGTTACAGTTCTTCCAGCAACATCAAGCCGCCACCATCCCCAAACACCATGCCCTACCGCCCACA
>NZ_JBGLYM010000132.1:0-258 GCF_047303955.1 Pseudomonas sp. Pseusp88 | reverse complement strand
ATTCGCCGAAAATTTGCTTCTCTTACGAGAACTCACAAATTTTACCTTAGCCTGAACAACACCAGTGAAAGTGCCATCCAGTCTATTTCTATCACATACCCAAATTTTTAAAGAACGGTTCTGAAAAAGATCAGAACTCAATGTTCAACCTGAACATTCAGCTCTGCACTTTGACAAATGCATGAATCAAGCAATTCGTGTGGGAACTTGCGAAGAAGCTGAGTCTTCGATTAAGGAGGTGATCCAGCCGCAGGTTCC
>NZ_JBGLYM010000131.1:0-258 GCF_047303955.1 Pseudomonas sp. Pseusp88 | reverse complement strand
TCGTTAGCTCAGTTGGTAGAGCAGTTGGCTTTTAACCAATTGGTCGTAGGTTCGAATCCCACACGACCCACCATTTTTGGCCTCAACATTAATGTTGGGGCCGAATCTTATAGATCTGATGCCTTGTGCGCCAGATCGCAGGCAGAGAGCTTGTCTCGGAGCTGCCTTGTAAAGTTTCAACCGGGGTATAGCGCAGTCCGGTAGCGCGCCTGCTTTGGGAGCAGGATGTCAGGAGTTCGAATCCCCTTACCCCGACCA
>NZ_JBGLYM010000130.1:0-259 GCF_047303955.1 Pseudomonas sp. Pseusp88 | reverse complement strand
GTATAGACAACCGCCTGATCTGTTAGGTGGCCAAGGTCGAGCCGTTTGAGGTCATGCAGCACACGCATGCTCAACAGGACACAATAGTCCAAACGAAACAGATAACCCACAATCACATCGCCCAACAAGTTCCAGTATCATAAACACAACAACGATAACACGACACACTCAGAAAAACATCTAAGAGACCACGAGAAAGTAATAAAAAAAGGTAGTCGGGGGAGGGGGGGGGAGAAGACGGGGGGGGGGGGGGGGGGGG
>NZ_JBGLYM010000012.1:0-153041 GCF_047303955.1 Pseudomonas sp. Pseusp88 | reverse complement strand
ATCAGTTGACTTCAGTCTTACAGCGCAAGCACCCACACGAATTGCTTGATTCAGTTGTTAAAGAGCGGTTGGTTGATCCTTTCGTCTCAACCGAGGCGCGCATTCTACAGCGTCCTCTGTATCTGTCAAGCGGTTATTTTCAGAAGTTTTCAAAGTTTCCTTTGCAACTTCAACCACTTGCGCTTCGTTTGACTTGGCGTCTCACGTTAGCGGGAGGCGAATTCTACAGCGTTACAACCTGCTGTCAACCACCTTTTTCACCGCTTCCGAATTCACCTTGAAAACCGAAACCCTTCCTCGCTGCTTACTTCGGTTAACTGCTTGATTATCAAGAAGTTTTCCGTTTCGTCTGCGCCGGAAGTGGGGCGAATTATAGATAGATTCTGAGGGGCGTCAAGCGATTATTTCAGGAAGCTTCAAGTTTCTGGCTACAAGCAGCAAGAGTCGGGAACGCCCTCTTACTGCTTCTGGCTTGTAGCTTGCAACTTGCCGCTAGCGCCTGCCTTTGTGCGCTTCAGACGCTGAGCAATAAAGGGCACTCGCAATCCCAGCAGCACTACACCTATAGACGCATAGACCGCCCATTCCTTCAGGTCCGCCCTGACAATCCAGAGCATATGCAGCAAACCGAGCCCGAGAATCACGTAGACCAAGCGGTGCAACTTCTTCCAGCGACTGCCAAGGCGGCGCTGGCTATAACGGTTGGATGTCACCGCCAGCATCAACAAACCGACAAAGCCCAAAGCGCCGACAATGATGTACGGACGCTTGACCAGCTCGACGCCCAATTGCCCCCAATCGAAGCCCAGGATAAAGAAGCTGTACGCCAGCATATGCAGGAGCACGTAGGTAAAGCACCACAACCCGAGCTGACGGCGGACGGATATGAACCCCGGCCACCCGCTCACACGCTGCAATGGCGTCATCGCCAGCGTAATCAGCAGCAATACCAGAGTGCCAAGCCCCAAGCGGTCGACCAATACCTTTCCCGGATCAGGCCCGAGAGCGAAGATCCAGGCCTGATACAGCCAGTGAGCCGGAACAGCGCACGCAGCAACGAAAACACTTAACCGCCACAGCCAATAGCGCATCAGTAGTTCTTCCGCAGATCCATGCCCGCATATAAGGAGGCAACCTCCTCCCCATAACCATTGAACATCTCAGTCTGGCGGATATTCGGGCTGAACAGGCTGCCCGGCAGACGGCGCTCATGGGCCTGGGTCCAGCGCGGGTGGTCGACCGTCGGGTTTACGTTGGCGTAAAACCCGTACTCGTTGGCCGCGATACTCTGCCAAGTTGTTTTCGGCTGCTCGCTGACCAGACTGATACGGACAATCGATTTCACACTCTTGAAGCCATACTTCCACGGCACCACCAGACGCAACGGCGCACCGTTCTGATTGGCCAGTTCCCGGCCATACATACCCACGGCAAGAATGGCCAGCGGGTTCATCGCCTCATCCAGACGCAGGCCTTCGACATAAGGCCAGTCGATCAGGGCAAAATCGGAACGCTGTCCCGGCATGCTCTTGGGATCCTGCAGGGTTTCGAAACGGATGTACCTGGCCTTGGAGGTCGGCTCGACCTGCTTGAGCAACGCCGAGATCGGGAAGCCGATCCAGGGAATCACCATCGACCAGGCCTCGACGCAACGCAGACGGTAGATCCGCTCTTCCAACTGGTACGGCTTCATGAAGTCTTCCAGGGCATAGCTGCCCGGCTTGCCGACCTCACCATCGACAACAACCTTCCACGGCTCGGTCTTGAACGCTCCAGCGTTTTTCGCCGGATCGGTTTTCTCGGTGCCGAATTCGTAGAAGTTGTTGTAGTGGGTCGCATCCTTGAACGGCGTCACCGCTTCGTTCTTGACGTTGACCGCCTGCCACTGGGTAGAGGTGAGTTTTTCGTTGAGCCAGGCGGGCGCATTGCCTGGCTCCACATCCGGGTAACGGGAAGGATCGGCCGCCATGGCAACACCCGGCAAAGCACCCACGGCCAGACCGGCCAGAGATCCACCCAATAGCGCACGACGGGAGAGATAAAACCCTTCAGGGGTGACGTCCGACTCTTTGCAGGCGGACGTACGCGGTAATTTGATCAGCATGAGGACTCCACAGCGATGAGGAATTTACGCATCGTCTGGCGTGGAGTATGAGGACAATCCTGAGCGATTGCTTTAGCCCAAACATAACGTTTTTATAACGGCTGCCCGGCGGGGAGCAGCCGTAATCGGGCTTACTGCGGCTTTTTCCCGCGATGCAACAGAAACTGGATCGGACCGGATGCGGCATAACCGAGGAAAATCAGCAGCAGGATGCGCGGCGGATCGCTGAAAACGACGGCAAACACCAGCACCACTACAAGGATCGCCACGAAGGGCACACGCCCGCGCAGGTCGAGTTCCTTGAAGCTGTTGTACTTGATGTTGCTGACCATCAGCATACCGGCCGCAGCAACCAGGAGGGCGACCAGGAACGACCAGCTTGAACCCTCGAAACCGTGATCGGCGAATGCCCACACCGTACCGGCCACCACTCCTGCGGCTGCCGGGCTGGCCAGGCCTATGAAGTAACGCTTGTCGCTCTTGCCGACCTGGGTATTGAAGCGCGCCAGACGCAACGCCGCACCGGCGACATAGATAAAGGCGACCATCCAGCCGACCTTGCCGATATCCCCCAGTGCCCAGCCAAAGGCCAGCAGCGCCGGAGCCACGCCAAAGGCGACCATGTCGGACAGCGAATCGTACTCTGCACCGAATGCACTTTGCGTATTGGTCATGCGCGCCACACGACCATCCAGGCCATCGAGCACCATCGCGATGAAAATGGCGGCAGCAGCAACGGAGAAGTAGTTGCTCGCCGCTGCCAGATTGCCGGCTTTCAACGCACTCTGCGCACTCATGGAGCTGATGATGGAGTAGAAGCCGGCAAACAGATTGGCCGTAGTGAACAGGTTGGGCAGCAGATAAATGCCGCGGTGCCGGACTTTACGTCCCTCGGCATCGTGACCTTCTTCTATATGTTCATCGATTGGTAGCAGGCTTTCGGCGTCAGAGGCCTTGGTTGGCTCTTCAGGACGTTCGCTCATTGACTTTACCTTGCAGCAGTTCTGGAAAATTTCGACATGGACCGTCGACGATAATTCGCCACGGCGATCGTTGCAGCTTATACCAGATACCCCCATAACGAAAAAACGCGACCCGTGGGTCGCGTTCTTCGTGAAGCCAAAGCCGATTAGTTCTTGGCTTTGTCGACGATTTTGTTCGCCGCGATCCAAGGCATCATCGAACGCAGTTGCTCGCCGATGATTTCGATGCCGTGAGCAGCGTTGTTGCGACGCTTGGCGGTCATCGATGGGTAGCCGGTAGCGCCTTCGCTGATGAACATCTTCGCGTATTCGCCGTCCTGGATGCGTTTCAGAGCGTTGCGCATGGCCTGACGGGATTCGGCGTTGATGACTTCAGGGCCGGTCACGTACTCGCCGTATTCGGCGTTGTTGGAGATCGAGTAGTTCATGTTGGCGATGCCGCCTTCGTACATGAGGTCAACGATCAGCTTCAGTTCGTGCAGGCACTCGAAGTAGGCCATTTCTGGCGCGTAGCCAGCTTCAACCAGGGTTTCGAAACCGGCTTTGACCAGCTCGACGGTACCGCCGCACAGAACGGCTTGTTCGCCGAACAGGTCGGTTTCAGTCTCGTCCTTGAAGGTGGTTTCGATGATGCCGGTACGGCCGCCGCCCACGCCAGAAGCGTAAGACAGGGCAACGTTCTTGGCGTTGCCGGAAGCGTCCTGGTAAACAGCGATCAGGTCAGGGATACCGCCGCCCTTGACGAACTCGGTACGTACGGTGTGACCTGGCGCCTTAGGGGCGATCATGATCACGTCCAGGTCAGCGCGCGGCACGACCTGGTTGTAGTGAATAGCGAAGCCGTGGGAGAAGGCCAGGGTTGCGCCCTTCTTCAGGTTAGGCTCGACTTCGTTCTTGTACAGAGCGGACTGGAACTCGTCCGGGGTCAGGATCATGACCAGGTCAGCAGCAGCAACGGCGGTAGCAACATCAGTCACTTTCAAGCCGTGAGCTTCAGCCTTGGCGACAGTAGCCGAACCTTTGCGCAGGCCAACAGTGACATCAACGCCGGAGTCTTTCAGGTTGCACGCTTGAGCGTGGCCCTGGGAACCGTAACCGATGATGGCAACTTTCTTGCCCTGGATGATCGAAAGGTCGCAGTCTTTGTCGTAATAAACTTTCATGAAATTCCCCTGTTATCTTGGCCGTTCAGGCCATTTGCTAAATGAGTTAGATGCTCAGCACTTTGTCGCCACGGGCAATGCCCGTCACGCCACTGCGTACTGTTTCAAGGATAGCGGCGGTGCCGATGGCCTGAATGAAGCTGTCCAGCTTGTCGCTTGTGCCGGTCAGTTGCACGGTATAGACGCTGGCCGAAACATCGACGATCTGCCCACGGAATATATCCGTGGTGCGCTTGATCTCGGCGCGCTGGGCGCCGGTGGCCTTGACCTTGATCAGCATCAGTTCGCGCTCGATGTGAGCACTCTCCGACAGGTCGACCAGCTTGACCACTTCAACCAGCTTGTTGAGGTTCTTGGTGATCTGCTCGATCACTTCATCATGGCCGACAGTGGTCAGCGTCAGACGCGACAGAGTCGGGTCTTCGGTCGGCGCCACGGTCAGGCTTTCGATGTTGTAGTTGCGTTGGGAAAACAGGCCGACTACGCGAGACAGTGCGCCCGGTTCGTTTTCCAGCAGTAGCGAAATGATATGCCGCATGATTAAGTCCGCTCCGTCTTGCTCAGCCACATATCGCGCATGGCGCCGTCCCGGATCTGCATCGGGTAGACATGCTCGGAGACATCGACCTGAATGTCGATGAACACCAACCGATCCTTCATGGCGAATGCTTCTTCCATCTTCGGCTTCAAGTCTTTCAGATCAGTGATCTTCATGCCGACATGGCCATAAGCCTCGACCAGCTTCACGAAGTCAGGCAGCGACTCCATGTAGGAGTGCGAGTGGCGACCGCTGTAGCTCATGTCCTGCCATTGACGGACCATGCCAAGCACGCCGTTGTTGAGCAGGATGATCTTCACCGGCAAGTCGTACTGCAGGCAGGTCGACAGTTCCTGAATGTTCATCTGGATACTGCCTTCGCCGGTCACACAGGCGACGTCGGCATCCGGGAAGCTCAGCTTGACGCCCATGGCCGCCGGGAAACCGAAGCCCATGGTGCCCAGGCCACCGGAGTTGATCCAGCGGTTAGGCTTGTCGAACCGGTAGTACTGCGCCGCGAACATCTGGTGTTGACCGACGTCGGAGGTGACGTAGGCATCACCCTTGGTCACTTCGTGCAGGGTCTCGATGACTTTCTGCGGCTTGATGACACTGCCATCGCCGTGGTTGTACGGGAACAGGTCGCGCTCGCCACGCCACTCGTCGATCTGCTTCCACCAGCTGGCAACGGACTCCTTGTTCGGGGTCTCGCCGATTTCCTTGAAGGTGGCGACCATTTCAGTCAGCACGCTTTCAACCGGACCCACGATAGGCACGTCTGCCTTGATGGTCTTGGAAATCGAAGCCGGGTCGATATCGACATGAATGACCTTGGCGTTCGGGCAGAACTTGCTCGGGCCGTTGATGACACGGTCATCGAAGCGCGCGCCCACGGCCAGGATCACGTCGGCGTGGTGCATCGCCAGGTTGGCGGTGTAGCTGCCATGCATACCGAGCATGCCGACGAATTGACGATCAGTACCCGGATAGGCACCCAGTCCCATCAGCGTGTTGGTGACCGGCGCGTTGAGCAGTTTGCCCAGTTCGGTCAGTTGCTCCGAACCGTTGCCCATGACCACGCCACCACCGGCATAGATGATCGGACGCTTGGCGGCCAGGAGCATCTCGACGGCTTTGCGGATCTGACCCGAGTGCCCACGAACGGCCGGGCTGTAGGAACGCAGCTTGGCTTTCTTGGGGAACACGTACTCGAACTTTTCAGCCGGGTTGGTCATGTCTTTCGGGATATCGACCACGACCGGACCGGGACGACCGGACTGCGCCAGATAGAAAGCCTTTTTCAGGACTTCCGGGATTTCCGACGGATGCTTGATCATGAAGCTGTGTTTCACGATCGGCCGGGAGATACCGATCATGTCGGTTTCCTGGAAAGCATCGGTACCCACCAGCGTGCTAGGAACCTGACCGGACAGGACGACCATCGGAATGGAGTCCATGTAGGCAGTGGCAATACCGGTGATGGCGTTGGTCGCACCGGGACCGGACGTCACCAGTACCACGCCGGCTTTGCCGGTAGCGCGCGCATAACCGTCGGCCATGTGCGTGGCAGCCTGTTCATGGCGCACAAGGATGTGGCTCACGGCAGGTTCTTTGAACAGCGCATCGTAAATATGCAGGAGGGCACCACCTGGGTACCCGTAGATATGCTTAACGCCTTCGTCACGCAAAAAGCGGACGACCATTTCAGCGCCGGATAAGAGCTCCACGTTGTTCACCTCTAAAACGCCAGAATACCGTCCACAAACGAGAACGGGTCTTAATAGGTTTACTGCCAAGCAGAGCATGAGCGACGGTGGTCGCCGACTACGTCAGCACTGACTGAGCAAGTATTGGGATGACCCCTGAGTGTTGCGGGGCTTTCCCACCCAGCGCGAGGTAACGCGTTGCGGGTGTAACAGGTCGGCGCGGATGTGCGCCTCATGATCTACCGAGATGGCCTGCTTCTGGCAGTCCTTCCACAGCGAACTTTGAATTGTTGTGATTAGGCCACGCCAAGTCAAGTCATCGTTCAGTTTTATTCTGTGCATGTGCCTGAAAACGCACTGAATGAGGTCGCCGGGACGTGCTTGTGGTAGGTTGCCTGCGCACATACATCTAAGGAAGATCCATGGGTTGCAAGATTCTCGTGGCCGCATTGACGCTGGCACTGAGCACCGCCAGCCAGGCCGCACAAATCTATAAATGGGTCGATGCCCAGGGCGTTACGCACTTCGACGCCCAGCCGCCGGCCGGTCAGCAGGTTCAGCAGATCGACGTGCAGAAACCGCCACCGCCGCCGCCTGCGCCCGCCACCGTGGCAAAACCGGCGCCGGATCCTGCCGCCAGCCAGAAGGCCATCGATGACAAGGTCAGGAAGCAGGTGGCCGAGCAGGAAGCCAAACGCAAGGAAATCTGCGAAACCCTGCGCACCAATCTTGCGCAGTTGCAGATCAACTCGCGGGTACGCTTGCAGGTGGGGTCAGAGGTGCGGCGCATGACCGAAGAAGAGCGCCAGCAGCAACTCACCCAGACGCAGAAGTCGCTGGATGAGTCCTGTAAGGATTAGCCGATCTGAACGTGGTGACTGTAGGAGCTGCCGAAAGCTGCGAATGGGTCTGTCAGACACCCCGTTTTCGCAGCCTTCGGCAGCACCTAAAAGAATCGCACTTCAATTCAGCCGTTAGCGCTTTTAGACAGCCTGGGCAATCAGTCGGTCGAAACGCGCCAGAGACGCCTGCAACGGTGCAGTGTCCTGCCGACCGGCATAGACCATCTCGGCCATTTCCAGGATGCCCGAGGCATTGGGCAATGGCAGGTCATGCTCGAGGATCTGTTTCATCCGCGGCAGGAAAATCCACTGCAGCCACTGGTGAAAGTCCAGGGTATCGACGCTGAACGGCTCGACACTGGCCAGGGCTTCGGCGCTGGGTGGCAGATCGCTCCACCACCCCAGTACACGAAGCTCGCGTTCAATCAGCAACAATTGATCAGCCACTTCGGGAAACCGCCGATCCATCAAGCACCGACCTTGGCTTTCTGGCGAGCCAGGGCTGCGCCCGAGGCGTCGCCCTGCTTCTCACGGGACTGCGCGATCAATTCCCACAGGCTGGCCTGCAGGCTGGCACGGCCATTGGCGTAGGTCAGGCCGCGACGGGCAAGCTGCTCGGCCTGGGCTGCATCACCTTGGGCCAGACGCACCTGGGCCAGGCGGTACAGCACCTGCGGCTCACGCGGGGCAACGCGTTGGGCGCGCTCCAGACTCGACGACGCGCCATTGAGATCGCCACCGTTCTGCTGCTGCTGAGCGGTTGTCAGCAGTGCGAGCACCGGGCCATCCAACTGCTCGTCAGCCGACAAGCCACCTCCCGTACTGCTTGAAGGTATGCCCGTTGGCACCACTGGAACCGGCGGTGTGTTGTAGGCGGTATTGACCGGCGGTTGCGCGCTATAAGTCGTCTGCGGCTGCGCCATGGAAGGCGATGTCGTATTGAGCGGCGCGTTATCGACGCTGATCGGCGCCGTATCGGCTGGTGGCACGAAAGCCTGAACAGGCGCGCCGTTGCCGCCCGGCACCATGACCGTTACCCCCGAGTCCTGCGGCACGGCTTGCGCCTGCTGACGAACCTGGGTCGTGGTCTGGCGATAACCGCCAGTCTTCTGCGCCGAAACACGCTCGCTGTTCGACACCCGAGAGCTTGCATCGACCACCGGAATCGAGCCGGGCTGCACACTGGCACAGCCGGTCAGCAACGCCAGGGCGCTTAAAACAGGAATCCAACACTTGTTCACGTCACACCCTCTTCACTTAATTCAACCAGCCCTTGACCCAATCCATCACCGAGTCGGCCGGGGCCGAGCTGCCACCGCAGGCAGCGCCGGGTGCTGGCTCACTGCCGCGAATATACGGCATCTGTACGGCATTCGGGCAGTTCACATCGGAACCCTGCCCGGTCTGGGAATTGATCCAGACCTTGGTGATATTGTCCGGCACCTGCATCTCCAGCGACTGCGGGTTGGCCTTGCGCATGAAGGAGGTCCAGACCTGCAAGGCACCCGTGGCGCCGGTAAAGGGTGTCTGACCATTATCGTCGCGACCAATCCATACGACCGCCAGCAGATCCTGGCCGAAACCGGCGAACCAGCTGTCACGGGAGTCGTTACTGGTACCGGTCTTGCCCGCCAGATTGACGTTGCCCGGAATGACGTTATAGACCGACTTGCCGGTACCCTCGCGCAGCACCCGCTGCATGGCGTTCTGCACCAGATAAATGGCCCCCGGATCAAAACGCTGCTCGACCTGGAACGGATAGCGTTTGAGCGGCTCGCCTTCAGCGGTCAGTACGCTGCGGATCGCCCGCATTGGCGTATTGAAGCCACCGTTGGCGATGGTCTGGTACATGGTCGCCACTTCCATCGGGCTCAGACCGCCTGCACCCAACAACATCGACGGGTATTGCGGCCATTCGCGATTGACACCGAGCTTGGCCAGCGTCTTGAACACATTCGGCAAGCCCAGATCCATCCCGAGCCTGGCCGTGGTGAGGTTGTAGGAATGCGCCAGCCCCTGATACAGGAAAATATTGCCGAAGGCGCGATGCTCGAAGTTCTGCGGCTTCCATATCTGCCCGTCCGCACCCTTGACCTCGAACGGCGCATCCACCACCCAACTGGTCAGGGTGTACTGGCTCGGACGTTCCAGCGCAGTCAGATAAATAGACGGCTTGACCAGCGAGCCGATCGGCCGCACGGCATCGAGCGCCCGGTTGAACCCGGCGAATCCGGCCTGACGGCTGCCCAGCAGCCCCTGCACCTCACCGGTTTCCGGGTTGGTGATGACCATCGCCGCTTCCACATCCTCGGCGCCCTTGCGCCCGGCCAGCTTCTTGAACGTATCGTTCATCGAAGCTTCGGCTTTCATCTGCAGGATCGGATCGAAGCTGGTGAAAATGCGCAGACCTTCCTCGGTCAAGTCTTCGTCGCGGTAATCCTCGCGCAACTGGCGTTTGACCAGATCAAGGAAGCCGGGGAACGAGCTGTCCGCCAGGCTGCCGGTCTTGGACACACCCAGTGGCATTTTTTTCGCGGCGGCGACCACATCAGCGGTAGCGACACCTTGCTGCTCCAGCAGATCAAGCACCAGGTTGCGCCGCTCAAGGGCGCGATCAGGATTGCGTCGCGGGTTGTAGTACGACGGTCCCTTGACCATCGCCACCAGCAACGCCACCTGATGCAGCTTCAGCTCGGACAATGGCTGGCTGAAGAAATACTGGCTGGCCAGACCGAAGCCATGCACGGCGCGCTGGCCGTCCTGACCGATAAACACCTCGTTGAGGTACGCCTCGAGGATTTCCTGCTTGCTGTAATGCAACTCCAGCAGCATCGCCATCATGACTTCCGTGAGCTTGCGGCTGAGGCTGCGCTCGTTGGTCAGATAGAAGTTCTTCACCAACTGTTGGGTCAGGGTACTGCCGCCCTGACGCATTTGCCCGGCCGAAGCGTTGACCAGAAAGGCCCGCGCAATGGACTTGGGTGACACGCCCCAGTGGTGATAAAAGTCGCGGTCCTCGACCGTAACCAGGGTATCGAGCAGATAAGGCGGCACCTGATCGAGCTTGATCAGGATGCGGTCTTCAAGATTCTTCGGATACAGCCCGCCGATCAACAGCGGCTCGAGACGCGCCACGGCCAGCTTGGCGCCGGCACCGGAACTCAGCTCGGCCACGGAGTCGGCCGAGAAGCGCACGCGAATCTGCTGCGCCGGATCAGTCCCTTCATAGAACTGGAAGCCGCGGGTGTTCAGATCCACGGTATTGCCGTTGACTGCGGCAGCACCGGGGCCATTGGCAACCGCCTCGCGTCGATAACCCAGGGCATCGAGCTCGGTAAGGAAATCGTCGCGGGTCAGCTTCTGGCCGACGAACAGCTCCAGCGGCCGGGCATAGACCTTGGCCGGAATGGTCCAGCGCTTGCCGGAAAACTTTTCCTGAACGATGGAATCGAGATAAACCGCGAAGCAACCGAGGATCACAAGACCGACAAGGCTGAGCTTCAACGCCCAGCCCAGCAGGCTGCGCAGGCGGTTGGAAGGCGGTTTCTTTTTGTTGCGGGGGGTACGGGATCGGGTCATGGCCGCGGATTATACGCACTTTAGAGGTGATCGACAGGCGCCTGGAAGGCGGTTTGCAGCGGTGACTCAAGCAGCCATAATGCCAGCCTGAGTAACTACATTTGAACAACAGCCTTTAAGGATCGTCCGTGAGCCAGTCACTGATTGCAGCCCTGCAGAACCCGGCCCTCTTCCCGCATCCGGTAGAAGGCTTCCAGGTCATCGAGACGCACATTTCGTGGGTTTTGCTCACGGGGCCCTATGTCTACAAATTCAAGAAACCGGTCAACTTCGGTTTCCTCGACTTCACGACCCTGGCATCGCGCAAGCACTTCTGTAATGAAGAGCTGCGTCTGAACCAACGCCTGACCCAGGATCTTTATCTGGAAGTCCTGCCAATCACCGGCAGCGCCGAAGCGCCGCAACTGGGTGGCGAAGGCGAAGTCATCGAATACGCCCTGAAAATGCGTCAGTTCCCGCAGGACGGGTTGCTGAGCACTTTGCAGGCCAACGGCGAACTCACGGTTTCCCAGATCGATGAGATGGCAAAACAGATAGCAGAGTTCCATATCCACGCACCACAAGTTGGGGCAGAGACCGAACTGGGTTCGCCTGACAGCGTGATGGCTCCGGTCCTACAGAACTTTGAGCAGATTCGTCCTTTCCTCAGCGAAAAATCCGACCTGACTCAACTCGACGCCCTACAAGCCTGGGCCGAGTCGAGCTTCGAACGTCTCAAGCCGTTGCTGAGCGAGCGCAAGGCCCAAGGCTTCATCCGCGAATGCCACGGTGATATTCACCTGGGCAACGCCACCTTGATCGACGGCAAAGTGGTCATTTTCGACTGCATCGAATTCAACGAACCGTTCCGCAAGACCGACGTTTACGCCGATATCGGCTTTCTGGCCATGGACCTGGAAGACCGCGGTCTCAAGTCGCTGTCGCGGCGCCTGATCAGCCAGTACCTGGAGCTGACCGGCGACTATCAGGGCCTGGAAGTGTTGAATTTCTACAAGGCCTACCGTGCCCTGGTCCGGGCCAAGGTTGCCCTGTTCGGCCTGCCCGCTGACGCCGACGCCGTACAACGCGGCACCACCATGCGCCAGTACCGCAATTACGCCAACCTGGCGGAAAGCTACAGCGCCATTCCTTCGCGTTTTCTGGTCATCACCCATGGTGTCTCGGCCGTGGGCAAAAGCCATGTAGCCATGCGTCTGGTCGAGTCCCTGGGCGCGATTCGCCTGCGTTCGGATGTCGAGCGCAAGCGCCTGTTCAGCCAAAGCAGCGACCTCTACGACGCCAACGTCAGCGCGGCGACCTACCAGCGCCTGCATGAACTGGCGGCGACCGTGCTGCACGCCGGTTTCCCGGTGGTGATCGACGCCACCTACCTCAAGCGCGAACAGCGCGCAGCGGCGGCCAAGGTTGCCGAAACCAAGGGGGCGCCGTTCCTGATCCTCGACTGCGAAGCCCCCCAGGCCGTCATCGAGACCTGGCTCAGCGAGCGCCAGGCAGAGAACGTCGATCCATCCGACGCTACGCTGGAAGTCATCAAGGCCCAGCAAGCCAATCGCGAGCCGCTGACGGCCGAAGAAATTCTCTGCAGCAAGCGGGTCGAAACCCATAAAGGCGAGGATATGGATAACCTCGTCTCTGGCATCCGCCAACGTTTGCCAGGCCTTTAAACGAATGTTCAAGCCGTTTAGCACTTATCGCTTCACGGCTTGAAAATAGTGGCGATATACTGGCGTCATAATTCCAACGGAGACGATCCATGAGCCAGCCGAAACAACTCGACTCCCCCCTTTACGTAATGCTGCGCCAAGATGATGTGATCGGCTTCAACCAGGAGAAGCCACGCAGCGGCACTATCGACATGGCCGGGGGGGATTTCCGGGGGCTGGACCTGCGAGAGCTGGACACCTCCGGCATTGATTTCACCGATGCTTACTTCCGCTCGGCGGATCTGCGCGGGCTGGATCTGCGCGACGTTCCCATGGAAGGCGCCAGCATCGCCCATGCACAGATCTCGGGGGCATACTTTCCACGGGAACTGACCGCTGACGAGATCCTCATGTCGGTAAATTTCGGCACTCGGCTGCGTTACAACACCCGCTAGGTATCCCCTCCCTTCCCGACCCCGCATGCCAAGGCATATGGGGTCGCGGTCGTTGAACCTTGAATCCTCTGCCCCGCCTCTGTGCAATTGATGCCGTCTGGCCTGCATCCATATGTCCGGACGCCCATAACGGCGCCGCGCTGTAACGCTAGACTCATTGAGTTGTAACGCAGTGAGCAGCTCAGCATCGCAAGGAGGCATGATGAACGACGACCTGACAAACCTGAAAAACGTTGGCAAGACCTCGGCGCAGTGGTTGCACGCCGCAGGCATTCATAATTGCGCTGATTTACGTCGCCTGGGCGCAGTAGCCGCCTATTGGGCCGTGCGAAAACGCGGGTTTCGAGCATCGAAGGTATTGCTCTACGCAATTGATGCAGCGTTGAAGGATATTCGTTGGAGCGATCTGCCCGCCGAGCGCAAGAGGAGCCTCGATAGCTATTGTATGAAGGCCGGCAAGATCGTTTGACGCACCACCGAAATAATTGCGTAAGCGTAGTTGACATACAAATGAGAATCGTTATGATTAGCACATCTGGTCGCGAGGCCAGTGATGATTTGACAGACCTTGGTTCGGACTCTCAGATTATCTCCTCATCAGGCTAATCACGGTTTTTGACCCGGCACTTTTGCCGGGTCTTTTTTTGCCATCGAAAACTAGTAACCGGCCGCTGGCAGCATACCCAGCGCACTCAGCACATCGTCCAGCAGGCTCGATGCGCTCAGGCGCACATGCTCGGGCGTCACCCAGGCACTGCCGAAACGGGTCTGGGTCATTTTCAAATAAACCAGGGCCTCGTCGAAGGTCCGAATACCACCGGCCGCCTTGATCCCGGTCATCCCGCCGACTTCGGCAATCGCCTCGATCATGATCCGGGCTGCCTGTGGCGTGGCGTTGATCACGGTTTTGCCAGTACTGGTCTTGATAAAATCGGCACCTGCCATGATCGCCCCCTGGCAGGCCTGACGAATAAGCTGCGGATCTCGCAGGTCGCCTGTCTCCAGGGTCACCGTCAGTTTCTTGGGATCAGGGCAGCATTGCTTGCAGGCCATGATCATTTCGAAGCCCGTGCGGCTATCCCCGGAAAGCAGCGCGCGAAAGGGATACACCATATCAATCTCGTCGGCTCCCACCAGCAGCGCTGCCTGCACCTGAGACACCACCGACTCGATGGAGGAACCGCCGTAGGGAAAATTGGCCACCGACACCACCCGCACATCCCTTGCGCCCAGGCGGTCGAGGGTGACCCTGGCCAGCAAAGTGAAACGCAGCGGCACACAGATCGCTGCAACATTACCCAATGGCGTCATCGCCCGCTCGCACAGGGCGATAACACGCCCTTCGGTCTCGTCTGCATTCAGGGCCGTCAGCTCAAGCAATCCCAGCATCAGCCGCGCCTGCTGTTCATCTTCCGCCGTCATCTGTCTACTCATGTCACGCTCTCGAAAGCCACTCAGCCGTTGACCGGTGACAGTAAACGAGGCGGCCTCAGACAGATGCCCCCAAGACGCAATCAAGGAGCGGGACGACAGAAGAAACAGAAATGTCCTGCAAAAGCGCGAAGACCCGGGGTCGGGATTTAGCGGATTGGGCCGGGCTTGCCCGCGAACGCTTCGGCGTGGGTCGTCCGAGACACCGCCTCGACCCGTTCGCGGGCAAGCCTCGCTACAACGCAAGAGTCAGTGCGGCCACAATTTCTGCCATCAAGGCGGCGAGGTGTACCAGACATAATCCGCCGCCCCCGGCTCCACCGGCGTATCGCTGCGCGCGAGGATCAGCACGACAGGCGTTGTGTTGCCGCCCAGATCGGCCATATGCAGGGGCACACCCATATCCTTGCGAACATGCTCGGCAGCGGCAAACAGCAACGCCGGAAGCGGCGCCGCCAGCAGCTCCTGTGCCATGCGCCGGTCACGCTGTTGATGCACGGCGAGGAGGGCCGGGGCGGATTGTGCCGGGTGCAGCAGGCTGATTCGCTCCAGCAGGCGATGACGTACGTCCGCGCTCGTCGAGTGCGAACCACTCAGACGTTGAGGCCGCTGCTCAATCGCCTGCGCCTCGTCAGGACTCAGGCCCACCGCCAGCACCGGATGGGGCTCGGCCATGGAATAGCGCATCAGCGGCCCGTACAGCGCCCAGTCCCATTGCGCCTGCCATTCCAGGGCCACCGAGAGATCCTTCGGAAAGTCGCCCCGGGCAATGTCAGCCTGAACCGCCGCAACCCTGTCCTTCTGACCGGGCGTCAACATGGGCAGCAGCAAGCTGCCCTGGGCACGCCGATCGGCAAGGCTTTGCAACAACCACAACTGCAAGGCCAGGTGATCCGGGTCGTCATGCCCGGCACCTACCAGCACATGGGTAGCAGCAGCAAGACGCTCGGCCAGCTCTTGGGCACTCAGATCCTGCCCGTTCTTGATGTCGCGAATCATGCCAAATCCAAAGCTCGTCCAGATGGCGAGCGCCGCGCAAAACCTCTAGTTTCGACAACGAACAGGGTGCTTGGCAAGCACCGACGCGGCGTACAGACTTATCGGAAAGCCCTGGCAAGACAAGATCACCAGTCTGTCGATAGCCGCAGGCACCAGGCAATGCGACCTGTCATCATGACGTACATCATCAACCGTCAGCCTGCGGGAGACACGCTCTGGACTTTCTCTGTACCTCGGACCAACTGCCGGAAGCTCACAGCCGCGGTTTCGAACGACAGGGCCAGGCCCTGCTGGCCGTGCGTCGGGCAGGCGAGGTTTTCGTCTATCGCAATCGCTGCCCTCATCGACGGGTCAGGCTGGACTGGCAAGCTGACCAATTCCTCGATGACAGCGCCAGCCTGATCCGCTGCGCGACCCACGGTGCGCTGTTCCTGATCGAAAGTGGTGAGTGCGTGGCCGGCCCTTGCGAGGGCGAGTCGCTACAGGCCCTTGCCTGCCGCGAGAACAGCGACGGCATCTGGGTCAGCCTGGTCGAGGACGACTGAAGGCAGGTGGATATCGAGACGGCGGTCTATACGGATGGACTCCGGCGTCAGCTGCACCCCATAAGCCAATACCAGCACCCCAGCGGCGACAGCTTCGCGCAAGGCCGCCGCATAGCCGGGGTCGACTTCTTCAGCCGGGCGCACGGCATCGACGCCGGTCAGGTTGACGCAATACAACAACACCGCCCGGACACCGTCCCGGGACAAGGCGGCCAACTCTCGCAGATGACGGGCGCCTCGCTGGGTCACGGCATCGGGAAAGGCAGCCACCGTCGAATCGGCGAAGCCCAGGGTAACGCTCTTGACCTCGACATAGGCCGGGCCTTCCGGATAATCCAGGCGAAAGTCCACCCGGCTCTTCTCCAGGCCATAGGGCACTTCGCGTTTGAGGGCGACAAAGCCGTTCAGCTCGGTGATGACCCCGGCACGCAAAGCTTCCTCGACCAGCGGATTGGCCCGGGCTGTATTGATACAGGCCAGACGCCCCTGGGGCGTTTCGCTGATTTCCCAGGTGCCGGGCAGCTTGCGCCTGGGGTCGTTGGAGCGGCTGAACCAGACCCTGCCGCCGGGCAGCATGCAATTGAACATCGACCCGGTATTGGGACAATGAATGGTCAACTGTTCACCGTTGTCGGTTTCGATATCGGCCAGAAAACGCTTGTAGCGTTGAACCAACCGCCCCTGTTCGAGCGCCGGAGAAAATTCCATCAGCCTTGCCAGCTCCGCAAACCGCGTTGAATACGTTCGACCGCTTCCTGCAGGCGCGGCAGGCTCTGGGTATAGGCAAAGCGCACATGATGCCCGGCCTTGAAGCGCCCGAAGTCCAGCCCCGGCGTGATCGCCACGTGCTCGGTTTCCAGAATGTGGTGGCAGAAGGCGAAGGCATCGCCGCCGAAGGCGCTGATATCGGCGTACAGGTAGAACGCGCCTTCCGGCTCGACGGCAATACCAAAGCCCAGTTCGCGCAGGGCTGGCAGGAGGAAGTCACGACGCCGGGCAAATTCACCGCGACGTTCTTCGAGAATCTCCAGGGTTTGCGGCTCGAAACAGGCCAGCGCGGCATACTGGGCCATGGTCGGTGCGCTGATGTACAGGTTTTGCGCCAGCTTCTCCAGATCCGCCACGGCCTCGGGCGGCGCCACCAGCCAACCGAGGCGCCAGCCAGTCATTCCGAAATATTTGGAAAAACTATTGAGCACAAACGCATCGTCATCAACTTCCAGCACACTGGCCGCATCAATTCCGTAGGTCAGGCCGTGGTAAATCTCATCCACTACCAAATGGCCATTACGTTGTTTCAGGGCCGCAGACAACGCGGCCAGCTCATCGCGATGCAGCAGTGTGCCGGTGGGATTGGCAGGGGACGCGACCAATGCGCCCACGCTGTCGCCGTTCCAGTGTTGCGCCACCAGTTCAGGAGTCAGTTGATAGCGCGTCTCGGGGCCCGACGGCACCAGTTGCGCAGCGCCCTCGACCAGACGCAGGAAATGCCGGTTGCACGGATACCCCGGATCAGCCAGCAACCAGTGCTTTCCCGGATCGACCAGCAAACTGCTGGCAAGCAACAGCGCCCCCGAACCACCAGGGGTGATGAGAATGCGTTGCGGATCGATATCGACCTTATAGCGCCGGGCATAGAAACCACTGATAGCCTCGCGCAATTGCGGCAAGCCGCGGGCGGCGGTGTAGCGCGTCTGCCCTGCCGCCAGCGCGGCCTGTCCGGCGGCGATGATCGGTGCAGCCGTGGTGAAGTCTGGCTCCCCGATCTCCAGGTGAATGACGTCATGACCGGCCGCCTGCAATTCGTTGGCCCGCGCCAGCAGCGCCATCACATGGAACGGTTCGATGTCGCGACTGCGCGCACTGTACGGGGGAGCCATTGGCTTTCCTTCTGCAACCGGGGAATGGAACGGGTGAACTAAGAGCGCTGATTCTACCCAAGCCTCAGTTCGGCGCGACGGCAAATATTCACCAGGGCTTACGCCTGGAAGAAAAACTCCGAGCGCAATCCGGGCGCCTACTAAAATAAATCCCGGAGAGTTCATATGAACACGGAACTTTGACGAACTTCATAAACACCGAGCCCCGTCAAGCCGGGCTCGACAACCGGGAGTAGCGCACTCTGATTTGATCTGGTAAGTTCGCCCGCTTGCAGTCGCAGGGCCGACGGGTGTCGGTGAAGGACCTATCCTGCGCAAATGGATTAAAGAGTGAGAGGCGGTCCATTCCATGCCCACCGAAAAACAGAAAGACAACGCGATCAGCGGTTTCGAACCCTACGTTCCAGCGAAGGACGAAGAGTACATGGGCAAGCCCATGCGCGCTCATTTCACCAAGATCCTGAACAAGTGGAAACAGGACTTGATGCATGAAGTGGATCGCACTGTAGATCACATGAAAGACGAGGCGGCCAACTTCCCTGATCCGGCCGACCGTGCCAGCCAGGAAGAAGAATTCGCCCTGGAACTGCGTGCACGTGACCGCGAGCGCAAACTGCTCAAGAAAATCGACAAGACCCTGCAACTCATCGAAGACGAAGAGTATGGCTGGTGCGAGTCCTGCGGTGTCGAGATCGGCCTCAAGCGTCTGGAAGCCCGGCCTACCGCCGACTTGTGCGTCGACTGCAAGACCCTGGCAGAAATCAAGGAAAAACAGGTCGGTAAATAACCTGCCTGACGCCTTGAACAAAGAGACGCTTCGGCGTCTCTTTTGCGTTGTGGCCTTTTCTTCCCTGCCCAGGATCTTCACTGCCCATGCCCCCTTCTGCCTATATCGGGCGTTTTGCCCCGACGCCCAGCGGCTTTCTGCACTTCGGCTCACTGGTTGCCGCCCTCGCCTCCTACCTGGACGCCCGTGCTGTTGGTGGGAAATGGCTGATGCGCATGGAAGACCTCGACCCGCCCCGTGAAGTCCCCGGCGCGCAAAAGGCTATCCTCGAGACCCTGGAGGGCTATGGATTCGAGTGGGATGGCGAATGCGTACGACAGAGCGACCGGCATGAGGCCTACGCCGAAGTGCTGAATCGCTGGTTCAGCCATGGCCTGGCCTATGCCTGCATCTGTTCGCGCAAGCAATTGGAGGAGTATCAGGGGATCTATCCGGGACTGTGTCGCAATGCCGGTCACGAGCCCGAGAACGCCGCGATTCGCATTCGCGTGCCGGAATTGACCTATCGCTTTCAGGACCGTGTGCAGGGCGAATTTCAGCAGCATCTGGGCCGGGATGTCGGCGATTTCGTCATTCGCCGCCGTGATGGCTTTTATGCTTATCAACTGGCCGTGGTACTGGACGATGCCTGGCAGGGCATTACCGATATCGTCCGCGGCGCCGATCTGCTCGACTCCACGCCTCGGCAGCTGTATTTGCAGGAGCTGCTCGGCCTGCCGCACCCACGCTATCTGCATATACCGCTGATCACCCAGCCCGATGGCAATAAACTGGGCAAGTCCTACCGCTCGGCGCCGCTGCCCTCGGATCAGGCCACGCCTTTGTTGCTGCGGGCATTGCGCGCATTGGGTCAGCCAACGGCAGTAGAACTGAATGACGCAACCCCGGCCGACGTCCTCAGATGGGCGATACCGCGCTGGAATGCCGGGCTGATTCCTTCCCTGCGCACGGTTGATGAAGCCTGTATAGACTAATCAAGTGTCCTGTCTCGCAAATTCACGCGACAGGGCACTTGAGCCTTCGGCCAAAGCACGGCAGAAACGCCGCTTGCAGCTTGTTCGCCATCGTTTACCATGCCGCACCGTGTTACCCACCAGACATTAAGGAGGTCCGATGTATATCTACCGCTTGGTCCTGCTTCTGGTTGTAGGCATCTACCTGTTTTCACCAGCGATCATGGACTGGTGGATCGACGCCACAGGGGCCTGGTACCGGCCCTACCTGTTATGGCTGATCCTCATTGCCGTGACCTTCATCCTGCAAAGCCAGCGAGATGCCGATGAGCTTTAGCCTGACCCAGATGATCCTGGTCAGCGCGGCCTACCTGCTGGCGCTGTTCGCAGTGGCGTGGATCAGCGAGCGCGGCGTCATCCCGCGCTGGATCATCCGCCATCCATTGACCTACACCCTGTCTCTGGGCGTCTACGCCAGCGCCTGGGCGTTCTACGGCACGGTGGGCCTGGCCTACGAGTACGGCTACGGTTTCCTGTCCAGTTACCTGGGGGTTTCCGGGGCGTTTCTGCTGGCTCCCGTTCTGCTGTATCCGATCCTGCGTATCACCCGTACCTACCAGCTGTCGTCCCTGGCCGATCTGTTCGCCTTTCGCTTTCGCAGCACCTGGGCCGGTGCCCTGACTACTATTTTCATGCTGATCGGCGTGTTGCCGTTACTGGCCCTGCAGATCCAGGCAGTGGCCGACTCCATCGGCATCCTCACTCAGGAGCCGGTGCAGCACCATGTCGCAGTGGCGTTCTGCGCGCTGATTACCCTGTTCACCATTTTCTTCGGCTCCCGGCACATCGCTACCCGGGAGAAACACGAAGGCCTGGTCTTCGCCATTGCCTTCGAATCGGTGATCAAGCTCGCCGCCATCGGCGGCGTCGGCCTGTATGCGCTGTACGGCGTATTCGACGGCCCGCAGCAGCTCGAGGTCTGGTTGCTGCAGAACCAGAGCGCCCTGGCGGCGCTGCATACGCCTTTACAGGAAGGGCCGTGGCGCACCTTGCTGCTGGTGTTCTTCGCTTCGGCCATCGTCATGCCGCACATGTATCACATGACCTTTACCGAAAATCTCAGCCCGCGTTCTTTGGTCAGTGCCAGTTGGGGCCTGCCACTGTTCCTGTTGCTGATCAGCCTGGCGGTGCCGCTGATTCTCTGGGCCGGGCTGAAACTGGGCGCCAGCACCAGCCCCGAATACTTCATCCTCGGCATCGGCATGGCCACCAACAATCAGGCGTTGGCCCTGCTGGCCTACGTCGGCGGATTGTCGGCGGCCAGCGGCCTGATCATCGTCACCACCCTGGCGTTGTCGGGCATGGCCCTCAACCACCTGGTGCTGCCGCTGTACCAGCCACCCGCCGAGGGCAATATCTACCGCTGGCTGAAATGGACGCGACGCGGCCTGATCGTCGCCATCATCATGGCCGGCTATGGTTTCTATCTGCTGCTCGGCGCGCAGCAGGACCTGGCCAACCTGGGTATCGTCGCCTTCGTCGCCACGCTGCAATTCCTCCCCGGCGTGTTGTCGGTGCTGTACTGGCCCACCGCCAATCGGCGCGGCTTCATCGCCGGGCTGCTGGCGGGCATGACGGTCTGGGTCATCAGCATGCTCCTGCCACTGATTGGCCACTTCCAGGGGTTCTACATTCCCCTGCTGAACATGATCTACGTGCTCGACGACACCAGCTGGCACATGGCAGCCATCGCCTCCCTGGCCGCCAACGTGCTGTTCTTCACCCTGATTTCGCTGTTCAGCAATGCCAGCCCGGAAGAAGCCAGCGCCGCCGAAGCCTGTGCCGTGGATAACGTGCGTCGTCCGCAGCGCCGTGAGCTGCATGCCGCGTCGCCCCAGGAGTTCGCTACACAACTGGCCAAACCGTTGGGTGCCAAGGCCGCACAGAAGGAAGTCGAACAGGCTCTGCGCGACCTGTATCTGCCCTTTGACGAGCGTCGCCCCTATGCCCTGCGGCGCCTGCGCGACCGGATCGAAGCCAACCTGTCAGGCCTGATGGGGCCGAGCGTGGCCCAGGACATGGTGGAAACCTTTCTGCCGTACAAGTCCGGCGGCGAGAACTACGTGACCGAAGACATTCACTTCATCGAAAGCCGCCTCGAGGACTACCACTCGCGCCTGACCGGGCTGGCCGCCGAACTCGACGCCCTGCGCCGCTACCACCGCCAGACCTTGCAGGAACTGCCCATGGGCGTCTGCTCCCTGGCCAAGGATCAGGAGATCCTGATGTGGAACAAGGCCATGGAAGAACTTACCGGCGTGCCCGCCCAGCGGGTGGTCGGTTCGCGCCTGCCGACCATTGGCGAGCCGTGGAAGGAACTGCTGCTGGGCTTTATCAATATTCCCGACGAACACCTGCACAAGCATCGCCTGACCCATGACGGCCAGACCCGTTGGCTGAACCTGCACAAGGCGGCCATCGACGAGCCCCTGGCGCCGGGTAACAGCGGCCTGGTGCTACTGGTAGAAGACCTGACCGACACGCAGATGCTCGAAGACAAGCTGGTGCATTCCGAGCGTCTGGCCAGTATCGGTCGCCTGGCGGCGGGCGTGGCCCACGAGATCGGCAACCCGATCACCGGCATCGCCTGTCTGGCGCAGAACCTGCGCGAAGAACGCGAGGAAGACGGCGAGTTGACCGAGATCAGCAGCCAGATTCTCGAACAGACCAAACGGGTCTCGCGCATCGTCCAGTCGCTGATGAGCTTCGCCCACGCCGGCAGTCATCAGCACAGTGACGAAGCCGTCTGTCTGGCCGAAGTGGCCCAGGATGCCATTGGTCTGCTGGCGCTGAACCGGCGCAACTTCGAAGTGCAATTCTACAATCTGTGCAATCCCGAGCATTGGGTCGATGGTGACCCGCAACGCTTGGCACAGGTGTTGATCAACCTGCTTTCCAACGCCCGTGACGCGTCACCTGCGGGCAGTGCGGTGCGGGTCAAGAGTGAAGCCTGCGAACACACCGTCGACCTCATAGTCGAAGACGAAGGCAGTGGCATACCCAAGGCAATCATGGATCGATTGTTCGAACCGTTCTTCACCACCAAGGAGCCTGGGGAAGGAACCGGACTGGGCCTCGCACTGGTCTATTCCATCGTTGAAGAGCATTATGGACAAATCACCATCGACAGCCCGGCAGACGCCGAGCACCAGCGCGGGACCCGTATTCGGGTGACCTTGCCGCGCCATGTCGAAGCGACGTCCGCCGTGAACTGAGACCGTCGAGAGAACCGAATCAATGCCGCATATTTTGATCGTCGAAGACGAAACCATTATCCGTTCAGCCCTGCGTCGGCTGCTGGAGCGCAACCAGTACGAGGTCAGCGAAGCCGGTTCGGTGCAGGAAGCCCAGGAACGGTTCAGCATCCCCTCGTTTGACCTGATTGTCAGTGACCTGCGCCTGCCTGGCGCTCCCGGCACAGAGCTGATCAAGCTCGGTCAGGGCAAGCCGGTGCTGATCATGACCAGCTATGCCAGCCTGCGTTCTGCCGTCGACTCGATGAAAATGGGCGCGGTGGATTACATCGCCAAGCCCTTCGACCACGACGAAATGCTCCAGGCCGTCGCCCGAATCCTGCGCGACCGCCAGACCCTGCAAGGCATGCAGGCCGAACGCGCCGCCGCCAAACCGGCCGCCGGTGACAAGGGCGGCGTGGTGGATAACAGCAACGGCGAGATCGGCATCATTGGTTCCTGCCCGCCCATGCAGGACCTCTACAGCAAGATTCGCAAGGTCGCGCCGAGCGACTCCAATGTGCTGGTCCAGGGTGAGTCCGGAACCGGCAAGGAACTGGTCGCCCGCGCTCTGCACAACCTCTCGCGCCGGGCCAAGGCACCGATGATTTCGGTGAACTGCGCAGCGATTCCGGAAAGCCTGATCGAGTCCGAGCTGTTCGGCCACGAGAAAGGCGCGTTTACCGGTGCCAGCGCCGGGCGTGCCGGTCTGGTGGAGGCGGCGGACGGCGGCACCCTGTTCCTCGACGAAATCGGTGAATTGCCCCTGGAAGCCCAGGCCCGCCTGCTGCGTGTATTGCAGGAAGGCGAGATTCGCCGGGTCGGCTCGGTGCAGTCACAGAAAGTCGATGTGCGCCTGATCGCCGCGACCCACCGTGACCTCAAGGGCCTGGCCAAGATCGGCCAGTTCCGCGAAGACCTTTATTACCGCCTGCACGTCATCGCCCTGAAGCTGCCCCCGCTGCGTGAACGGGGCGCCGACGTCAATGAAATCGCCCGGGCGTTCCTGGCCCGGCAAAGCGCCAAGGCTGGCCGTAGCGATCTGCGCTTCGCCGCCGACGCCGAACAGGCCATTCGTCACTACACCTGGCCCGGTAACGTTCGGGAACTGGAAAACGCCGTCGAGCGTGCGGTTATCCTGTGTGAAAGCCCGGAAATCTCTGCCGACCTGTTGGGTATAGATATCGAGCTGAGCGATCTGGAAGATGACGAGTTCATCGGCCTGGCGCCCCAGCAGAATCCGGCCAACCCTAGCAGCCACGAGCCGACCGAAGACCTGTCCCTGGAAGATTACTTCCAGCACTTCGTCCTCGAGCACCAGGATCACATGACCGAAACCGAGCTGGCACGCAAACTCGGGGTCAGCCGCAAGTGCCTGTGGGAACGCCGCCAGCGCCTGGGCATTCCACGGCGCAAGGGCGTGGCCAGCGAGACGTGATGACTGATACGTTTCAGCAATAAAAAGGCTCTAGCGTGCGGGCTCCAGCCTTTGTGAAAAAACTGTTACCGCACTCGATTCGCGTAACAAAAGCCGGGGTTTACGGTAACGAAACCCCGGCTTTTTTATCCCCGCAAAAATAGCCATATCGCTGAAAGCCCCGGTTTAAGGGGATTTGCAAAAGTTGGCACGGCTCCTGCTATATCTCTTGTACAAGAACAACAAAAAGCAAAATGCAAAACCCATAATAAAAACAAGACGAATCGACTCACGCATAACAAGAACAACACGGCGGAGGCGCAGCTAACTGATTCTTTTGGAGAGGCGTTGTATTTGGGGCTTGCCCCACGACCAGGCTGAGAACAATAAAAAACTACCCCAAGGTAGCGCCTGAACTGGTTGGATCGATTGATCATTGCAACACAGCGACCAAAGCAATCCGTTTGCTCTTGACTCCCGATTGGGAGGTTTCACAGGCGAAAGCCTCGTGAATGGGCACTCAACAAAAACAAAAAGCCCACAACCACAATAAAAATAAGAGCACACACTTTGGGGGAGCTTCGGCTCCCCCAGTAGCTTCTCCCTCCTGATGCATTCCTGCCACTTCACGTCGCGTCCTACACCATCCTTCGACTAAATGCTAGAATCCCCGCCCATCGTGCGGCCATTCTCCATTTTTGGCCGAATATTCCTTCAAACAGTGCATCCCATGCTGAAGAAGCTGTTCCAGTCATTGCGTTCCCCTCTGCGGCCACCGCAGCAACACTTCCGTACCACGCCTGAAGTGCTCAACAGCAGCCAGCATTCGCTGCAACGAGGCCAATTCAGCCGTTACGCGGTCAATATCGTCGAGCGCCTGCAAACCGCCGGCTACCAGGCTTATCTGGTCGGTGGCTGTGTCCGCGACCTGATGCTGAACATTGAACCCAAGGACTTCGACGTCGCCACCAGCGCCACGCCGGAACAGGTTCGCGCTGAATTCCGCAACGCGCGGATCATCGGTCGCCGCTTCAAACTGGTCCATATCCACTTCGGTCGCGAGATCATCGAAGTGGCGACCTTTCGCGCCAATCATCCCCAGGATGACGAAGAAGAGGACAGCAACCAGTCCTCGCGCAATGAAAGCGGACGCATCCTGCGCGATAACGTCTACGGCACCCTGGAAGAAGACGCGCAACGCCGCGACTTCACCATCAATGCCCTGTATTACGACCCGGTCACCGAGCGCGTGCTCGATTACGCCAATGGCGTGCACGACATTCGCAATCGCCTGATCCGTCTGATCGGCGATCCGCAGCAACGCTACAAGGAAGACCCGGTGCGCATGCTGCGTGCCGTGCGCTTCGCTGCCAAGCTGGATTTCGGTATCGAGAAACACAGCACCACGCCGATCCGCCCGCTGGCACCGATGCTGCGGGATATCCCGGCGGCGCGTCTGTTCGAAGAAGTGCTCAAGCTCTTCCTCTCCGGTTACGCCGAGCCTGTGTTCGAGATGCTGGTCGACCTCGAGTTGTTCGAACCGCTGTTCCCGGCCAGCTCCAAGGCCCTGGAATACAACCCGACCTACACCCACACGCTGATCAGCCAGGCCTTGATCAACACCGATCTGCGCATCAAGCAAAACAAACCGGTAACTCCGGCATTCCTGTTTGCCGCCCTGTTGTGGCCTGCCCTGCCCGCCAAGGTCCTGCGTCTGCAGGAACGCGGCATGCCGCCAATCGCGGCCATGCAGGAAGCCGCCCACGACCTGATCATCGAGCAGTGCCAGCGCATCGCGATTCCGAAGCGCTTCACCCTGCCGATCCGGGAAATCTGGGACATGCAGGAACGCCTGCCACGTCGTTCCGGCAAGCGTGCCGACCTACTGCTGGACAACTCCCGCTTCCGCGCCGGTTACGACTTTCTGTTGCTGCGCGAAGCCGCCGGCGAACAGACCGACGGCCTGGGCGACTGGTGGACCGCGTATCAGGATGCCAACGACAGCGAACGCCGCAACATGATCCGCGATCTGAGCAACAAGCCCGAAGGCACCGGCCCGGCACCACGCAAGCGTCGACGCAGCCCGGGCAAGCGCAAGGGCAGCAGTGAAGCGTCGAACGTCGCAGGCGAGTGACCTTGATGGAACGCGTCTATATAGGCCTGGGCAGCAACCTGACCGATCCCGCCGAGCAATTGCGCAATGCCATCAAGGCCATGGCGCAATTGCCCGACACGCAGTTGGCGGCGGTCTCGTCTTTCTATATCAGTGACTCGCTGCTGCCCGGCCAGCCTCGCTACACCAATGCCGTGGCGGCACTGGACACGACACTGGCGCCCTTGACGCTGCTCGATGCCCTGCAAGGCATCGAACTGGATCAGGGTCGTGAACGCCATGAACGCTGGGGCCCGCGCACCCTGGACCTGGATATCCTGGTATTCGGCAATCGCCTGATCGATGAGCCGCGCCTGAAAGTGCCGCACTATCATATGCAGGCCCGCGCCTTCGTGCTCTACCCCCTTGCCGAACTCGCCCCCGACCTGCAACTGGCCGACGGCCGTGCGCTGGAGCAGTTGCTCGCGGCCTGTCCATTCGAAGGCCTCGAGCGTCTGCCTGCCAGCGCCTGATTGCCGGGTGTCACCCATCACACGTCAGCCGTAACACATCAGCCGTAACACACCCGAATATCTGGTAACACCTGCAATTGACTTCATGCCCCCTCCTCACGAAGATAGGCGTCCCGTTGCTTATGACGAGTAAATGGGCGCAAAGCAGGCTGTAATTAACACCGCACAACGACGGCGTGCCTGCCTCAGACAGAATGAATCTACAGTTCACAGCGCCTGACCGAGGACTTTTCCATGCCAGAGATAACCGTTACGTCGTTGCAGGCCCTCAAGCAAAAAGGTGAAAAAATCACCATGCTGACCTGCTACGACGCAACATTCGCCCACGCCGCCAGCCAGGCCGGGGTCGAGGTGTTGTTGGTCGGCGATTCGCTGGGCATGGTGCTGCAAGGCCATGACAGCACCCTGCCCGTCACCACCGCCGAGATGGCCTACCACGTTGCCAGTGTCAAACGCGGCAACCAGGGCGCCATGATCCTCGCCGACCTGCCGTTCATGGCTTACGCCACCCTCGAACAGACCTTCGCCAACAGCGCCGCCCTGATGCAGGCCGGTGCGCACATGGTCAAAGTCGAAGGCGCGGCCTGGCTGACGGAATCGATCCGCCTGCTCGCCGAGCGCGGCATCCCGGTCTGCGCCCACATGGGCCTGACCCCGCAGTCGGTGAATGTCCTCGGCGGCTACAAAGTCCAGGGACGTGCCGAATCCCAGGCGCGGCAAATGCGTGCCGATGCCATCACCATCGAGCAGGCTGGCGCGGCCATGATCCTGCTGGAGTGCGTGCCAAGCGAACTCGCCGAGGAAATCACCCACGCGGTGAAAATCCCGGTGATCGGCATCGGCGCCGGCAGCGCCACCGACGGCCAGGTATTGGTGCTGCATGACATGCTCGGTCTGTCGATCAGCGGCCGCGTACCCAAGTTCGTCAGAAACTTCATGATTGGCCAGACGGATATCCAGTCGGCCCTCCAGGCTTATGTCGCGGCTGTCAAAGACGCCAGCTTCCCGGCCCCTGAACACGGATTCTCGGCATGAACACAGTCAAAACGGTCCGCGAGCTGCGCGCCGCCGTCGCCCGCGCACGCAGCGAAGGCAAGCGCATCGGTCTGGCACCGACCATGGGCAACCTGCACAGCGGACATGCCGCACTGATCACCAAGGCCGCCCAGCGCGCCGACTTCGTGGTGGCGACGATTTTCGTCAACCCGCTGCAATTCGGCCCCAACGAAGACCTGGCGACCTACCCGCGCACCCTCGCCGCCGACCAGGAAAAACTCCTTCAGGCCGGTTGCCACCTGCTGTTCACCCCTACCGTGGAAGAAATGTACCCCCACGGCATGAACGACCAGACCATCGTCAGCGTGCCAGTACTCTCCGAAGGCCTTTGCGGCGCCAGCCGTCCCGGCCATTTCGATGGCGTGGCCACGGTGGTCAGCAAGCTGTTCAACATGGTCCAGCCTGACCTGGCGGTGTTCGGCGAAAAAGATTTCCAGCAACTGACGGTCATCCGCGCCCTGGTGCGGGACCTGAACATGCCGATCCAGATCATTGGTGAGCCGACGGTGCGTGATACCGACGGCCTGGCCCTGTCGTCGCGCAATGGCTACCTGACGCCAGAGCAGCGCGCCGTCGCGCCAACCCTGTATCAGGTCATTACTCGCATTGGTGCGGCCATTCGCGGCGGCGACCGCGATTTCGCCCGACTGCTAGAGACCGGCAAGCGCGACCTCCAGGCCCGGGGCTTGCGTCCGGACTACCTGGAAGTCCGCGAGGCCGCGCAATTGCGCCCCGCCACGGCCGAAGACACTGATCTGGTGATACTCGCCGCCGCCTTCCTCGGCACCACGCGTCTGATCGACAACCTGCACCTGACCAAGGACTAACACGATCCATGCACACCATCATGCTCAAAGCCAAGCTGCACCGTGCAGAAGTGACCCACGCGGTGCTCGACTACGAAGGCTCTTGCGCCATCGACGGCGACTGGCTGGACCTGTCAGGCATACGCGAGTACGAACAGATCCAGATCTACAACGTCGACAACGGCGAGCGCTTTACCACCTACGCTATTCGTGGTGAAGCCGGTTCGCGCATGATATCGGTCAACGGCGCTGCTGCGCATAAGGCAAAAGTCGGTGATCGGGTGATCATCTGTGCCTATGCTCAGTACTCCGACGCAGAGCTGGTCGATTTCAAGCCGCGCATGCTGTACATGTCGCCGGGAAATGAACTTAGCCATACCAGCAATGCCATACCGGTACAGTTTGCGTAACGACAGGTTCACAGGCCGGATCACCACATTGTGTGAAAAAGTACCGAGCCCAGGTAAAGCGAGGCGCAGACAGGACGACACGCAGGGTTTAGGCTGCTGCGTGTGCCTGATTGGCCCGACTCGCTTCAATGTCCAAGGCAGTTCCCCGTACAAGGAAACCCGCAGCGATGGCGTACTACCGCACTCCTTCCGACGTTACCGCTCTGCCAGCCTGGCAGGCGTTGCTCCAACACCGCGAAAGCATGCAGAACTTCAGCATGCGCGAGGCCTTCAACGCAGACCCGCAGCGTTTCAGTCAATTCACCCTCAGTAGCTGCGGGCTGTTCCTCGATTACTCGAAAAACCTGATCAACGCCGAAACCCGTTCACTGTTGGTGAACCTGGCCAATGAAGTGGGCCTCAAGGACGCCATCAAGGCGCAGTACGACGGCGAACTGGTCAATGCTTCCGAAGGCCGTCCGGCCTTGCACACCGCACTGCGCCGCCCGGTAGGCGACAAGCTGCTGGTCAAAGGCGTCGATGTGATGCCGGAAGTGCACAAGGTCCTTAACCAGATGACCGATCTGGTCGGGCGCATCCACGATGGCCTGTGGCGCGGCTACAGCGAGAAACCGATTACCGACGTGGTCAATATCGGCATCGGCGGCTCGTTCCTCGGCCCTGAGCTGGTCTCCGAAGCGCTGTTGTCCTACGCCCAGAAAGGCGTGCGCTGCCACTACCTCGCCAATATCGACGGCAGTGAGTTCCACGAGCTGACCATGAAGCTGCGTGCCGAGACGACGCTGTTCATCGTTTCGTCGAAAACCTTCAGCACTCTGGAAACCCTCAAGAACGCCACGGCAGCTCGTGCCTGGTACCTGGCGCAGGGCGGTTCCGAGGCGGAGCTGTACAAGCACTTCATCGCCGTATCGAGCAACAACGCTGCTGCGGTGGCGTTCGGCATCCGCGAAGAGAACATCTTCCCGATGTGGGACTGGGTTGGCGGTCGTTACTCGCTGTGGTCGGCCATTGGTCTGCCGATTGCCCTGGCCATCGGCATGTCCAACTTCAAGGAACTGCTGTCCGGTGCCTACACCATGGACCAGCATTTCCAGAGCGCGCCGTTCGAACAGAACATGCCGGTGCTGCTGGGCCTGCTGGGCGTCTGGTACGGCAACTTCTGGGGCGCGCAGAGCCACGCGATCCTGCCGTACGACCACTACCTGCGCAACATCACCAAGCACTTGCAGCAACTGGACATGGAATCCAACGGCAAGAGCGTGCGCCAGGATGGTACACCGGTGTCCACCGATACCGGCCCGGTCATCTGGGGCGGCGTGGGTTGCAACGGCCAGCATGCCTACCACCAGCTCCTGCATCAGGGCACCCAACTGATTCCGGCCGACTTCATCGTGCCGATTGTCAGCTTCAACCCGGTCTCCGATCATCACCAGTGGCTGTACGCCAACTGCCTGTCACAAAGCCAGGCACTGATGCTCGGCAAGACCCGCGCCGAGGCCGAAGCCGAGCTGCGCGACAAGGGCATGCCGGAAGATCAGGTGCAGAAGCTTGCCGTGCACAAGGTCATTCCGGGCAACCGCCCGAGCAACACCCTGGTGGTCGAACGCATCAGCCCGCGTCGCCTCGGCGCCCTGGTGGCGATGTACGAACACAAGGTCTTCGTCCAGAGTGTGGTCTGGGGCATCAACGCCTTCGACCAGTGGGGCGTGGAGTTGGGCAAGGAACTGGGCAAGGGCGTCTATCAACGCCTGACCGGCGGCATCGAAGAGCCTGCCGATGATGCTTCCACACAGGGCCTGATCAACTACTTCCGCGGTCGTCATCGCGGCTGATCCCGCCTTTGCGTCAGACAAACCCGCCGTACTCGCAAGAGACGGCGGGTTTTTCTTGCCCGTACACTTGTATCGTCACCACAAGCGGGGCATGGTCAGGCGGTGTCTGCTGTAACAAAACCGAGAATCCATGGAATTCATTCGTCGTCGCATTGAAACCCAGGTCATGAGCCTGACCGGCCTGGCTCTGGGCCAGCTGGATCTGGAAAACCCCAAGGGCGACCCCGGACTCTATGGGCCTGACGCCATCTGCTGGCAGGTCCATGGTGACTTTCCCAGCATGCTGACCGGTGGCATCAGCGCCCTGCTCCTGCAAATGCTTCACCCCTTGGCTTTGGCCGGGGTATGGGACCACTCGAATTTTCGCCAGGACATGCTCGGCCGCCTGCGCCGCACCGGCCAGTTCATTTCCGGCACCACCTTCGGCTCGACTCAAGATGCCAACTGGCTGATCGATAAGGTGCGCACCATCCACCTGCAAGTGGTCGGCACTGCGCCAGACGGTCGGCCTTATGCCGCCAGCGATCCTGACCTGCTGACCTGGGTGCATGTCGCTGAGGTGAGCAGCTTTCTCGCCGCACATTTGCGCTACCTCAACCCGCACCTGTCACTGGCCGATCAGGACCGTTACTACGCCGAAACCGCTCTGGTGGCCGAACGCCTGGGCGCCAGGAACATTCCCCGCTCACGAGAAGCCGTGGCCGAATACCTGCAACGCCTGCGCCCGCAATTGCTCTGCAACGAGCGCAGCCACACAGTGCTGAGCCTGCTCCTCGACGCGCCAGCGCCGAGCCGCATGGCCAAACCAGTGGGCAACCTGATGATGCAGGGCGGCATCGATCTGCTGCCGGACTGGGCCCGGGACATGTTCGGCATCCAGCAGAGCACCCTGCAACGCCGCCTGATCCGCACCGGCGTGCACACCGTCGCCCCAGTACTGCGCTGGTCGGTACGCAACGCCTCGGTCCACCGGGCCAAACGGCGCATGGGCCTGTTGTAACGGTCGATTGGAACCTCGTCCCCCATCTGTGCCAACATGCGCTCCTTCGTTTCCTGCGATCAGGGCCGGTTGTCTGTTGCCCGTCGCCTCCCCCAAGAACAATGAGGAACCGTGCCATGCAAGACGTTGTTATCGTTGCCGCCACCCGTACCGCAGTCGGCAGTTTCCAGGGTTCCCTGGCGAATATTCCGGCCGTTGATCTGGGCGCTGCGGTTATCCGCCAGTTGCTGGCGCAGACCGGCCTGGAGGGTGCGCAAGTCGATGAAGTGATCATGGGTCAGGTGCTGACCGCCGGTGCGGGGCAAAACCCTGCACGTCAGGCTGCGATCAAGGCCGGTCTGCCGTTCTCGGTACCGGCCATGACCCTGAACAAAGTCTGCGGCTCGGGCCTCAAGGCCCTGCACCTGGGCGCCCAGGCGATCCGTTGTGGCGATGCCGAGGTGATCATTGCCGGCGGTCAGGAAAACATGAGCCTGTCCAACTACGTCATGCCCGGCGCTCGCACCGGCCTGCGCATGGGCCACAGCAGCGTGATCGACACCATGATCAGCGACGGTCTGTGGGACGCCTTCAACGACTATCACATGGGTATTACGGCCGAAAACCTGTCGGAAAAATTCGACATCAGCCGTGAGGCGCAAGATGCCTTCGCCGCAGCCTCTCAGCAGAAAGCCTGCGCCGCCATTGAAGCCGGGCGTTTCGTCGATGAAATCACCCCGATCCTGATCCCTCAGCGCAAAGGCGACCCGGTGTCCTTCGCCACCGACGAACAGCCCCGCGCAGGCACTACCGCCGAATCCCTGAGCAAGTTAAAGCCTGCCTTCAAGAAAGACGGCACCGTGACCGCGGGCAACGCTTCATCGCTCAATGACGGCGCTGCTGCGGTAATTCTGATGAGCGCGGCCAAGGCCGAACAATTGGGCCTGCCGGTACTGGCGCGCATCGCCGCCTACGCCAACGCGGGTGTCGATCCGGCCATCATGGGCATCGGCCCGGTCAGCGCTACCCGTCGCTGCCTGGACAAGGCTGGCTGGACCCTCGAGCAACTGGACCTGATCGAAGCCAACGAAGCCTTCGCCGCACAATCACTGTCGGTGGGCAAGGAACTGGGCTGGGACCAGGCCAAGGTCAACGTCAACGGCGGCGCCATCGCCATCGGCCACCCGATCGGTGCATCGGGCTGCCGCGTATTGGTCACGCTGTTGCATGAAATGATCAAGCGTGATGCCAGGAAAGGTCTGGCGACCTTGTGTATCGGTGGCGGCCAGGGTGTAGCGTTGGCCTTGGCTCGTTAACCCCTGCAGCGCTCTTGCGCTGCAAACACAACGGTGGGACCGGCTTCAGCCGGGAATACGCCTTCCCGGCTAAAGCCGGTCCCACATTGGGTATACATTTACGGTAATACAGCGGTGTGTCGCGAACACAGCGCTACCCCTTAACTGCTAAACTGCGGCGCCCATTTCCAGCCCAAGGCGCCAAGCATGCTTCCCCTGATCCACTCGCTCAGCGTCGCCCTCGATAACCGTCAGGTCCTGCTTGCCGAACTGCATCAGCAGGGTACGGACTGCTATCGGCTGTTCCATGGCAGCCAGGAAGGCGCCAGCGGCCTGACCCTCGATCGTTACGGCCCGCAACTGCTGGTGCAGAGCTTTCATACCCGGTTGGAAAGGGATGATCTGTTGGCGCTGCATGCTCACGTCAATGCCCACCTGGACCTGGAACTGCTGCTGGTCTACAACGATCGCTCCCAGGGTAATTCGCGTATCGACCGTGAAGACACGGTGTACAAGGCCGATGCCGAGGCGCTGCAAGACCTGGTCGGCCATGAGTGGGGCCTGAACTACCGGGTACGCGGCCGCCATCCGGGCCAGGATCCGCTGCTGTTCCTCGACCTGCGCAACACCCGTGGCTGGGTCAAGCAGCACAGTCAGGGCAAAAGCGTGCTGAACCTGTTCGCCTATACCTGCGGCGTCGGCCTGAGTGCGGCGGCCGGCGGCGCCAGGGAAGTCTGCAACCTGGACTTCGCCGAGGGCAATCTGGCGGTGGGCAAGGAAAACGGCGCGCTCAACCCCGAACTGCCGACGATGCAGTTCATCCAGTCCGATTACTTTCCGGCGATCCGCCAACTGGCCGGGCTGCCGATCACTCAGCGTCGTGGTCACAAGCTGCCCGCCTACGTGCGCCTGGAGCAACGCCAGTACGACCTGGTATTGCTTGACCCTCCGGCCTGGGCCAAGAGCGCCTTCGGCACAGTGGACCTGCTGCGCGACTATCAGAGCCTGCTCAAGCCCGCGTTACTGGCCACTGCAGATAACGGCGTACTGATCTGCTGCAACAATCTGGCGAAGGTCAGCATGGACGACTGGCGCGAGCAAGTCCTGCGCTGCGCAACCAAGCTTGGCAGGCCCGTGCGCGACTGGCAGCTCATGACACCGGCTGACGACTTTCCGTCATTGGATCAGCAACCGCCTCTCAAGACCTTGATTCTGCAACTGTGATATCGCTCGGCTTCGCGGGAATCTTCCTACAAGCTTTGCAGACGTCACATCTGGAACCACATTGCCGTGCCATACTCCAAGGACCTCCGAACCGAGAGAGTTGACGCCGCACATGCCCAAAGGATTGAAACGCAGCCTCGCTGTCCTGCTGACTGCCGTCGCCCTCTATACGCTTCTGGGATTTCTGATTCTGCCAGGCATCGCCTTGCGCGTGGTCAATCAACAGCTGGCGAAATACTCCACAGTCCCGGCCCGGCTCGAACGGCTGGAGCTCAATCCCTACAGTCTTGAACTGACGCTGTGGGGGCTGAATATCGGCACGCCCGGCAAGGAGCAGGTGGGCTTTGCCAAGCTCTATGCGAATCTGCAGGTGGACAGCCTCTGGACAGGCGCCCTGCACCTGGCAGATGTGGAACTGACCCAGCCCAAGACCGAGCTGCTGTTCGATAAACAAGGCAAGATGAACCTGGCGCAGCTATTCAAGTTGCCGCCCGGCGAGCCAACCCCGGAGCAACCTGCGAGCAAGCCGTTTCCGGTGCGCGTCGACACGATCAAGCTGGCTGATGGCTACGTCCGTTTTCAGGATCAGCGCCCCAGCGAACCTATCGAATTCCTCTACGACAAACTCAATCTGGAGCTGAAACATCTCAGCACCCTGCCAGAAGACAACGCCGATATGACGCTGGTCGCGGCCGGGCCGGACGGTGGTCAGATCGACTGGGTCGGGCGTATCGGTCTGATCCCCATTACCTCCGAAGGCACCCTGAAGGTCACCGGCAACAAGATGAAGCTGTGGTGGCCTTATGTACGCGATGCGCTGCCGCTGGCTTTGGAGGACGGGGTACTGGATTTCAGCACCGCTTACTCGCTCAACCTGTCCAAGGGCACTGAACTGAAGCTGACCGACACCCAACTCGGCGTCGCCTCCCTGGCCCTCAAGACCCCTGATGGCCGCCCTCTGGTACGCCTGCAAAGCCTGAATGTCAGTGACACTTCGATCGACCTGGTCAAGCAACTGGTCACCGTCGGCAAGATTCGCAGCAATAAACTCGAGACTTGGGCCGCCCGCGAGGCCGATGGCCAGCTCGATTGGCAGAAACTCTTCGCCGGGCAGCCAGCCAAGCCGGCAGCGAGCAAACCTGCCGTCGATGAGAAGGCCGGCGAGGCGCAAGCGTCGGCGACGGCACCCGCCCAGCCTGCGCAGCCGAGCAAGCCCTGGCAGGTGCTGTTACGCGACGTGCAATTGCGCGACTACCAGGTGCATCTGGCCGACCGCGTGCCGAAAGAGCCGGTCGCCCTGGACGTCGGTCCGCTGAACCTGGATCTGAAAGACTTCGACAGCCTGAATAAATCGCCCTTCACCCTCAAGCTCGATACCGGGCTGGGCAAGCAAGGCAAGATCACCGCCGCGGGCGAGGTCAACCTGAGCCCGGTGACCGCCAGGTTGCAGGTCTCCACCCAGGACATCGACCTGCGCGTAGCCCAGGCCTATATCAGCCCGTTCATCCGCCTGGAGTTGCGCAGCGGCATGCTCGGCAGCGATCTGGCGGTAGATCTGAAAAGTACCGAGCCTCTGGCCTTCGGCATCACCGGCAAGGCCCAGGTCAATCAGCTGCATACCCTGGACACGCTCAAGCAGCGCGACTTTCTCAAATGGCAGCAGCTCACTCTGGACGGCCTGAACTATCAGCACGGCGACAGCCTGACCATCGCCAAGGTCAACCTGGAGCAACCTTACGCCCGCTTCATGATCAACAATGACCGCACCACTAACGTCGATGACCTGTTGATCCCCCAGCCGCCGGAAAGCAAGAACGCACCCAAGGCCGCCCCCGCCAGCAACACCAAGCCCCTGGGGATCAAGATCGGTGCAATCAGCATCAATGACGGCTCGGCCAACTTCGCCGACTTCAGCCTGACGCCGAACTTCGCCACCGCCATTCAGCAGCTCAACGGCCAGATCGGCACCCTGGACAATCGCCAGTCGACCCCGGCCGCCGTGGACATCAAGGGCAAGGTGGACCGCTATGCGCCAGTGACCATCAAGGGCAGCCTTAACCCGTTCGATCCTTTGGCCAGCCTGGATATCGCCACCAGCTTCAAACGTGTCGAGCTGACCACCTTGACCCCCTACTCCGGCAAGTTCGCGGGCTACCGGATCCGTAAGGGCCGGTTGGACCTCGATCTGCATTACATGGTGACCAAGGGCCAGCTCAAGGCCGAGAACAAGGTGGTGGTCGAGCAACTGCAACTGGGTGAGAAAGTCGACAGCCCGGATGCCGTGGACCTGCCGATTCGCCTGGCCATCGCCCTGCTCAAGGACACGGACGGCAAGATCTCCATCGAGCTGCCGATCTCCGGCGATCTGAATAACCCGCAGTTCAGCGTCATGCCGATTGTCTGGCAGACCCTGCGCAATCTGGTGCTGCGCGCCGCCCAGGCGCCGTTCAAATTCATTGGCGGGCTGGTCAGCGGTGGCGGCTCGGAGGATCTGAGCAGTGTGTCGTTCGCCGCGGGCTCCAGCGAGCTGAGCCCACAGGCCCAAGGCGCTCTGGACAAGCTCTCGGCAGCCCTGAAAGAGCGTCCGACCCTGCGCCTGGAAATCGAAGGCACCAGCGCTGCCAGCACCGATGGCCCGCTGTTGGCTCAGGACCGACTGGAGCGGGAGTATCAGTACACCTATTACAAGATCCTGCAACGGCGCGGTGACAAGGTCCCGGCCAGGGCTGGCCTGCTGAACGTACCGGATAACGAAAAGGCGCCGATGCTCGACGGCATCTACCGCGACCAGCTCAAGCAGCAGCCGCCGGCGCAATGGGTCGATCTTGGCAAGGAAGAACGGCAGAACCAGCTGCGCAGCGCTGTGCTCAAGTTCTGGAGCAGCAACGAAGTGTTACTGCGCAAGTTGGGCCAGGACCGCGCCAGCAGCATCAAGGACTATCTGGTCGACAAGGGCAAACTGGCGGATGATCGCGTCTACTTCATCGACGCACGCCTGGGTGAGGCTGAATCCGACAAGCGTGTGGTCACTCCTCTGCATCTGGACAGTGAGTAATCCGATTTGACCCGCAAGACTTATCAGCGCGCCATGCTGCTGATCGCCTCCGCAAGCCTGTGCGCCCTGGCACAGGCCGACACCTTACGTTGCGGTACCCAACTGATCAGCGTGGGCGACAGGGCCTTCGAGGTGCAGCAAAAGTGCGGCATGCCGGTCAGCCAGGACCTGATCGGCACCAAGTCCACCTTCAGCCACTACCGCCAGCGTGATGAGGTGAAAGTCGAAGAGTGGATCTACGGGCCCAATAACGGCATGTATCAGTATCTGCGGTTCGAGGGTGGGCGGTTGGTGCGCATTGATAGTCGGCGCGGAGATTGACAGCAATTGATGCATTTGGCCCATTGCACAGCTCTGTGGGAGCGATGATTTGCGCCAGATGTAAAAAGGCCCCGACACAAGGTCGGGGCCAGCAATGCCCTTATCCAGGACTCAGGGCAAATGCTTGAACCTTACTCGGCTTTCAGGCCGTCAGCCGAAACAGCACGCACGCCTTTGATTTTCTTGGTGATGGCGACAGCGGTGTCTTTCTGAGCTTTGGTGATTGCTACAGTCGACGACAGGGAAACCACGCCTTTGTTGGTTTCTACCTTGATGTCAGTACCCGGGATGCCTTTCTCGGTAACCAGGTCGGATTTGACTTTGGTGGTGATCCAGGTGTCCGAAGTCTCTTCCTTGGCTTTGGTCACTTCACCGGCAGCGAGAACCATCGGCTTTTGAGTCGGAGCAGCCGTGTCGGCAAACGCAGCGTTTGCCAGGGTCAGCGTCAGGGCGGTGGCAGTAGCAGCAGCGATAGCGAACTTCTTCATGGGGTAACTCCTGTTTTTCTTCAAGATCTGCGCCAGTATCAATCGTGGCAGCAGGGTTACCGTTACTATCGCAATCGCTGTGCCAACTCGTTTTTAAAATTAAATCGTTATAAATCAATAGCTTATAAAACTAAAAATCTCACTCAATCGTGCAGATTGCCCGTTCGCCCGTCTGCGCACATGCAACTTGCATGTGTATCAAAATCAGCAAAAAGTTCCCCCCTGGTTTTTTCCTGCGCCCACGAAAAAGGGCCCCGAAGGGCCCTTCTCGTAACATCCAGGTACGGGGGGTGATTAAACGCCCGATGCCTTGGCTGCTGCGACGTCTTTGATCGACAGCTTGATACGGCCGCGGTTGTCCACGTCCAGTACCAGTACTTCAACTTCCTGGCCTTCTTTCAGGATGTCGGTGACTTTCTCTACGCGAGCGTCGCTCAGCATCGAGATGTGCACCAGACCGTCCTTGCCAGGCAGGATGTTGACGAATGCGCCGAAGTCGACGATGCGCTCAACCTTACCGACGTAGATCTTGCCGATCTCCGCTTCAGCGGTGATACCCAGAACGCGCTGACGTGCTGCCTCAGCCGCTTCCTTGGATTCGCCGAAGATCTTGATGGAGCCGTCGTCTTCGATGTCGATCGAAGCCTTGGTCTCTTCACAGATGGCACGGATGGTGGCGCCGCCTTTACCGATGACGTCACGGATCTTGTCGGTGTCGATCTTCATGGCGATCATGGTCGGAGCATTTTCCGACAGTTCGCTACGGGACTGACCGATGATCTGGTTCATCTGACCGAGGATGTTCAGGCGAGCTTCCAGGGCCTGGCCCAGGGCGATCTCCATGATTTCTTCGGTGATGCCCTTGATCTTGATGTCCATCTGCAGCGCAGTAACACCCTTGGCGGTACCGGCTACCTTGAAGTCCATGTCGCCCAGGTGGTCTTCGTCACCCAGGATGTCGGTCAGGATGGCGAACTTCTCGCCTTCTTTAACCAGGCCCATGGCGATACCGGCAACCGGTGCCTTCATCGGCACGCCAGCGTCCATCAGAGCCAGGGAAGCGCCGCAGACCGAAGCCATGGAGCTGGAACCGTTGGACTCGGTGATTTCCGACACTACACGGATGGTGTACGGGAATACGTCGGCAGCAGGCAGCATGGCCTGGACCGAACGACGAGCCAGACGGCCGTGACCGATTTCACGGCGACCAGCGCCGCCCATGCGACCACACTCGCCCACCGAGAACGGAGGGAAGTTGTAGTGCAGCATGAAGGGGTCTTTTTTCTCGCCTTCAAGGGTATCGAGCAGCTGTGCGTCACGCGCGGTACCCAGGGTGGCAACGACCAGCGCCTGAGTCTCGCCACGGGTGAACAGTGCCGAACCGTGAGTCTTCGGCAGAACACCGACTTCGATGTTCAGCGGGCGTACAGTGCGGGTGTCGCGACCGTCGATACGTGGCTTGCCGTTGACGATGTTTTCGCGAACGGTGCGGTATTCGATTTCGCCGAACGCCGCTTTGACTTCGCTGGCCGACGGGCTGCCGTCTTCAACAGCCAGCTTGGCAACGATCTGATCTTTCAACTCACCCAGGCGAGCGTAACGATCGGCCTTGACGGTGATGGTGTAGGCCTGGGAGATCGCGTCGCCGAATTCGGCACGGATGGCGCCCAGCAGCGCGGTGGCTTCCGGCTTGGCTTCCCAGGTCCAGGTAGGCTTGGCCGCTTCGGCAGCCAGCTCTTTGACGGCTTTGATCACCGACTGGAATTCATCGTGGGCGAACAGTACGGCGCCCAGCATCTGGTCTTCGGTCAGCTCTTTGGCTTCCGATTCAACCATCAGTACGGCTTCTTCGGTACCGGCAACGACCATGTCCAGGCTCGACGCCTTGAGTTGCTCGTAAGTCGGGTTCAGCAGGTAGCCGGTGCTTTCATGGAAAGCAACGCGAGCGGCGCCGATCGGGCCGTCGAACGGAATACCGGAGATGGCCAGGGCAGCCGAAGTACCGATCATCGCAGCGATGTCCGGATCGGTTTTCTTGCTGGTGGAAACGACTGTGCAGACAACCTGCACTTCGTTCATGAAGCCTTCAGGGAACAGCGGGCGGATCGGACGGTCGATCAGACGCGAGGTCAGGGTCTCTTTCTCGGAAGGACGGCCTTCGCGCTTGAAGAAGCCACCAGGGATCTTGCCCGCAGCGTAGGTTTTTTCCTGATAGTGCACGGAAAGGGGGAAGAAGCCTTTGCTTGGGTCGGCTGTCTTGGCGCCGACCACAGTCACGAGAACGGTGACATCATCGTCAACGGTGACCAATACAGCGCCAGAGGCTTGACGGGCAATACGGCCAGTCTCGAGGGTTACGGTCGATTGACCGAATTGAAACTTTTTGATTACCGGGTTCACGGTTTCCTACCTTCTTTGTGGCTCTTGGGGGAACTGGTTTCTTGCGAATTCTTGGGCAGCGAGGGGAATCGGACCCTTCGGCAGTCCAGATAAAACTAGAGGCTGGGAGCCTGCCGGAACCACCGGTAAACCGACGGATCGCGACAGACAACCAACCTCTTACCGCATCGTTATTAGCGACGCAGACCCAGACGACCGATCAGGGCGCTGTAACGGCTAACGTCCTTACCTTTCAGGTAATCCAGCAGCTTGCGACGCTGGTTTACCATACGGATCAGACCACGACGCGAGTGGTGGTCCTTACCGTTGGCCTTGAAGTGGCCTTGCAGTTTGTTGATGTTGGCGGTCAGCAGTGCAACTTGCACTTCTGGCGAACCAGTATCACCAACAGCTTGCTGGTAGTCGGTTACGATCTGAGCTTTTTCTTCAACGCTGAGTGCCATGTGGGCATTCCTTTATCAAGAAACCGCTCCGAAGAGACGGTTTCAACAGGCCGAGGGCAAACCCTCGTATTAAAAAGTGAGATATGACCGTGCCTGTTGACAGCCATCCTCGTACCCGGGCCATTCGCATGGCCTGGGGTTCGGTCATTCTGACCGAATCAAGCGACGTGGCGCGATCCGCCCGTCTTCACTGACTTCACCGATACCGATGAAGCGTCCTTCATGATCTTGCACCCGAACCATGCCCGACTGCGGCGCGTCCGGTGCTCTTACTGCCTGGCCATGCAGCCAGTAGAACGAACTGTGCTCGGAAAACTGCAACAGCGGCCAGTGTAGCAACCCGCTGTCGGAAGGCATGAGAAATTGGTCAATGGCTTCATTGCCACCTTCGGCATGCACACGTTCCAGCTCTTCCAGGGTCACTGTCTGGGCCAGGTTGAATGGTCCCGCTTGTGTGCGACGCAACTGCGCTACATAAGCACCACAACCCAGTTTTTCACCAATATCTTCGACCAGCGTGCGGATATAGGTGCCTTTGCTGCAATCGACAGCCAAACGGGCGGTCTCGCCTTCACAGGCCAGCAATTCCAGGCGCGCAATAGTAACAGAACGCGCCTCGCGCTCCACCACTTCCCCGGCCCGGGCCAGCTTGTAAAGGGGCTGTCCGTCACGCTTGAGAGCCGAGTACATAGGCGGTATCTGACTGATTTCGCCCCGGAAAGACGGTAATACCGCTTCAATATCGGCACGACCAACGGTCACCGGACGAACCTGCAAAACGTCACCTTCCGCGTCGGCGGTGGTGGTGGTCTTGCCCAGTTGCATCAGGGTTTCGTAGCCTTTGTCGGAATCGAGCAGGTATTGCGAGAACTTGGTCGCCTCACCGAAGCACAGGGGCAAGACGCCCGTGGCCAGTGGATCGAGGCTACCGGTATGCCCGGCCTTCTCTGCATTAAGCAGCCAGCGCACCTTCTGCAAGGCGGCGTTGGAGGTGAAGCCCAGGGGCTTGTCGAGCAGGATGATTCCACTGACGTTGCGGCGTATACGCTTGACCTGAGCCACGCCTTACTCCTCAGTACCGTCTGGCTTTTCAGCTTGCGGGTGCTGACCGTCTTCGGCTACCGCACGCTCGATCAACGCCGACAGGTGAGCACCACGCACGACGCTTTCGTCGTAGTGGAAGTGCAACTGAGGCACGCTGCGCAGCTTCATTTCACGGGCCAACTGCATACGCAGGAAGCCGGCGGCGGAGTTCAGCACCTTGATCGACTGGGCGATGTCTTCGGCGCTGTCCTGCCCCATCACGGTGATGAAGATCTTGGCGTGGCCGACGTCACGGCTGACGTCGACCGCAGTGATGGTCACCAGGCCTACGCGCGGGTCTTTTACTTCGCGACGGATCAGCTGGGCCAGCTCGCGCTGCATCTGATCGCCGATACGTTGGGTACGGCTGTATTCTTTTGCCATGTCTTGTTACCTGTCACTGACCTGCAGTACGACCCGCATGGTCTGAAAGCGGCAAACGCCCGGCCTGGCGGATGCCGGACCGGGCGTTGCGTTTAGAGTCCAGGGTGAGCGCAGGCATTTTCATGCAACGACCCACCATGGCTCCTACAGCTCGCGACTTAAAGGCTGCGAGCCACTTGGACCTTCTCGAAGACTTCGATCTTGTCACCGACCTTGACGTCGTTGTAGCTCTTGACGCCGATACCGCATTCCATGCCGGCACGCACTTCGGACGCGTCATCCTTGAAGCGGCGCAGGGATTCCAGCTCGCCTTCAAAGATAACGATGTCTTCGCGCAGTACGCGGATTGGACGGTTACGGTGAACAACACCTTCGATGACCATGCAACCTGCGATCGCACCGAACTTCGGCGAACGGAACACGTCACGCACTTCGGCGATACCCAGGATGTTCTCCCGGACGTCGCTGCCAAGCATGCCGGTGAGGGCTTTCTTGACGTCTTCGATGATGTCGTAGATCACGTTGTAGTAACGCATATCCAGGCCTTCCTGCTCGACGATCTTGCGAGCGCCGGCATCGGCACGCACGTTGAAGCCGAACAGTACAGCGTTGGAAGCCAGTGCCAGGTTGGCGTCGGACTCGGTGATACCACCGACACCGCCACCGACAACACGCACTTGCACTTCGTCGTTACCCAGGCCGTTCAAGGCGCCGTTCAACGCTTCCAGAGAACCGCGGACGTCGGATTTGAGGACGATGTTGAGCGTCTTCTTCTCTTCCTGACCCATGTTCTCGAAGATGTTTTCCAGCTTGCCGGCGTGAGCACGAGCCAGTTTGACCTCGCGGAACTTGCCTTGACGGAACAGAGCCACTTCACGGGCTTTCTTCTCGTCAGCCACAACGCTCATCTCGTCGCCAGCGTCCGGGGTACCGTCCAGGCCGAGGATCTCGACCGGGATGGAAGGACCGGCTTCCTTGATGGACTTGCCGTTCTCGTCGAGCATGGCACGTACACGGCCGTAGTTCGAACCGACCAGGACCATGTCGCCCTGACGCAGCGTACCGTCCTGAACCAGAACAGTAGCCACCGGGCCACGGCCCTTGTCCAGACGCGATTCAACGACCACACCACGGCCAGGGGCCGAAGGAGTAGCGGTCAGTTCCAGAACTTCGGCTTGCAGCAATACGGCTTCGAGCAGTTCGTCGACACCGGTACCCATCTTCGCCGAGACCGGTACGAATGGCGTGTCACCACCCCACTCTTCCGAGGTCACGCCGTGGACCGACAGTTCGCTGCGGATGCGATCGAGATCGGCGCCCGGCTTGTCGATCTTGTTCACTGCAACGACCAGCGGAACACCGGCGGCCTTGGCATGCTGAACAGCTTCGATGGTCTGCGGCATCACGCCGTCGTCCGCCGCAACCACCAGGATCACGATGTCGGTCGCCTTGGCACCACGGGCACGCATTGCGGTAAACGCAGCGTGACCAGGGGTGTCGAGGAACGTCACCATGCCACGGTCGGTTTCGACGTGGTATGCGCCGATGTGCTGGGTGATACCACCGGCTTCGCCAGCAGCTACCTTGGCACGACGGATGTAGTCGAGCAGGGAAGTCTTACCGTGGTCAACGTGGCCCATTACGGTCACGACTGGAGCACGGGAAACTGCCTCACCTTCAAACTTCAGGGACTCGGCCAGGGAATCTTCCAGGGCGGTGTCGCTGACCAGGGTCACTTTGTGGCCCAGCTCCTCGGCAACCAGCTGAGCAGTTTCCTGATCGAGCACCTGGTTGATGGTCGCTGGCGTACCCAGTTTGAACATGAACTTGATGATTTCAGCAGCCTTGACCGACATCTGCTGGGCCAGATCGCCCACAGTGATGGTCTCGCCGATCTTCACTTCACGCACGACAGGGCCGGTTGGGCTCTGGAAACCGTGAGCGTTGCGTTTCTTCAGCTTGGCCTTGCCACGACCGCCACGACGGAAGCTGTCGCTTTCTTCGTCGGTGGTACGAGGCGCAACACGCGGAGCCGGAGCCTTTTCCTTGACCGAAGCGCGGTGCGGGGCGTTCTTGCGATCACCGTCGCTGCTGCCACGACGGTTGTCGTCGGCACGCGGCTTGTCAGGGCGACGCGGTTCGTCACGCTTGCGCGCATCGACAGCAGGAGCTGCGGGTGCGTCGATTGCCGAATTGGCAATTGCTTCCAGAACCGGAGCCGCCGATACAGCAGGAGCCGCTTCCTGGACAGGAGCAGCAACAGCTGGAGCGGACGAATCCTGAGCAGCAGCCGGCTGGCGACGCGCTTCTTCTTCGGCGCGACGCTTGCTTTCTTCTTCAGCCTTCTGACGCGCAGCATTCTCTACTGCACGGCGCTCTTCCTGCTCACGCTTGCGCTCAGCCTCGATTTCCTCGGGGCTGCGCTGTACGAAAACTTTCTTCTTGCGCACTTCAACGCTGATGCTCTTGCTGCCAGCAACGCGCAGGGTGCTGGTGGTCTTGCGCTGCAAGGTAATCTTGCGAGGCTCTTCCACCTTGGCCTTGTGACCGCTTTTCAAATGCGTCAACAGGGCTTGTTTCTCGTTATCGGTCACAACTTGCTCGGCGGCGGTGTGCGGCAGACCTGCCTCACGCATCTGCTGTAACAGGCGCTCTACCGGTGTGTCGACCACTTTGGCCAGTTCTTTCACCGTGACTTGCGTCATGCACTTCTCTCCTCAGGCCGCGCCTACTTACTCGAACCAGTGGGCTCGGGCGGCCATGATCAACTTGCCGGCACGATCATCGTCAATGCCGTCGATGTCGAGCAGGTCATCAATAGACTGCTCGGCCAGGTCTTCGCGGGTAATTACGCCGCGCACCGCCAGTTCCATCGCCAAATCCTTGTCCATACCCTCAAGCGAGAGCAGGTCTTCGGCCGGATGGGCGTCTGCCAGCTTTTCCTCAGTAGCGATAGCTTTGGTCAACAAACGATCCTTGGCACGAGCACGAAGCTCGTTGACGGTATCTTCGTCAAAGCCGTCGATGTTGAGCATTTCTTCCACCGGTACGTAGGCAATCTCTTCCAGGCTGGTGAAGCCTTCGTCGACCAGCACCTGTGCCAGATCTTCGTCGACTTCCAGCTCGTCGATGAAGTTGCGCAGGATGTCGCCGGTTTCCGCTTGTTGCTTAGCCTGGATGTCCGATTCGGTCATCACGTTCAGGGTCCAGCCGGTCAACTGACTGGCCAGACGCACGTTCTGACCGCCACGGCCGATCGCCTGGGCCAGATTGTCCGCGCCGACGGCGATGTCCATTGCATGGGCATCCTCATCGACGATGATTGCCGCGACTTCAGCGGGCGACATGGCGTTGATGACGAACTGCGCAGGGTTATCGTCCCAAAGAACGATGTCCACACGCTCGCCACCCAGCTCACCCGATACAGCCTGAACACGCGAACCGCGCATGCCGATACAGGCACCTTGCGGATCGATACGCTTGTCCTTGGAACGGACAGCGATTTTTGCACGAGAGCCCGGATCACGGGAGGCAGCCATCACCTCGATCAGGCCTTCGGCGATTTCCGGTACTTCAATGCGGAACAGCTCGATGAGCATTTCCGGAGCCGTACGCGAGAGGATCAACTGCGGACCACGGTTCTCGGTGCGGATTTCCTTGAGCAGGGCACGAACGCGAACACCGACGCGGAAAGTCTCCCGCGAAATGATGTCCTCACGTGCCAGCAGCGCTTCGGCGTTATTCCCCAGGTCAACGATCACGTTGTCACGGGTGACCTTCTTGACCGTACCGGAGATGATTTCACCCAGACGCTCGCGATAGGCGTCCACGACCTGGGCACGCTCGGCCTCACGCACTTTCTGCACGATAACTTGCTTGGCAGTCTGCGCAGCAATACGGCCGAACTCGATGGATTCGATCTTTTCTTCTACTACATCGCCGACTTTCGCGCCGGGATGAGTCAGTGCAACCTTGCTCGGCCAGGTTTCGATAGCCGGATCATCAAGGTCGTCTTCTTCAACAACGGTCCACAGACGGAACGTTTCGTAGTTACCGGTCTGGCGATTGATTTCCACACGCAGTTCTACTTCATCTTCAAAGCGCTTCTTGGTAGCCGTGGCCAAAGCCAGCTCCAGCGCTTCAAAAATCACACCGGCCGGTACGCCCTTTTCATTGGATACCGACTCAACAACCAGCAGTACTTCTTTGCTCATCGTACGCCTCGCCTTTCGCAAGCCATTGGATCCGCGGGATCCGCAGTATCTGGCACGCCTCAGTCAAACTTGGGAATAATGTTGGCTTTGTCGATCCCGTCGATCGGCAACAGGAATTCATGGTCATCCACCTGCACCACGACATCCTGCTCCTCCACCCCGCGGAGAAGGCCCTGAAAATTGCGTCGGCCTTCGAAAGGCGAGCGCAACTTTATCTTCACTTGTTCCCCGGCGTGCGCAGCAAACTGTTCGATTGTGAACAGTGGGCGTTCCATGCCAGGTGAAGACACTTCAAGCGTATATTCAACAGCGATAGGGTCTTCAACATCGAGAACCCCGCTGACCTGGCGACTGACAATTGCGCAGTCATCAACCAGAACGCCGCCTTCTTTATCGATATAAATACGCAACATTGAGTGGCGACCTTGAGCCGTAAACTCAATACCCCAGCATTCATAGCCCAGGGCCACGACCACCGGGGCCAGCAAGGCCTGCAACTCTTCTAGCTTGCTCGACACTTGAACCCCCTCGTGCATGCTTTAAAAATAAAAAAATGGGCGAAACGCCCATCCATGAGAACGCTGTCAAAGCAGCGTTATAGACTGTCCAGCTAACAAAAAGCCCCTTTAGAAAGGGGCTCCGCTAGAACTGGTTGCGGGGGCTGGATTTGAACCAACGACCTTCGGGTTATGAGCCCGACGAGCTACCAGACTGCTCCACCCCGCGACAAAGCTGGGGCGGAAGTATACGACTGATCCCTTTCAGGGTCAATCGAACATCCCACCTGCAAGAAAGCCCGCTAATGCGGGCTCTCCTGATAATTGGTACCGAGAAGGGGACTCGAACCCCTACACCCTATGGGCACAACCACCTCAAGGTTGCGTGTCTACCAATTCCACCACCTCGGCAATACAACTCTTTTGGCAGCCTCTACAACACTGCCCGATACTGCGTGTTACTTCTGCTCTGGAGCCTGAGGTACATCAGCCGGAGTTACCGCTGGCTTCTGTTGCCCTTCGAGCACTGGCACATCATCTGCTGCCGGCTTTTTCTTCACTTCCAACACTGCTGGATCTGGCAAACCTACCTGAGTCAGCTGGTGAGCTTTCTCTTTAGCAAAGTAACCTAAACCCAAGCTGGTTATGAAGAAACAGGCGGCTAGTATAGCAGTAAGTTTACTAAGAAAGGTAGAGGAACCTTGGCTTCCGAATACAGTATTTGATGCACCTGCTCCGAAAGACGCACCGGCGTCCGCACCTTTACCCTGCTGCAGCAACACCAGAACAACAACGCCCAGAGCGCCCAACAGATGAAAAACGACTACGACTGTTTCCAGCATTTTTTCAGTTTCCCGCGGCGCGACAAATCGCACCGAACTCATCTGCATTCAGGGAAGCTCCACCAATGAGCCCCCCATCGATATCCGGCATGCTGAACAGTTCGGCCGCATTGGCCGCCTTCACGCTGCCGCCATAAAGAAGGCGCACGCCTTGTGCGACTTCGGCATTCTCTTTCGCCAACTGCGCACGAATAGCTGCGTGCACATCCTGCGCTTGTTGCGGCGAAGCCGTCAGTCCGGTGCCAATGGCCCAGACCGGTTCATAAGCAATCACTGCATTTACAAATGCATCAACGCCCAGTTCTTCTATGATGCTGTCCAGCTGACGCCCGACGATCTCGAGTGTCTTGCCTGCTTCACGCTCTTCGAGGGTTTCCCCTACACAGAGCACAGGCGTCAGGCCACTAGCCTGAGCTGCCGCGAACTTGCGGCTAAGGACCTCATCACGTTCACCCAGAAGCTGACGACGCTCCGAGTGACCCACGAGAACCAGCTTGCAACCGACTTCAGCGAACTGCGCCGGCGAAACCTCGCCGGTCAAGGCACCTTGCGCAGCCTGGGTTGCAGAGTTCTGCGCACCCACGGCAATCGACGTACCTTGCAGAGCATCGATCACCTGAGTGACATACAAGCTCGGCGGAAAAACCGCTACTTCAACATCACCGGGCAGTGCCTGAGCACTAAGGCCCTGTATCAGCTCAGCGACGCTGGAGCGGGTACCGTGCATTTTCCAGTTACCAGCTACCATTGGGCGACGCATGCTGCACCCCGTCAGTCAAAGTGGGCGCAGATGTTACCCAACAGTTTCAACACTGGCAAGCCGAAATCAGGCGCAAACTTCTGCAACCAGTTTTGCCAGCTCTTCGGCGTAGCCGGTAACCTGCGTTTCGTCTTCGCCCTCGACCATCACCCGCACCAGTGGCTCGGTGCCCGACTTGCGCAGCAAGACCCGACCACGACCACCCATGGCCGCCGTGACACGCGCACAAGCCTCGGTGACAGCCGGATGGCTGACAGGATCGACACCACCCGCGAAGCGCACATTGATCAGCACCTGCGGGCACTTGCGCAGGGCCTGACGCGACTGGGCCAGGCTTTCGCCACGACGGCGCAGGGCCAGCAATACCTGCAACGCCGCAATGATCGCATCGCCAGTCGTCGTATTTTGCAGACACACCACGTGACCGGAGTTCTCGCCGCCGACCTGCCAGTTGCGCTCCAACAGCTCGGCAATCACGTAGCGGTCGCCAACATTGGCGCGCACGAATGGAATGTTCAGCTCGGCCAGGGCCAGTTCGAGACCCAGGTTGCTCATCAGCGTACCCACCACCCCGCCCTGCAGGTGCCCACGCTCCTGCAGATCGCGAGCGATGATGAACAGCAGATCATCACCATCGACAATGGCACCGGTGTGATCGACCATCAGTACCCGATCGCCGTCACCGTCGAAGCCAATGCCCAGATCCGCGCCCTCAGCCAGTACCGCTGCCTGCAACGCACCCATGTGGGTCGAACCACAGTTTTCGTTGATGTTCAGGCCATTGGGCTGAGCCGACAGTACCGTGACCTGGGCACCCAGCTCGCGGAACACATTGGGCGCCACCTTGTAGGTCGCACCGTGGGCACAGTCGATGACCAGGCGCAACCCGGCGAAGTCGGTGCTGGTCGGCACGCTGCTCTTGCAGAACTCGATATAGCGCCCTGCAGCGTCGTTGATCCGCGAGACCTTGCCGAGCTTCTCTGACTCGACCACGGTCATGGGCGTGTCGAGCAACTCTTCAATCATCATCTCGATCTCGTCCGGCAGCTTGGTGCCCTGGCCGGAAAAGAATTTGATGCCGTTATCGTAGTGCGGGTTATGCGAAGCGCTGATCACAATGCCAGCTTCGGCATGGAAGGTCCGCGTCAGGTAGGCGATGGCCGGCGTGGGCATCGGGCCCAGCAGCATGACATCGGCACCGGCAGCAGAAAGACCGGCCTCCAGAGCGGATTCGAACATGTAACCGGAGATCCGCGTGTCTTTACCGACCAGAATCCGGCAGGCGCCAAGACGGCGAAAAGCCATGCCAGCAGCCCAACCGAGGCGCAGCATGAAGTCAGGCGTAATCGGAAATTGCCCGACGCGACCGCGAATACCGTCGGTCCCGAAATATTTTTTAGTTGTCATGAATGCTCCATCTTTCTATTCAGCTGACTCGACAGCGGCAATCATCCGCACAACGTCAATCGTTTCGGCGACATCATGCACGCGCAGGATCCGCGCACCCTTGACCATCGCCAATGCGGCGAGGGCCAGGCCGCCGTACAGGCGCTCGCCAACCGCACGCCCCAGAACCCCACCAATCATACTTTTGCGCGAGACACCGACCAGCAGTGGCCGACCCAGTGCATTAAGGGCCTCCATATGCTTGAACAGGCTCAGGTTGTGATCCAGGCTCTTGGCAAAGCCAAAGCCGGGATCGAGGATAATGCGCTCGGCAGGTATTCCCACCGTCGCACAGGCATCCATGCGCTCAACGAGAAACGCCGTGACCTCACCGAGCAGATCCTGATAGTGCGGATCATCCTGCATATTTCCCGGCTCACCGAGCATGTGCATGAGACACACCGGCAGACCGGTTGCCGCCGCAGCATCAAGGGCGCCATCGCGGCGCAGGGAGCGCACATCGTTGATCAGCCCTGCGCCCAACCGTGCCGACTCGCGGATCACCGCTGGCGTGGAGGTGTCGACGGAGATGATTACATCCAGCTCGCGGTTCAACGCCTCGACCACCGGCGCAACCCGTTCCAGCTCTTCCAGCGGAGAAACCGCACGGGCACCCGGGCGCGTCGACTCACCGCCGACATCGATCAGGGTAGCCCCGGCCGCGACCATGGCTTCAGCATGGCGCAAAGCCGCATCAAGCTGACTGAAGCGACCACCATCGGAAAAGGAATCAGGCGTGGCGTTAAGGATGCCCATCACGTGGGTGCGGGACAAATCAAGAACCCGGTTGCCGCAAGGCAACCGGGTTGGGTGAAACACTGAAGTCATGTCAGACCTTAATGTTCAGCGGCAGGGCCACCGATTGGCGTTTCTGGGCGCGGATCCACTGGTGGCAGCGGTGTACCGGAAGTGCCCGAACCACCGCCTTCCCAGTCACGTGGCTCACGTGGCGGGCGGCCAGCCATGATGTCGTCGATCTGATCGGCATCAATGGTTTCGTACTTCATCAGGGCATCAGCCATGGCTTCAAGCTTGTCGCGGCCTTCAGTCAGGATCTGCTTGGCGGTGCTGTAGCACTGGTCGATGATCAAGCGTACTTCAGAGTCGATCAGCTTGGCGGTTTCGCCAGAGAAACTGGAGTTCTGGCTACCGCCGCGCCCCAGGAAGCCCGAGTCTTCGTCTTCGGCATACATCAGCGGACCGAGTTTTTCCGACAGTCCCCACTTGGTCACCATGTTCCGCGCAATCTGGCTGGCACGCATGATGTCGTTGGAAGCACCGGTGGTAACTCCGTCAAACCCAAGCGTCATCTCTTCGGCGATACGACCACCATAAAGCGAGCAAATCTGGCTGATCAGCGCACGCTTGGACAGGCTGTAACGATCCTCTTCCGGCAGGAACATGGTCACACCCAGGGCACGGCCGCGGGGAATGATCGATACCTTGTAAACCGGATCATGCTCAGGCACGAGGCGACCTACGATGGCATGGCCCGCTTCATGATAGGCGGTGTTACGTTTTTCCTTATCGGACATGACCATGGATTTGCGCTCGGCGCCCATCATGATCTTGTCCTTGGCCAGCTCGAATTCCTTCATTTCAACAATACGCTTGCCGGAGCGAGCGGCGAACAGCGAGGCCTCGTTGACCAGGTTGGCCAGGTCGGCACCGGAGAAGCCAGGCGTACCACGGGCGATAACACCCGGATTAACGTCTTCGCCCATTGGCACCTTGCGCATGTGAACCTTGAGAATCTGCTCGCGGCCACGGATATCCGGCAGACCGACGACAACCTGACGGTCGAAACGGCCCGGACGCAGCAATGCGGGGTCGAGTACGTCCGGACGGTTGGTCGCGGCGATGACGATGATGCCGTCATTCATTTCAAAGCCGTCCATCTCGACCAGCAACTGGTTGAGAGTCTGCTCGCGCTCGTCGTGACCACCACCCATGCCGTTGCCACGATGGCGACCGACGGCATCGATTTCGTCGATGAAGATGATGCACGGAGCGTGTTTCTTGGCCTGTTCGAACATGTCACGAACGCGGCTTGCGCCGACACCCACGAACATTTCAACGAAATCGGAACCGGAGATAGTGAAGAACGGCACCTTGGCTTCACCGGCGATCGCCTTGGCGATCAGGGTCTTACCTGTACCAGGTGGCCCCACCATCAGCACGCCGCGGGGAATGCGACCGCCCAGACGCTGGAATTTGCCCGGATCACGGAGGAATTCGACCAGTTCGCCGACTTCTTCCTTGGCTTCGTCGCAACCGGCAACGTCAGCCAGGGTGGTCTTGACCTGATCTTCGGAGAGCAGGCGTGCCTTGCTCTTGCCGAAACTCATCGGCCCGCCCTTGCCTCCCGCACCACCTTGCATCTGGCGCATGAAGAACATGAACACGGCAATGATGACCAGAATCGGGAAACTGGCGACCAGCAGTTGCGTCCAGATGCTTTGCTGCTCTGGTTGCTTGCCTTCGATCACGACGTTGTTGTCGACCAGGTCACCGATCAGACCGTTGTCCTGAATCGCCGGACGAATGGTCTTGAAGGTGTCGCCGTCGCTGCGTTTGCCCGTGATGACGTAGCCGTCCACGGCAACTTTCTCGACCTTGCCATCCTTGACCTGCTGGATGAATTCGGAATAGTTGAGGGTCTGCGGCTCGTTAGGGCTGGAGAAGTTGTTCATCACCGTCACCAGGACTGCCGCGATGATCAACCACAGGATCAAGTTCTTTGCCATGTCGTTCAATTAGCTACCCTCTGAAGCAAGCTCCACGCAGCAAGCGTGCCTCGCATGATATTCACCGGCCTAACTTACTACAGAACCCACAGATGTGGCAGGCACCGTCTGTAACCCTTTGTGAAACATTTGACCGTAAGATGCTCGTACAGTGTCATCCAGAGGGCTATTAGATTATACCTATCACCCTGCTTCAAAAACGCTCGACACTCTCCGAACCCTCTACCCCACGAAAGCCGCGGGCCAGCAGATACTGCTCCCGGGAGCGATCGCGCGAAGACAACGGCTTGCGCATCTGAACCTTGTCGAACAGCTTGCGAATGTCCTTGTGATAGACATCAAAGCCTTCACCCTGGAAGACCTTGATCAGAAAATCACCACCCGGGCGCAGAACACGGCCTGCGAGATCCAGTGCCAATTCACACAGGAACATTGCGCGTGGCATATCCACAGCGCTCAATCCACTCATATTGGGGGCCATATCGGAAATCACAAGGTCTACCTGTGTATTACCGACAGCGTCGAGGATTTGTGCAAGCACGGCGTCCTCGGTGAAATCGCCCTTAATGAAGGTCACGTCAGGGATGCTGTCCATATCCAGGATATCGGACGCGATCAGTCGCCCCTGACCACCAATCAGACGACTGGTCACCTGAGACCAGCCACCCGGCGCGGCGCCGAGATCGATCACGGTCATGCCTGGACGGATGATCTTGTCCTTTTCCTGGATCTCCAGCAGCTTGTAGCTGGCACGGGAGCGATACCCGTCTTTTTGCGCCATTTTGACGTACGGGTCGTCAAAGTGTTCTTTGAGCCAGTTATGGCTTGTCTTGGATCGGGCCACGGGGCACCTCGAAAATAACGAGTCGTGATTAACTTGGGCGGCCCCGGACTCGCTCGGGTAAACTGGCCGCCGTTTTTACAAGATCAGACACAGAGGTCAGATTATGCCGCTCACTCCGGAGCAGAAGAAACAGTACAAATCCATTGGTCACCATCTGAAACCGGTATTGATCGTGGCGGACAATGGTTTGACTGAAGGTGTTTTGGCCGAACTTGAACGCGCACTGGGCGATCACGAGCTGATCAAGATCAAGCTCAATATCCTTGACCGCGAAAGCCGCCTGGCGACCATCGCCGAGCTGTGCAAGACAGGCAAGGCGGATCTGGTGCAAGTCATCGGCAAGATGGCGTTGATCTATCGCAAGAACCCCAAGGTCAACAAGCAACTGTCCAACATCCACCGTTTCAACTGATATACATGAAGAACAGGGCCGCCATCAGCGTGCCCTGCCATTCCTTCCCGGTACCGGTTGCACAACCAGCAACAACCCGGCCAGCCCCAATACCAGATAACTCAATAACTGCCAGTGCACAGCCTCCGGCAGCCAGTGTCTGAGCATGTAATAGCCCGCTGCAGCCAGCAGTGCGATAGACAACAGCTGGCCACGCAGATCACACCACAGGCTCGACAGCCGTTCGACCTTGATCAGAACGGCAATCTGCAACAGCACACACCCGCCGGCAAACCCCACCAGCAGACCACCGGACAGATTGGCGAACTCGTCGATCAACAACGGCGCCAGGCCTGTCTGGTCCATTACCGCCAGCGTCGCCAGATGCAGCAAAACCAGGCCACCCACCCAAAGTGTCTGGGTGAGCTGCCAGATAATGGCGCCCGCTGGAAACGGGCGGCCAAGGTCAAATGTGGCGGACTTCGACAATCTCGTACTCGATCACACCGCTCGGTGTCTTGACGGCAACCACATCACCTTCTTCCTTGGCGATGAGGGCACGGGCGATAGGCGAACCTACCGAGATCTTGCCGAGCTTGATATCAGCCTCGTCTTCACCAACGATCTGGTAGGTCACGCTTTCGTCGGTTTCGACGTTGGCGATCTCTACAGTCGTACCGAAGATCACCTTGCCGGTGTGCGGGATGGTCGTCACGTCGATGATCACAGCGTTCTGCATACGACCTTCGATGTCACGAATCCGCGCCTCGACCATACCCTGCTGCTCGCGGGCAGCATGGTATTCGGCGTTTTCCTTGAGGTCGCCCAGCTCACGCGCAGTGCCGATATCGGAACTGAGCTTGGGACGCACGACCTTGGTCAGGTGAGTGTGTTCTTCTTCCAGGGCGCGAGCGCCCTGAACGGTCATTGGGTACTTGGTTATGCTCATGCCTTCAATCCTGCATGTAGATCCTGCAAGCGACGCACGGTCTTTTCCGGACCGAACTTGAGCGCTTCGCAGATGGCCTCGCCCGCAGCAATGGTAGTGGTGCAGTAAATCTTGTGCTGCAGGGCATTACGACGGATGGAATAGGAATCGGCGATCGACTGGCGACCTTCGGTAGTGTTGATGATCAGGGTGACTTCGTCATTCTTGATCATGTCGACCACGTGCGGACGGCCTTCTGTCACCTTGTTCACGCGACGGACCTTCAGGCCCGCTTCTTCGATCAGGCGCGCGGTACCAGCGGTAGCGACAATTTCGAAGCCCAGACTGATCAGGTCGCGAGCGACACCGGCAACCAGTGGCTTGTCATCGTCACGCACGCTGATGAATGCAGTACCGCCGGTCGGCAGCACTTCACTGGCGCCCATCTGGGCCTTGGCGAACGCTTCACCGAAGCTGTCGCCCACGCCCATGACTTCACCGGTGGACTTCATCTCCGGGCCAAGAATCGGGTCGACGCCCGGGAACTTGGCGAACGGGAACACCGCTTCCTTGACGCTATAGAAGTTCGGGATGATTTCCTTGGTGAAGTTCAGCTCCTTCAGGGTCTTGCCGGCCATGACACGGGCCGCGACCATCGCCAGGGAAACACCGATGCACTTGGACACGAACGGCACGGTCCGGGAAGCGCGCGGGTTGACTTCGATGACGTAGATATCCTCGCCCTGCAGGGCCAGCTGTACGTTCATCAGGCCGACCACGCCCAGTTCCAGGGCCATTTTCTTGACCTGTTCGCGCATCTCGTCCTGGATGTGCGCTGGCAGCGAGTACGGCGGCAACGAGCACGCGGAGTCACCGGAGTGAACGCCCGCCTGTTCGATGTGCTGCATGATCGCGCCGATCACCACGTCGGTGCCGTCGCTGACCGCATCCACGTCCATTTCGATGGCGCAGTTGAGGAAGTGGTCCAGCAGCACCGGGCTGTCGTTGGACACTTGCACCGCCTCACGCAGGTAGCGCTTGAGTTCTTCTTCCTCGTAGACGATTTCCATCGCCCGGCCGCCCAGTACATAGGACGGACGCACGACCAGCGGGTAGCCGATCTTGCTGGCAGCGCGAATCGCTTCGTCTTCGCTGCGCACGGTGGCATTTGGCGGCTGACGCAGGTTCAGGCGCTCGACCATCTGCTGGAAGCGCTCGCGGTCTTCGGCACGGTCGATGGCATCAGGGCTGGTACCGATGATCGGCACGCCGGCAGCTTCCAGGGCACGGGCCAGTTTCAGCGGAGTCTGGCCGCCGTACTGGACGATGACACCGTGGGGCTTCTCGACGCGGACGATTTCCAGCACGTCTTCCAGGGTAACCGGCTCGAAGTACAGGCGATCAGAGGTGTCGTAGTCGGTGGAAACGGTTTCCGGGTTGCAGTTGACCATGATGGTCTCGTAACCGTCTTCGCGCAGGGCGAGGGCAGCATGGACGCAGCAGTAGTCGAACTCGATACCCTGGCCGATGCGGTTGGGACCGCCACCGAGGATCATGATTTTCTTGCGATCCGACGGCGCAGCTTCGCACTCTTCCTCGTAGGTCGAGTACAGGTAGGCGGTATCGGTGGCGAACTCGGCGGCGCAGGTGTCGACGCGCTTGTAGACCGGGAACACTTCAAGCTTGTGGCGATGCGTGCGCAGGTTCTTCTCGGTGACGCCCAGCAGCTTGGCCAGACGCGCATCGGAGAAGCCCTTGCGCTTGAGACGGTACATCAGGTCGCGATCGATGGCCGAAAGACCCAGGGTCTTGACCTTCTCTTCGTCCTTGATCAGATCTTCGATCTGTACCAGGAACCAAGGGTCGATCATGTTCATGCCGAAGATCTGCTCGACGGTCATGCCGGCACGGAAGGCGTCAGCCACGTACCAGATACGCTCGGCGCCCGGCACGGTCAGCTCGCGCTTGAGCACGCTCATGCTTTCCGGGTTGCTCAGGTCCAGTTTCGGATCGAGACCGCAGACGCCCACTTCCAGGCCACGCAGGGCTTTCTGCAGGGACTCCTGGAAGGTCCGGCCGATGGCCATGACTTCACCGACCGATTTCATCTGGGTGGTCAGGCGCGCATCGGCCTTGGAGAACTTCTCGAAGGCGAAACGTGGCAGCTTGGTCACGACGTAGTCGATGGACGGCTCGAAGGACGCCGGGGTCTTGCCGCCGGTGATTTCGTTTTGCAGCTCGTCGAGGGTGTAGCCGATTGCCAGCTTGGCGGCAACGCGGGCGATCGGGAAGCCGGTGGCTTTCGACGCCAGGGCCGACGAACGCGATACACGCGGGTTCATCTCGATCACGACCATGCGGCCGGTGTCCGGGCAGATGCCGAACTGAACGTTGGAACCACCGGTTTCCACGCCGATTTCACGCAGTACCGCCAGGGAGGCGTTCCGCATGATCTGGTATTCCTTGTCGGTCAGCGTCTGGGCTGGCGCAACAGTGATGGAGTCGCCGGTGTGGACGCCCATCGGGTCGAAGTTTTCGATGGAGCAGACGATGATGCAGTTGTCCTTTTTGTCGCGGACCACTTCCATCTCGTACTCTTTCCAGCCGATCAGCGATTCGTCGATCAGCAGTTCCTTGGTCGGCGACAGGTCCAGGCCACGGGTGCAGATTTCTTCGAACTCTTCACGGTTGTAGGCAATACCGCCGCCCGTGCCGCCCATGGTGAAGGATGGACGGATGATGCACGGGAAGCCCAGCTTTTCGAGAACCGCGTTGGCCTCTTCCATGGTGTGGGCGATACCCGAGCGCGGGCAGTCCAGGCCGATGGATTTCATGGCCTTGTCGAAACGCGAGCGGTCTTCGGCCTTGTCGATGGTGTCGGCATTGGCGCCGATCATTTCCACACCGAACTTCTCCAGAACGCCTTCGCGCTCCAGGTCCAGGGCGCAGTTCAGCGCGGTCTGGCCGCCCATGGTCGGCAGCAGCGCGTCCGGGCGCTCCTTCTCGATGATCTTGGCAACGGTCTGCCACTTGATCGGCTCGATGTAGGTGGCGTCGGCCATCGACGGGTCGGTCATGATGGTGGCCGGGTTGGAGTTCACCAGGATGACACGGTAACCCTCCTCGCGCAGGGCTTTACAGGCCTGGGCGCCGGAGTAGTCGAATTCACAGGCCTGGCCGATCACGATGGGGCCGGCGCCGAGAATCAGGATGCTTTTAATATCTGTACGTTTTGGCATGGGTTGTCACTCAAATCCGCAAGTCAGTCGGCAAGCCGTCTTGAATTTTCTTCTGAGGTGGCCGGGTTGTTCATCACCGAACAGCGTGTCGTTCGGGCCCGGCCATCTTCGCGCTACATTCTCAAGGCAACCGTCAGCGGCGCTTGGCCATGGCTTCGATAAAGCGATCAAACAGTGGCGCAACGTCGTTCGGGCCCGGGCTCGCTTCAGGGTGACCCTGGAAGCTGAACGCGCTCTTGTCGGTGCGCTCGATACCCTGCAGGGTGCCGTCGAACAGCGACTTGTGAATGGCGCGTACGTTGCCCGGCAGCGTGGACTCGTCCACCGCAAAACCGTGGTTCTGGCTGGTGATCATGACCACGCCCGTGTCCAGGTCCTGCACCGGGTGGTTGGCACCGTGGTGACCATGACCCATTTTCACAGTCTTGGCACCGGAGGCCAGGGCCAGCAGTTGGTGACCCAGGCAGATGCCGAAGACCGGGATCTCGGTTTCCAGGACTTCCTGGATCGCCTTGATCGCGTAGTCGCACGGCTCGGGATCACCAGGGCCGTTGGACAGGAACACGCCGTCCGGATTGAGGGCCAGCACGTCAGCCGCAGGCGTCTGCGCCGGGACCACGGTCAGGCGGCAGCCGCGCTCTACCAGCATGCGCAGGATATTGAGCTTGACGCCGTAGTCGTAGGCAACGACGTGGTACGGCAGCTCTGCATCAGCGATGTCAGGATGGCTGTCGGTTTTCAGGCTCCAGACGCTGGAGCGCCACTGGTAGCTCTCTTTGGTGCTGACTTCCTTTGCCAGGTCCATGCCCTTGAGACCCGGGAAGCCGCGCGCAGCGGCGATGGCCGCTTCTTCGGAAATGTTGTCACCGGCCAGGATGCAGCCGTTTTGTGCGCCTTTCTCACGCAGGATGCGGGTCAGGCGACGGGTGTCGATACCGGCGATGGCAACAACCTTGTTTGCCTTCAAGTAATCCCCGAGGGACATCTTGTTGCGCCAGTTGCTGGCTACCAGTGGCAGGTCACGGATGACCAGGCCGGCAGACCAGACGCGATCGGACTCGGCGTCTTCCGGCGTGGTGCCGGTGTTGCCGATGTGCGGGTAAGTCAGGGTAACGATTTGCTGGGCATAGGAAGGATCGGTAAGGATTTCCTGATAGCCGGTCATTGCGGTGTTGAACACCACCTCACCAACGGTTTGACCGTCGGCTCCAATGGCTTCGCCGCGAAAAATGCTGCCATCAGCAAGGGCAAGTATGGCTGGCTTAGTCAAGAAGACCTCCCGTAGTTAAAGCCTGAAAGGGCATTCGCAGGTTGCAAAAAAGCGGAATGACGTAATACGTCACCCCGCTTTCTTATAGAATCATCTGCGCGCTTTTAGTGGACACACTAAAGCTGTAGCTTACAGAAAAAGCCTGTTTTGGTCTACCGGAAAAGAGTCTCAAAGGCGGGGGAATGCGACAGGAAGACAGCTGCCCCTGATGCAGGCGAGGCAGGAGATAAATGCGAGGGTAGCTGCGGGGCGGTTGTGGGAGCGAATTCATTCGCGAAAGCGGCGATCCAGACGACAGAGATGCGTCGAATGTACCGACCTCTTCGCGAATGAATTCGCTCCCACAAAATTCACTCCCAGCGAATCCATTACTACCGGGTTCGCCCGCCGGGAATCAACGCAGCTCCAGTACATCCTGCATATCGTACAGCCCCGGCGCCTGACCATCGAGCCAGATAGCGGCGCGAACGGCGCCCTTGGCAAAGGTCATGCGACTGGACGCCTTGTGGGTGATCTCGACGCGCTCGCCATCGGCGGCGAACAGCACAGTGTGATCACCGACGATGTCCCCGGCCCGCACGGTAGCAAAACCGATGGTCTGACGATCACGTGCACCGGTCTGCCCTTCGCGCCCGTAGACCGCCACTTCACTCAAGTCACGACCCAGGGCATTGGCCACCACTTCACCCATGCGCAACGCCGTACCCGACGGCGCATCGACCTTGTGCCGGTGATGCGCTTCGCTGATCTCGATATCCACGTCATCACCCAACACCCGCGATGCAGTGTCGAGCAGCTTCAGGCACAGGTTCACACCGACGCTGAAGTTGGCGGCGAAGACAATCGGAATATCCTTGCCGGCTTCGACCAGACGCTGCTTTTCTTCAGCACTGAAACCCGTGGTGCCGATGATCATGGCCTTGCCCGCCTTGCGGCAGAAAGCCAGGTTCTTCAGGGTCACCGACGGGTGAGTGAAGTCGATCAGCACGTCGAACTCGTCAGCCACATGGGCCAGGTCGCCCGACAGTTGCACACCGATGCGCCCCAGGCCCGCCAGCTCACCGGCATCAGCGCCGATCAGCGTGCTGTCCGGCTTGTGCACGGCAGCGGTCAGACCCGCGCCAGGCGCCTTCTGCACCGCTTCGATCAGGGCCTTGCCCATGCGCCCGGCGGCGCCCATCACAGCAATACGTCGCATAACCCGCCCCTTACAAATCGCCGAAGAAACGCTTCACACCCTCGAACCAGCCACTGGCTTTCGGGGAATGCGTGTTGTCGCCCTCAAGGGAGGTACGGAACTCTTCGAGCAATTCGCGCTGACGACGACCCAGGTTGACCGGAGTCTCGACGGCAACACGGCACATCAGGTCGCCCGCACCGCCGCCACGTACAGGGGCAACGCCCTTGCCGCGCAGACGGAACTGCTTGCCAGTCTGAGTACCTTCAGGGATTTTCAGCTTGACCCGACCATCCAGGGTCGGCACTTCCAGCTCGCCACCCAGGGCCGCATCGGTGAAGCTGATCGGCACTTCGCAGTACAGATGCTTGCCGTCGCGCTGGAAAATCGCGTGCTCGCGCACATTGATCACCACATACAGGTCGCCGGTCGGGCCACCCTGAGCTCCCGCCTCGCCTTCGCCCGACAAGCGAATGCGGTCGCCGGTATCGACACCTGGCGGCACCTTGACCGACAGCGTCTTGTACTCTTCGATACGGCCTTCGCCGTTACACGAATCGCATGGATCGGAAATGATCTTGCCGTGACCATGGCAACGCGGGCAGGTCTGCTGCACCGAGAAGAAGCCCTGCTGCATGCGTACCTGACCAATACCGCCGCACGTCGGGCAAGTGATCGGCGACGAGCCTTTCTTCGCACCGCTGCCATCGCATGGCTTGCAGTTGACCAGCGTCGGAACACGGATATTCACGGTCGTGCCGCGCACCGCTTCCTCGAGATTCAGCTCCAGGGTATAGCGCAGGTCACTGCCACGCTGAGCGCCGCCACGACCACCGCCCTGACCCCGGCCACCGCCGAAGAAGTCGCTGAACACATCACCGAAGATATCGGAGAAGTTCGCGCCACCGGCACCAAATCCGCCACCGCCGCCACCCATGCTCGGGTCGACACCGGCATGACCGTACTGATCATACGCCGCTCGCTTGCTGGCATCGGAAAGCACTTCATAAGCTTCGTTGGCCTCCTTGAAGAGGTCCTCCGACGCCTTGTCGCCAGGGTTGCGGTCAGGGTGATGCTTCATCGCCAGACGGCGATAAGCCTTCTTCAGGTCTGCTTCACTGGAGCCGCGCTCCACTCCCAGCACTTCGTAAAAGTCACGCTTCGACATAATTCATTTGCACTCTTGAGGACGTCCGGCAAACGCTCCTGAGGGCGCACGGACGTGATCCATGCACCAAAAAATTCTGATGTTCCAGACACGCCAACGCGGGAGCAAGCTCCCGCGCGGCGACATCCTACCAGCCACCGCACGAATGCAGTGAACCGGCTTTCAAGTGAGCCTGCGCTTACTTGTGTTCTTTGACTTCTTCAAACTCGGCATCAACGACGTCGTCGGCGTGCTTGGTTTCTTCCTGGCCAGGTTGCTGTGCACCGGCTTCAGGCTTCTCGGCAGCATCCGCGTACATCTTCTGGGCAACCGGTGCCGAGACCTTGGACAGCTCTTCGATCTTGGCTTCGATGGCCGCCTTGTCGTCGCCTTTTACAGCGGCTTCCAGGGCTACTACAGCCGTTTCGATCGCTGCTTTCTCATCAGCGGTCACCTTGTCACCGGCATCGCTGACCATTTTGCGAGTCGAGTGAACCAGTGCATCACCCTGGTTACGGGCAGAGGCCAGTTCTTCGAACTTGCGGTCTTCCTCAGCGTTCACTTCGGCGTCACGCACCATCTGCTGGATTTCTTCCTCGGACAGACCGGAGTTGGCCTTGATCACGATCGACTGTTGCTTGCCGGTCGCTTTGTCCTTGGCACCTACGTGCAGGATGCCGTTGGCGTCGATGTCGAAGGTCACTTCGATCTGCGGCACGCCACGTGGCGCCGGTGGAATCTCGGCCAGGTCGAACTTGCCCAGGGACTTGTTCTGACCGGCTTGCTTACGCTCACCTTGCAGCACGTGAATGGTCACAGCGCCCTGGTTGTCGTCGGCGGTCGAGAACACTTGCGATTTCTTGGTAGGAATCGTGGTGTTTTTCTCGATCAGCGCAGTCATCACGCCACCCATGGTTTCGATACCCAGGGTCAGCGGGCTGACGTCCAGCAGCAGGACGTCCTTGACGTCGCCGGCCAGTACCGCGCCTTGAATCGCAGCACCCATGGCAACAGCTTCGTCAGGGTTAACGTCTTTACGCGCTTCTTTGCCGAAGAACTCGGTAACGGTCTTCTGCACCAGCGGCATACGGGTCTGGCCACCGACCAGGATCACGTCGTTGATCTTGTCGATGTCGATACCGGCGTCTTTCAGCGCGATACGGCAAGGCTCGACGGTACGTTGAACCAGGTCTTCAACCAGAGATTCCAGCTTGGCGCGGGAGATCTTCACGTTCAAGTGCTTGGGACCGGTTGCATCTGCAGTGATGTACGGCAGGTTGACGTCGGTCTGCTGCGAAGAGGACAGCTCGATCTTGGCTTTTTCAGCGGCTTCTTTCAGGCGCTGCATGGCCAGCGGGTCGCCCTTGAGGTTCATGCCGCTTTCTTTCTTGAATTCGTCGACGAGGTAGTCGATCAGACGAATGTCGAAGTCTTCACCACCGAGGAAGGTGTCGCCGTTGGTTGCCAGTACTTCAAACTGGTGCTCGCCATCGACTTCAGCGATTTCGATAACCGAAACGTCGAAAGTACCGCCACCCAGGTCATAAACGATGACAGTGTGGTCGCCTTTGGCCTTGTCCATACCGTAGGCCAGTGCGGCTGCAGTAGGTTCGTTGATGATGCGTTTTACGTCCAGGCCAGCGATACGGCCGGCGTCTTTGGTCGCCTGACGCTGGCTGTCGTTGAAGTAGGCCGGAACGGTGATGACCGCTTCAGTCACAGGCTCGCCCAGGTAATCCTCGGCGGTTTTCTTCATCTTTTTCAGGATTTCAGCCGAGATCTGTGGCGGAGCCATTTTCTGGCCGTTCACTTCAACCCAGGCGTCGCTGTTGTCAGCCTTGACGATCTTGTAAGGGACCATCTGGATGTCTTTCTGTACCACTTCTTCGTCGAAACGACGGCCGATCAGGCGCTTCACCGCGTACAGGGTGTTGTGCGGGTTGGTCACAGCCTGACGCTTGGCCGACTGACCGACGAGGATTTCACCGTCGTTGGCGTAAGCGATGATCGAAGGCGTGGTGCGAGCGCCTTCGGCGTTCTCGATGACCTTGGCCTTGCCGTTTTCCAGAATAGAGACGCAGGAGTTGGTGGTCCCCAGGTCGATGCCGATAATCTTGCCCATCTTGATTACTCTCCCGAAACTTTGAATTTGGTTGCCGCAACTGCGTTTACAAATTGCGGTAGCTCTTTAAACGCATGGCCTGTTAATGGGGGCCAATCAGCTGATTTCAAGCCTTCTCGTCAATTGACGGCGTAGCAGGCGACGGTGCCTTGCTGACCACGACCATGGCCGGGCGCAACAAACGACCATTGAGCTGATAACCCTTCTGGAACACCTTGAGGACACTGTTAGGCTCGACGTCAGCGCTTTCCTGCATGGCCATGGCCTGATGCATTTCGGCGTTGAACGGCTGGCCGTGAGGATCAATGGCTTCAAGCTGGAAGCGCTTGAGGGTGTCCTGGAACATTTTCAGCGTCAGCTCGATGCCTTCGCGCATCGGGCGGATGCTTTCGTCATCCGGGTTGGACAGGTCCAGACCGCGCTCCAGGCTGTCGATGATCGGCAGCAAGTCACCGGCAAACTTCTCCAGGGCAAACTTGTGAGCCTTCTCGACATCCTGCTCGGCGCGGCGACGGATGTTCTGCAAATCCGCAGCGACGCGCAGAGCCTGGTCCTGTGCGGTAGCCAATTGCTCTTCCAACACTTGCACGCGGGTTACCAATTCTTCGCCGGACACCGCCTCGTTAGTTTGGTCTTGAGCCTGCGCATCCAGATTCTGTTCGTCAGCCATAGATTTCTCCTTTCAAATACGTCCGCGAGCTCAACTCGCGCTTCTGCCCCCCTATATGGGAGCGGTTTTTTCAGCTTCAAGGGCCGGATACCGCTGATCACCAACATATCCTCACAATATTTCCGGCCTTGGCCGTCATGGCCCGAAACAAACAAAATTACCCGACGGACTAAAAAGCATTGCCACCCAAGCAAATCGAGCTAAGGCCGGGCATTGTCAATGCAGAACAAAGCACTGTATAAATAACCAGATAAATCCATGGGAGCCACTCCATGCTGGTACATCTTTCCGTACACAATTACGCCATCGTCGAACATCTCGATCTCGAACTGGATCGCGGCATGAGCGTCATTACCGGCGAAACCGGCGCCGGCAAATCGATCATGCTCGATGCCCTGGGCCTGACCCTGGGCGATCGCGCAGACAGCGGAGTGGTCCGCCCCGGCGCCGACAAGGCCGATATTCTGGCCACCTTCGACCTGGCCGACATTCCCGAGGCCCGCGACTGGCTCGCCGAACGCGACCTGGACAACGACGGGCCGTGCATCCTGCGCCGGGTCATCACCGCCGAAGGGCGTTCGCGCGCCTATATCAACGGCACACCCTGCCCCCAGGGCGACCTCAAGGCCCTGGGCGAGCTGCTGATCGATATCCACAGCCAGCATGAACACCAGTCCCTGCTCAAGACCGACACCCATCGCCGCCTGCTCGACGAGTACGCCGGGGCCACCGATCTGGCGCGCCAGGTACACCTGGCCGCCCAGCGCTGGCGCCAGACCCGCCAGGAGCTGGAACGCCTGTCCAACTCCGGTGACGAGCAACGCTCGCGCCATCAGTTGCTCAGCTATCAACTGGAAGAGCTGGAAAGCCTGAGCCTGGGCGAAAACGAGTTGTTGGAGCTGGAGCAGGAACACAAGAACCTGACCAACGCCGAAAGCCTGCTGAGCATCTGCCGACAAGTGGTCGAGCAGTGCAGCGAGAGCGATTCCGGCAATGTGCTCAACGCCCTGACCGCCAGCCTGCATCGGCTCAGTGGCGTGAGCAATTCCCCGACTGCGCTGAATGAAGCCACCAACCTGCTGGCCAGCGCGCAGATCCAGGTGGAAGAAGCCGTCGGCGAGCTCAATCGCTTCCTTGATCACTTCGATGCCGATCCGGCGCGCCTGCAGCAGCTTGAGGAACGCCTCGACGCGATCTACACCCTGGCGCGCAAGCACCGCATCCAGCCCACCGAAGTCGCCACACTGCAACAGAAGCTGCTGGATGAAATCGAGACCCTCAACGCCAACGACGAAACCATCGAACGCCTTGAGCACGAACTGGCGTCCTTTGCCCGGCACTATCAGGAAAAGGCCCGGGAGCTCAGTGACCGGCGGCATCAGGCGGCAACCGGGCTGGCCAACGCCGTGGAACTGGAAATCCAGCGTCTGGGCATGCCGGGCGGCCGCTTCAACATCGAATTGCGCCCCAATACCGGCAAGGATCTGTTGCCCAATGGCCTGGAACAGGTCGAACTGCTGGTCAGCGCCAACCCCGGCCAGCCCCTCAAGGCCCTGGCCAAAGTGGCATCCGGCGGCGAACTGTCGCGTATCAGCCTGGCCATCCAGGTGATTACCGCCCAGACCTCGCGGATACCGACCCTGGTCTTCGACGAAGTGGACGTCGGCATCGGTGGCCCGACGGCGGAAATTGTCGGGCAGTTGCTACGCCGCCTCGGTGAACGAGGGCAAGTCATGACCGTAACCCATTTGCCTCAGGTAGCGGCCCAGGGCCATCAGCATTTATTCGTGCACAAGGTTCGGGACAGCGAAGCGACGCGTACGGCGGTATCCAGGCTCAGCAAGACCGAACGCATTGAGGAAGTGGCACGGATGCTTGGCGGCATCGACCTGACCAAGGAATCCCTGGCTCACGCGAAGAAGATGGTGATGGCCGCGAAGGTTTAACGCCCAACAAGGGCGCTGACGGCGAAATACAATTATGAAAGCGAATTGTGGGAGCGAATTCATTCGCGAAGAGGCCGGCACACTCGGCACATTGCTGTTGTCTAGACCACCGCTTTCGCGAATGAATTCGCTCCCACAAAAGCGGCGTTTACCCAATTCCGATCTTCAAAAAGCACAAAGGCGACCCTGAGGTCGCCTTCGCTGCAGCTATAAAAAGACTTACGCCTTCTTTTTACGCACGTAGAGCACGAGGTTGTGGTCAACAAGCTCATAACCGTGCTTCTCGACGATCGCCTTCTGAAGCTTCTCGATTTCTTCTTCGAAAAATTCGATCACCTCACCAGACTCCACGTTGACCATATGGTCGTGGTGGCCGCCGTCAGCCAATTCGAATACCGCATGACCGCCGTCGAAATTGTGGCGAACCACCAGTCCGGCAGCTTCGAATTGAGTCAGGACACGGTAGACCGTGGCCAGGCCAACGTCCTCGCTAGCTTCCATGAGCGCCTTGTACACATCTTCTGCGCTCATGTGACGCTGCTCGGCGGAATCGAGCATCTGTAGAATCTTGACCCTTGGCAGGGTCACTTTTAATCCGGCTTTACGGAGTTCGCTATTTTCAACCATGGTCAGCTTTCTCGCAGACGCTGCTTCGCAGCTTCTCTTAATGCAGGTATGATCGGGGTTTACGTTGTCCCAGCCAAGATAGTGGAAGTCGCCCACCGATGCAAAACACCAAGCTCCTGCTAACCAGTTTCACCCTCGTGGGACTGCTCGCACTCGCCGGTTGTTCATTCCCCGGGGTTTATAAAATCGACATCCAGCAGGGCAATGTCGTCACGCAAGACATGATAGACCAGTTACGGCCGGGAATGACCCGCCGACAAGTACGGTTTATCATGGGTAATCCCCTGCTGACCGATACGTTCCATGCGGATCGGTGGGATTATCTCTACAGTCTGCAACCTGGCGGCGGCGAACGCCAACAGGAACGCATGACGCTGATCTTCAACAGCAACGACCAACTGGTCAGCCTGAACGGCGACTTCATGCCCGGCGTCAGCCGCGATGAAGCCATCCTTGGTAAAGGCACTGATACAACAGTTGCGCCAACCGACAAAGCTGCTCCGGCAAAACCGGATGCACCGGCCAAGCCTGGTTCGCTGCTGCAACAGATCCAGAACGACGTGGACAAAGTGGAAACCGTCCCGGTCCCCGTCCAGGAACCGCTGGATACCAACCCGCGTTAATATGTGCGGCGTACAGCAAAAAGCCCGGCATGCCGGGCTTTTTTGTGTCTGCCTGATTCAGCGCCTCAAGAAGACTCGCCATCGGCACGAGCCTTGGCCGCCTTGGCCGCACGCAAACGCCGGATTTCCTTGGGGTCCGCGAGCAGAGGCCGATAGATCTCCACACGATCGCCAGCTTCCAACAGCCGCTGTTCAGGATTACCGATCACTTTTCCGAAAATCCCTACAGCGCACTGGGAAATGTCCAGGTCGGCAAACTGCTCCTGTATTGCAGAAGCCTGGATTGCCTGACGAGCGGTAGAACCACCCGGCAGCTCAAGACTGATCAATACCTGGCGGTCGGCCATGGCACAGACCACCTCGACCTCGATCAGTACCTCAGGCATTCAGTTCTTTCGCCCGCTGGCAAAAAGCATCTACCAGGGTATTGGCCGCCTGATTGAACAGCGGCCCCAGGGTCGCACGCACGATGGGCCCGGCGTAGTCGAAAGACAGATCCAGGCTGATCTTGCAGGCCTTGTCGCCCAAAGCCTTGAAGGTCCAGACACCATGCAACTGGTTGAATGGCCCCTCGACCAGATCCATCACGATGGACTCTCCCGGCACCAGGGTATTGCGGGTCACAAAGCGCTGGCTCAAGCCGCCCTTGGCGATCTCCAGGCTGGCGCGCATGTTCTCATCGCTGGCATCGAGCACCACCGCAGAGGAGCACCAAGGCAGGAACTCGGAATATCTCGCGACATCGTTGACCAGGTCGTAGAGCGCCCGCGCCGGGTAAGGCAGCAAGGCCGAGCGTTGAATATGTGTAGTCATGTCAGCGTCATTTCCAAAGCTGAGCGGCAAAGACAACCAGAATGCCGATCGGCGCAACATAGCGCATCAAAAAGAACGTTGTGGCGAACAGAACAGGGCTGCGAATCGACAACTCGTCGCGCACTGCCTTCGTACCCATCACCCAACCTGCGAACAGTACAAAACACAATCCACCCAGCGGCAACATGATCCGCGAGGTGAAGAAATCGATGACCCCGAAGAAATCCAGGCCTTTTTCCGCGCCCCACTGGTAGAGATGAAAGCCATTGGCATCGTTCACGAAAAACTTGGCTTTCTGCCAGATGTTGAACGAGAACACCGTCCCCAGACCGACAAACCAGCAGCTGAAGGCCAGCCAGAACGTCACCCAGGCGCGGCTGACTTTGGTCCGCTCGACCAGATAAGCCACCATTGGCTCCAGCAGGGAAATCGCAGAACTCCAGGCGGCAATGGCCACCAACACGAAGAACACTACCCCCATCACCTGGCCAAAGGCTACGTTACCGAACGCATAAGGCAAGGTCACGAACATCAGGCCAGGGCCTTCACTGGGGTTCAAACCGGCCTGGAACACGATGGGGAACAGCGCCAGCCCGGCCAGCAGCGAGACAAAGGTGTCGAGCAGGGCCACGCCGACGACGGTCGAGCTGATCGAGGCGCCCTTGGTCATGTAGGCGCCGTAGATCATGATCGAGCCCACGCCGACGCTCAGGGAAAAGAACGCATGCCCCATGGCCGGCAGCAAGCCATCGAGGACCTTGTCCGGATTGAAGTCGAACATGAAATGCACGCCTTCCATGAAGTGCCCGGTGGTCAGGCTGTAGCCCAGCAGAATGATCATCAGCAGAAACAGCAACGGCATCATGATGCGCAGGCTGCGCTCAAGCCCGGCGACCACGCCCTTGGCGATCACCACCGCCGACAGCAGCATGAACGCCGTATGCCAGGCGGTCAGCCGCCAGGGGTCGGCAATCACTGCGCCGAAATAGGCGCCGACCTTGTCCGGGGTCACGCCCTGAAAATCGCCACGGCCCATATCGATGATGTAGTCCAGGGACCAGCCACCCACCACGCTATAAAAGGACAGGATCAGCAACGCCGTGATCATCCCGGCAAAGGCGCCCCATGACCAGCGCGCCGAATGCCCGGCTTCCAGCGCCAGCACCTTCAACGCATTGGCCGGGCTCAGGCGGGCGCGGCGACCGATCAGGGTCTCGGCCATCATCACCGGGATGCCGATCAGGGCGATACAGGCCAGGAACATCAGTACGAACGCGCCGCCGCCATAGACGCCGACCATGTACGGAAACTTCCAGATACTGCCCAGCCCGACCGCTGAACCCGTTGCCGCCAGAATGAACACCCAGCGACTGGCCCAACTTCCATGGACCGAAACCTTATCCGTCGACATCGCACCCACGCCCAACCAAAAAAGAGCGCGCATTGTCCGGGATTCAATCAACGTGCTCAAGCACGCAGGTTACCCATAGCCGACAATGCCGCGACTCCCTATAATGCGTCCCCTATGGCTAAGCTCAAGAAACATCCCACAGGGACCATCGCGCAAAACAAAAAGGCGCGACACGATTACTTCATCGAACACAAGTTCGAGGCCGGTCTGGTCCTGGCTGGCTGGGAAGTAAAAAGCCTGCGTGCCAACAAGGTACAGCTGGTCGACAGTTATGTGCTGCTCAAGGATGGCGAGGCCTGGCTGATGGGTAGCCATATCTCGCCACTGACGACTGCCAGCACACACGTCATCGCTGACCCGACACGCACCCGTAAACTGCTGCTCAACCAGCGCGAGCTGGAAAAGCTCATTACCTCGGTGTCGCAGAAAGGCTATGCCTGCGTGGCCCTCTCCCTTTACTGGAAAGCGCACTTGATCAAGTGCGAAATCGCTCTGGGCAAAGGCAAGAAGGAGTACGACAAGCGCGACACCGAGCGCGAACGCGACTCCAATCGCGAGCTGCAACGCGCCGTGCGCAACAAGGGCAAGGACGAGTAGGGCACGATCAGCCCTGCCGCCTGGTTTGCATGGCCGATTGTGGGAGCGAATTCATTCGCTCTGTCTGCGTCAGGTGTTGCGGCCAGCGATTTACCTGGCCGATTCAGGCAGCTGCATCGTCATCGGTTCTAATGAGGTGTAGATGTTGTGGGAGCGGATTTATCCGCGAAGAAGTGTGCACAATCACGATATTTTCGCGGATGAATCCGCTCCCACATAATTTGCGATACCTCGTAAGCAACACTTAATGCAGACAGAGCCAATTCATTCGCGAAAGCGGTATTCCAGACGATGACAATCTTCTGGGTGTACCGACCCCTTCGCGGATAAATCCGCTCCCACAATACATCTACAGCGATCTCACATTCCGTTGCGCCGCTCCGCCCTGGCCGCGCGCTGCACCTGCTGGCGCACCTCTTCCAGCACCTCCTGCACATACAACAGATGCCGTGCCGAGACTTCCCGCGCGTCCTGGGCACGCCCTTCCATGATCGCCGAATAAAGCTCCCGATGCTGATCGATCAGCATGTCGCGGGTTTCCGTGCGTTGTTTGTACATGCCACCGATATTGGTCACCACGTTGCGCTTGAGCAGGTCGAACAGGCCGCGAATGGTGTGCAGCAGCACAGCGTTATGGCTGGCCTCGGCAATCGCCAGATGGAAGTTGGCATCTGCGGCCCCCTCTTCCGCCCGGCTGACTTCATCGACCCGGGTGTAGCAATCCTGCAGGGTCTCGAACGCCGCCTTCAAACGCTCGCGGTCCACGTCCGTGGCGCGGACGGCCGCGTAGTAGGCGCAGGACACTTCAAGGGTCTGGCGAAACTCCAGCAGATCGCGCTGGGCATCAGGGCTGCTTTCCAGCAGATGCAGTAGCGGGTCGCTGAATGTCGAGCCGAGGTTTTCCACCACATAGTTGCCGCCACCCTGGCGACTGACCAACAGGCCCTTGGCCGTCAGCTTCTGAATCGCCTCACGCAGGGAGGGACGCGACACGCCGAACCGCTCGGCCAGTGCACGCTCGGCGGGTAAACGACCGCCCGACTTCAATGTTCCTTCCAGGATCATTCTTTCCAGCTGCTCGACAATATCGTCAGACAAACGGCGCTGACGCACCTGATCAAACCCCATAACCCTCACTCCACATCCCCGAAGAATTGCCGGGACCGCCTATTCTGGCTGATTGACGGCGCGCAAGCACCCTCCAGATATCGCCACAGACAGCCCATCAGACGCATATCGACGGGCAACCTCGACCAAAGTTTAAGAGAGACAAATTGACACACCACAGACAAGGCTTTTAACCTAGCGACCAGCCATTGTAAATTGGTATTACCAATTATCCAATGCCAGTGTTCGGGGGACGGGCACTGCAAGACCTTTCACACAATGAAAGGCTTTATAACTGGTGACCGTTACGGCGGACTCCGGGCCTAACCAAAAACAATTAGGGGCCATCCCACATGCAAACCTGGCAGCAGATCTACGCACCTCTCGGCAGTCTCGGTCTATCCGCACTCGCGGCATTGATCCCCATCGTTTTCTTCTTTCTGGCCCTGGCCGTGTTCCGGCTCAAAGGCCATATCGCCGGCAGTATTACCCTGGCACTGTCGATCCTGGTGGCGATCTTTGCCTTCAAGATGCCCGCCGACATGGCTTTCGCAGCGGCCGGTTACGGCTTTGCCTATGGCCTGTGGCCCATCGCCTGGATCATTGTCGCGGCGGTATTTCTCTACAAACTGACCGTCAAGAGCGGCCAGTTCGAAATCATCCGCAGCTCGGTCATGTCCATTACCGATGACCAGCGCCTGCAAGTGCTGCTGATCGGTTTCTGCTTCGGCGCCTTTCTCGAGGGTGCGGCAGGCTTCGGTGCACCGGTTGCCATTACTGCGGCATTGCTGGTGGGCCTGGGCCTGAACCCGTTGTATGCAGCGGGTCTGTGCCTGATTGCCAATACCGCGCCGGTAGCGTTCGGCGCATTGGGCATTCCGATCATCGTGGCCGGGCAAGTCTCGGGCATTGATGCGTTCAAGATCGGCGCCATGGCAGGCCGTCAACTGCCGCTGCTGTCGCTGTTCGTACCGTTCTGGCTGATGTTCATGATGGACGGCCTGCGCGGCGTCAGGGAAACCTGGCCAGCCGCCCTGGTGGCCGGTGCCAGCTTCGCCGTGACCCAATACCTGACCTCCAACTTCATTGGCCCGGAACTGCCGGACATCACTTCGGCACTGGTCAGCCTGGTTTCCCTGACCCTGTTCCTTAAAGTCTGGCAACCGGCGCGGGAATCCGACGCAGTCGTGGTCGGCAGCGGCGGTGCAGCACTGGCCGGCGGCCCCGGTGGCAGCTTTACCGCGCCACGCAGCCGCGTTGCCTCGCCTTACACCAGCGGGCAGATTTTCAAGGCCTGGTCACCGTTCCTGATCCTCACCGTGATCGTCACCATCTGGACCCTGAAACCCTTCAAGGCCCTGTTCGCCGCAGGCGGCGCGCTGAAAGACTTCACCATCAGCTTCGTGGTCCCGCACCTCGATCAACTGGTGATGAAAGCCGCGCCTATCGTTGCCGCCCCCACGGCGATGCCAGCGATCTACAAGTTCGACATCATCGCTGCCTCCGGCACCGCCATTCTGCTGTCGGCGCTGCTATCGATGGTCATCCTGCGCATAAGCGCAAAAACTGGTCTGACCACTTTTAAGGAAACACTGATCGAACTGCGCTGGGCCATCGTCTCCATCGGCATGGTGCTGGCCTTCGCCTTCGTCATGAACTACTCAGGCATGTCATCGACCCTGGCCCTGGTGCTGGCGGGAACCGGCGCGGCCTTCCCGTTCTTCTCGCCGTTCCTCGGCTGGCTGGGCGTGTTCCTGACCGGCTCCGACACCTCGGCCAACGCCCTGTTCGGCTCACTGCAAGCCACCACCGCACACCAGCTCGGTATCAGTGATGTGCTCACCGTGGCGGCCAACTCCAGCGGTGGCGTCACCGGCAAGATGATCTCGCCGCAATCCATCGCTGTCGCCTGCGCCGCCACCGGCCTGGTCGGCAAGGAATCGGACCTGTTCCGTTTCACCCTCAAGCACAGTCTGTTCTTCGCCACCATCGTCGGCTGCATTACTTATGCACAGGCGTACTGGCTGACTGGCATGCTGGTGCACTGATAGCCTCACCCCGGACGCCGCAGCCCGCCTGCGGCGCCCCCCATTCTTAAACCAGTCCGGCCCACCGGACGGATATCCGGGACCACCCAGTCAGCCCCGGAAAAAACGCCTGATGATCCTGGAGTAGCCATGAGTCTGCCCGCAGCCTTTATCCGCGAAGCCCAACGCCTGATCCCGGCGCAACGGCGCTTCGATGACCCGCTCTCGACCCTGGCCTTCGGCACCGACGCCAGCTTCTATCGACTGATTCCCAAGCTGGTGATCCGCGTCGAATCCGAGGACGAAGTAGTCGCCCTGCTGAAACTGGCCCAGGCCGAAAAAGTCCCGGTAACCTTCCGCGCCGCAGGCACCAGCCTGTCCGGCCAGGCGATTACCGACTCGGTGCTGCTGGTGCTGGGGGATAACTGGAACGGTCGTGAAGTCCGCCAGCAAGGCGCGCAGATTCGTTTGCAACCCGGGGTGATCGGCGCCCAGGCCAACGCCTGGCTGGCACCATTCGGGCGCAAGATCGGCCCTGATCCGGCCTCGATCAACGCCTGCAAGATCGGCGGCATCGTCGCCAATAATTCCAGTGGCATGTGCTGCGGCACAGCCCAGAACAGCTATCACACCCTGGCCGGTATCCGCGTGGTCCTGGCCGACGGCACGCGCCTGGACAGCGAAGACCCGGCCAGCGTCGCGGCCTTTCGCGCCAGCCATGGCGACCTGCTGGAACACTTGGCCCGCCTGGGCCGTGAAACCCGCGCCAACACTGAACTGGCAGCAAAAATTCGGCACAAATACCGCCTGAAAAACACCACCGGCCTGTCGCTCAATGCCCTGGTCGACTTCGATGAGCCATTGGATATCCTCAGCCACCTGCTGGTCGGCTCCGAAGGCACCCTAGGCTTCATCAGTGCGGTGACCTACGACACCGTACCCGATCACCCGCACAAAGCCTCGGCGCTGATCATCTTCCCCGATGTGGAAATCTGCTGCAACGCCGTGACCGTACTGAAAAGCCAGCCAGTCTCCGCCGTCGAACTGCTCGACCGGCGCAGCATGCGCTCGGTGCAGGACAAGCCCGGCATGCCCGCCTTCGTGCGCGAACTGTCGGACAACGCCTGCGCCCTGCTGATCGAAGCCCGCGCTGCGTCGCAAGCACTGCTGCACGAGCAACTGGCGCAGATCATGGCCTCCCTGGCGCCCTTCGCCGTGGAGAAGCAGGTCGACTTCACCGAAGACCCGCAGGAAAACGCCCGCCTCTGGGCCATACGCAAAGACACCTTCCCCGCCGTCGGCGCCGTGCGCCAGACCGGCACCACGGTGATCATCGAAGACGTGACCTTCCCGGTAGAACAACTGGCCATCGGCGTACGCCGTCTGATCGAGCTGTTCGACAAACACCATTACGACGAGGCGATCCTGTTCGGCCATGCGCTTGAGGGCAACCTGCACTTCGTCTTCACCCAGGGCTTCGACAACCCCGAACAAGTAGCGCGCTATAGCGCCTTCATGGAAGACGTCGCGCAACTGGTGGCAGTGGAATTCGGTGGCTCGCTCAAGGCCGAACACGGCACCGGCCGCAATATGGCGCCCTTCGTCGAGCTGGAATGGGGCCACGACGCCTATCAGTTGATGTGGCAGCTCAAGCGCCTGCTCGACCCCAACGGCATCCTCAACCCCGACGTGGTGTTGAGCACCGACCCACAGATCCACCTGAAGAACCTCAAGCCGCTGCCCGCTGCCGACGAGATCGTCGACAAGTGCATCGAGTGCGGCTTCTGCGAACCGGTCTGCCCCTCCAATGGCCTGACCCTGACCCCACGCCAGCGCATCGTCATCTGGCGCGATATTCAGGCAAAAAAACGCGCCGGCATCGACACCACCGAGCTGGAACGGGACTACCACTACCAGGGCATCGACACCTGCGCCGCCACCGGCCTGTGCTCACAACGCTGCCCCGTGGGGATCAACACCGGCGAACTGGTGAAAAAACTGCGCAGCCGCGAAGCCCACCACGACAAGACCGCCACCTGGCTGGCCGACCACTTCAAGACGGCCCTGCAAGGCGCACGCTTTACCCTGCATGCCGCCAATGGTGCACGCATGCTGCTGGGCGCGCCGCGCCTGGCAAAAATCTCCGCAGCGCTGACCAGGGTCTCAGCCGGTCGCGTCCCGCAATGGACCCCGGCCATGCCCCAGGCCGAACAGGCCATCCGCATCAGCCCGGTGGTTGAAGATCAGCGGCCACGGGTGGTCTATCTGGCGGCCTGTGTATCACGGGTCATGGGCCCGGCGGCGGGCGATCGCGAGCAAATGTCGCTGCTGGACAAAACCCGCGGCCTGCTGGAAAAAGCCGGTTATCAGGTGGTGTTCCCGGACAACCAGGACAGCCTTTGCTGCGGCCAGCCGTTCGCCTCCAAGGGCTACAACGAACAGGCCGACGCCAAGCGCGACGAACTGCTCGCGGCCCTGAGCAAGGCCAGTCGCGGCGGCCTCGATCCGATCTACTGCGACACCAGCCCCTGCACCCTGCGTCTGGTCCAGGACCTCAAGGATACCCGCCTCGACCTCTATGACCCGGTGCGTTTCATCCGCACGCATCTGTTGGACAAACTGACCTTCACCCCACAGCAACAACCCATTGCCGTCCACGTGACGTGCAGCACCCAGCACCTGGGCGAAAGCCAGGCGCTGATCGAGCTGGCGCGGCTGTGCAGCGTCAACGTGGTCATTCCCGAAGGCATTCACTGCTGCGGCTTTGCCGGCGACAAGGGCTTCACCCAGCCCGAACTCAACGCCCACTCACTGCGCACCCTCAAGAACGCCGTGCAGTACTGCGAAGAAGGCATCTCCACCAGCCGCACCTGCGAAATCGGCCTGACCCGCCACGGCGGCATCGATTACCACGGGCTGGTCTACCTGGTAGATCGCGTGACCCAACCGCGCCGGGCGTGATTTGTAACAAATCCATTCACAAGACCGGGATAGAACCGGCTTTAGCCGCGAGAGCAATCTCACGGCCAAAGCCGCTTATCCCACAATCAGCACAACACACTGAATTAAAACGATATTTTGTATGAGCCAGCTTGCTGGCGATCAAGCGCAAAGCGCTCGCAAAGGCACCCGTGACTGACCTGACGCCATCGCCAGCAAGCGAAGCCACCGACGACCATCACTCCTTCCCAGCGCAAAATAAATAGAACCCCTGCGAACCACCACAGTCATCTATTTAAGCCCCTCAACCAGACGGGGCTTATTTCTGACTTTGGATTCGGCCCTCATAGACCGGTCAAACCAGGTCCACAGGCCAAGGAGATACACATGAAACGTACCGTATTCGCTGGATTGTTCCTCACTACCGCACTGTTGGCTTCCCCGGTATTTGCCGCTGACAATCTGTGTGGTGCCAATCTGCAGACCCTCAAGGACGCACACACCTCGTCCAGCACCAACCAGAGCACTGAAACGAAAGCGGAAATCGAAAAAACCATTAAGGCAGCCACAGCTGCACAAACAGCTGGCGATGATAAAAAATGCATCGAGCTGACCACCAAGCAAATCAGCGAGCTGAAAAATACCGGCTCCGGCACCGACGGCGGCACCGCCAAGTAAAGGCTGATCCATTGGCCGAAGGGGCTCTCGACGAGCCCCCTTCGCCACTGGCAAAATGCAACACGGGTCGACGCAAGCTATTGATTGGCGTAGACTCCACCACCTGGCTGCTTCTGGCAGCCACTGGGGCCGATTAGGATTCGACGCCGGTGATGAAACTTTAGGTGCATGCCGACTTGGTAACAGAAGTCGTAAATCCACTGTTGCAACTACTTATAGTTGCCAATGACGACCATTACGGGGAACAAGCTCTCGCTGCGTAAGCGGCGCTAGCCTTCCTCCTGGTACCTTCGGGTCCAGCAATCACTAGGGGATGTCTGTAAACCCGAAGTGATTGTCATATAGAACAGAATCGCCGTGCAGTACGTTGTGGACGAAGCGGCTAAAACTTACACAACTCGCCCAAAGCACCCTGCCCGTCGGGTCGCTGAGGGTTAACTTAATAGACACGGCTAAGCATGTAGGACCGACAGCGGAGTACTGGCGGACGGGGGTTCAAATCCCCCCGGCTCCACCAAACAAGCTATACAAATCAGGCACTTAGCGAATCTCGCAAGTGCCTTTTTTTGTGCCCATAGCGGCTGATTTGGCTCGGTTATGCCAGCTTTATTACAGCCTGCCTGCCCACGAAGCCCATCCTTGGCTGTCGCCTTTATCTCAACAACCGACAAAACGTTTTCCGTCGCTTTTCCGGTTTGAAAACGCGCCACAGCGGTCTGTGAGCGTTTTTAAATCTGTGTCGGCTTACACGCAGAGACCCACACATGCCGACACATAAGCCAGCAACCAGCGTTGCGACTCACTCTTCAGCGAAGTAATCACTGTCCAGTTGCTTCACTTCATAAACCTGTTTAACGCTCACACCCAGGTTGTTTTCCACCATCAACCGCGCCAGCGCAACTCCGTCGATCAATACCACCTTGATGTCCAACCCCAGCGCCGCAGTACGAGCCCCCTCGGAAAACTCCGAGGTCGTGATGAACACGCCCTTGCGCGCACGCTGACGAGTCAGTGCGCCGATAAATTTGTCGATCTCTGGACGATGAACCGTGTTGGTCCAGCGCTTGGCCTGCAGATAGATAACGTCGAGGCCGAGCTTGTCTTCTTTGATGATGCCGTCGATACCGTCATCATTGGTCGCTCGGGTCGCCTTACCAGCCTCTTTACGCGAGCCGCCGTAACCCATGGCGATCATGAGATCGACTACCAACTGTTCAAAGAAGCTGGGGGTGGCTATCCGGACTTGCGTCAGCAGCTCATCCGCCAGGGACTGCATCAGAGCTTGATGCGCCTCGGCTAACTGTTCGTCTGGCGTGGTTTCGGAAATACTCACGTTTAGCAGGGAGGGAGCGTCAACTGATTGCGGTTTGGTCGTATGGAAGTCCGCAAACTCGGGAAACTGCTTCAACCAGCTCACAGTGATGCGCTGTGGACCATTGGTCAAAGCATCAAGGCCACGCGGGGTAATTTGCACCATTCCCTTGGCCGGAATGCACAGCAACCCAGCCTTATTCAAATAGGTGCGAGCCCAACCTACTCGGTTGTTGATCACCGTCTGCTGGCCTGAGGGTAGGCGCTCCTTGCGTTCGTTCTCGGTCAACTGAAACTGATCGGCCACCCGCTCGCGCAATTCATTGAGCGGCAGCGGCGCACCGTTCTGCACGGTGCTCAGCACTGGGCGCATCACACTTTGAAAGTCCGGAATTGCCACTATTACTCCTTAATCTTACCGGCTGTTTTAGGCGTCGCCCACGCGAGTCTCATCGAGGCTAGCTACGCTCTTGAGCATTTTCAAAATCACCAGCGCAAACGCGCGGCTCTTCTTTTCGTTATCCAATACTTCCAGTGACAGCTTCTCGTGGTCGGTCATGGCGTCCAGCACGGTGTCGAGGACGCGCTTGGGAAACAGGCCGTGCATCACTTGCTCCACCGAGTGGTTGTTCACCTGGGCCATCACATCTTCCTGACGGCTGATGCGCTGGGCGATGCCGGTGAGGAACTGCAGCTGGTCGTCGTCGCTTACCTCGGCACCGAAGATATCGTTCAGCGCCTCGATGATTTCCGACAGGCGCTTTTTCTCCGGGTCATGCGGCTTGCCGCTGCCCACGTCGCTACCCGGTTTTAGCTGGTATTCGCCGTCTTCCTCGCTGAGGCGCAATTGATGCTCGGCGCGCTTGCTCAGGCGGTAGTGGCTCAGTTGCAGCTCGGCCACGTCCACGTCGTCTTGTTGCAGGCGGTCCACGCGCAGCAGCGGGTGCAGGTGCTTGGCGTACACGCACAGCTGCTCTAGTTCACGGTCCTCATACGGCACGATTTGCGATAGGAACTCATACAGGCGCACAAAGCTCTGCAGGTTCTTGCGGAACAGATCGAGCTGGTCCACCTGCTCGCCAGCTTCTTTCAGCGCGTGCTCGGCTTTTTTCAGGCCGGCGCTGTCGCCGTTGGCTTCGGCGGTGCGCTTGTAATCCAAGGCCTGCTGACGCGACTCCGTGGAGAAGGCATAACGCTTGGCAAAGCGCTCCTTGGCCGGCGTGCAGTAATAGCTGAGCTTGCTGGCCGCTGCCTTGGGGTCGAAAAAGGCCACGGCGAACGCCTCGACCTCCTGCCAGTGATAGATGCCCTCGGCATCCAGCGTCTTCTGCAGGTCATAGATGATCTGCGGGTCGGTCACGTCGGTCAGTTCGGCCTTAGTGTAGTACGGCAAGAAGGCGTCGAGAATGTCCTGCGGCTCGTTGAAGAAGTCGAGGATGAAGGTTTCCTTGCTGTCACCGAAGGTACGGTTCAGCCGCGACAGGGTTTGCACGCAGTCCACGCCTTGCAGCTTCTTGTCCACGTACATGGCGCACAGCTTGGGCTGATCGAAGCCGGTCTGGTACTTGTTGGCGGCGATCATCACGTTGAAGTCCTGGGTGTCGAAGGCCTGTGCTAAGTCGCGGCCATTCAGGCCGGCGTTAAGCAGGCTGCTGCTTTCCGTCACCTCTTCGGGGATCACCTCATCCGGCAACACGCTGCCGGAGAACGCCACCAACGGGTGCACATCGTTGTAACCCATCTGCTGCACATAAGCCTTCACTGCCAACTGGTAACGCACTGCCTCCTGACGGCTGCTGGTCACTACCATGGCCTTGGCCTGACCACCCAGCAGGCCACGGATATTGGCGCGGAAGTGCTCGACGATCACCTCGACCTTCTGGCTGATGTTGTAAGGGTGCAAACGCACCCAGCGGGCCAGCTTGATACGCGCCTTTTTGCTGTCTACCTCGTCGTCTTCGCCATCCGGGTGGGCGATCTTCCAGGCGGTGCTGTAGGTGGTGTAATTGCGCAGCACGTCGAGGATAAAACCCTCCTCGATGGCCTGGCGCATGGAGTACAGGTGAAACGCCTCTGGTTTGTTGCTAGCACTGGCCGGCAGTGTCGGATCGGCCGGGCGACCGAATAGCTCCAAGGTCTTGGCCTTGGGCGTGGCGGTAAAGGCGTAGTAGCTGATGCGCTCGTTCGGTTGGCGCGCCTGCACGGCCGCGTCCAGCAGCTCTTCGGCGCTGACCTCTTCGGCATCCAACGCATCACTGCCGAGAATCTGTTTCAGCTTGCTGGCCGATGAGCCGGTTTGCGAGGAATGCGCCTCGTCGGCAATTACCGCATAGCGCCCGCTGGCCAGCTTGGGGTACTTGTCCAGGGCATCAAACAGCGCCGGGAAGGTCTGGATGGTGACGATGATAATGCGCGTCTGCTCAGCCAACGCCTCGGCCAGTTGTTCGGATTTGCTCTGGTTGCCGACATCCCGGCTGATCGGCTTGACCACGCCCTGCGCGTGCTCGAACTGGTAGATGGTGTTCTGCAACTGGCTGTCCAGCACCGTGCGGTCGGTGACCACGATCACCGAGTTGAACAAACGCTGGCCGGCCTCGTCGTACAGCGAGGCCAGTTGATGGGCGGTCCAGGCGATGGAGTTGGACTTGCCCGAGCCGGCGCTGTGCTGGATCAAATAACGCTGGCCCGGCCCTTCGGCGCGGGTGGTGTTGATCAGCCTGTTGACCACTTCCCACTGGTGGTAACGCGGGAAGATCATCGACTCTTTGGTCACCGGCGTGCCGTCGAAGCCTTCGCTGGTTTTCTTGTCCAGGTGCAAAAAGCGCCCCAACACCTTGAGCCAAGCATCCGGCTGCATCAGGCGTTGCCACAGGTAACTGGTGACGTATTGGCTGTCGTCATCCGGCATAGGGTTGCCCGCGCCGCCTTCCGCGCTGCCGAGGTTGAACGGCAGGAAGAAGGTGTCTTTACCCTCCAGCTTGGTGGTCATCGCCACTTCGTTCTGGCCGACTGCAAAGTGCACCAGCGCGCCGCGTTTGAAGGTCAGCAACGGCTCGGGTTTGCGCGTGAGCGGGTCCTTTACTGGGCGGTCGTAGCGATACTGGCGTTTGGCGTTTTCCACCGACTGTTTGAACTCGCTTTTCAGCTCCAGCGTGGCGGTTGGGATGCCGTTGACGAACAGCACCAGATCCAGCCGTGGGTTGTAGCTCTGCCCATCGCTGCCGGCTTCACGTGCATGTGGCGAATAAGACACCTCCGGCACCACGCGCAGGCGGTTGCAGCGGTAGCGTTTCAAGGTATCCGGGTTCATGCCGTGGTCGGGCTGGAAGCTGCACAGCTCCACCTTTACCGCCGGCAGCTTGAAGCCATGGCGCAGCACATCCAGGGTGCCGCTCTGCTCCAGCTCGCGCACCAGCTTTTGCACCAGCACATCATCCGGGTTGTTCGGGTTGGCCTTGGCAAACTTGTCCCAACGCTCCGGCCAGGCGTCCTTGAAGTAACCCAGCACGTCTTCGGTATACAGCGCCGTGCGCCGGTCGTAGCCGCTGGCGGTGCCGACCAGCCAGCCTTGGGCGGCCAGGGCGACGATAATGTCCTGCTGAAATTGCGCTTCCTTGCTGTCCGCCATTTATACGGCCTCTGCTTGTAATACGGGGGCTTGCGCGCGGGCCGGTGGCTGCCAGCCGCGCACGTCGATTTTGCCGGTGACAGCGGCGGAGATTAGGGCGGAGCGGCGTTCGTAGAGAAGGCTTACATTTTCATCAGCTGAAAAAATTAACTCGTCGAGGAGCGAAGACTTTGAGTCAACGAACTGACAAATCGCCACCTGCTCAGCAAGCGGCGGAAGTGGAAGCGGATAAGCCCGGATGTCACTACAAGTTATAGCCGCTTTAGTGCTCCCCCAGTCAGCTGAATCGTGACGAAGCCGGCAGTAATTGGCTTTTAACCAATCATGAAGAAAGGTAGGAAGTAACTCACTTCCTCTAGGCTCTATAAATGCAACATGCTGATTGATCGTCGCTTCAATTTCAGTGATGGTCACCATGCCCCGAGTCTTGCCCTCGCCTGTGATTGCCATCAGAACACTGCCGGGCTTAACAATTGGGAGAGCACACTCTTTTAATGCCTGACTTGTGACAAATTGATCAGCTTCATCCACCCGCTCCAAATTGACTTTTGAGCTATTCAGCCAAGGGTAATGTCCGTCGTCCCAGTAGCCTTGATTATCTCTTGCTGGTGTACAGCCGTTACCGACTATGCACTGCCAACCTACTCGGGTTAGTTCCCAATGCGCCGGCACCTCGCCTAACCACTCCACGCCAGAGTCTTTCATAGGTACCGTCGGGTCGATGCCTTTGGTGACTGCGTGGGAGATCACGGCCTGGCGCTTTTCCTTGAGCAGTTCGATCAGGCGTTGCTGCTCTTCGATCAGCGCGTCGATGCGGGTGGTTTCGTGATCGAGGAAGCGGGCGATTTGGGTTTGCTCGGCTGTTGTAGGAATCCAAGCAATACCTCCACGAAGAATTTCCTGAGTAACACTGAATACCTTGACCCCTTTTACGCCCATACGTAACTGGGTTCTGAAGGCGAAAGACTCTAAGCAATAGGCAAGAAACCGTGAACTTACATCCGAATCCAAGCTGTAGATAATCGTGTGATAGCCAGCGAAAAGAGGTTCCAAGCCTGACACATGAGTGAAATTGCCGACGCCTTCAAGGTCTTCCGAGGTATCGGCAAACACAAAATCGCCGTAGCTAATATAAGAAGATGGCTCTGTTTCCAGATACTCCGCAGGCACGCATTTTAGAGCCTGTATGTCTTGGTTCACCTCGAAAGGATACAAGGAGTGAACTTCACCATAGTTCAGACAAGGGATACCTGTATCAGTTAAATCTGCCTTTGTTATCGTCAACCCCTTTCTAAAGCGACCGAGATACCTGAGCGGTTTAACACCCCAATGTTCAGGTACAACCCCTAGCCACTCGACCCCAGAATCCCTGTAGTCCGGATACGCTGGAAACGTCATGCCGACAGCCCCTCAATCATCTGTTTGATACGGTCGGTGCAGGCTTTCAGGTCGCTATCGATCTCGGCCAACGGGCGCGGTGGTTGGAACACATAGAAATGGCGGTTAAAGGGAATCTCGAAACCGACAATGCCGACCTCACCATCCTGCGCATCGGTTTTGCTCTCGTCGATCCAGGCATCCGGCACATGGGGGATGACTTCGCGCAGGAAGTAGTCGTGCACCGATTCGCCCAACGGCACGTTCTCGTTGTCGCGCAGGCCAGCGTCGGCTTCCGGCTGGCCTTTGGTCATGCAGATATCCGCCTCGGGGTCGCGCTCGCTCAGGACGCTCATCAGGGCTTTTAGCTCCGGCGTGCGAAGGCTGACGCTGTGCGCGGTGAGGGCTTTTTTCAGCAGTTTGCTGAACTGCTCGCGGTTGCGGTGCAGTTGGCTGGCATCGATGGATTGCAGGGCAGCCAGCAACTGTTGCTGGGCGGCGCTGTCGAGCTTCTGCAGGGCTTTTTCTTCCAGCACTTTAGCGATGCGCTCGGCGCTGGTTTGGAAGTTCAGCCGCAGCGGGCGCTCGACGGTGATACGGCGGTAGCCGAAGGCTTCGATCGGGAAGATTTTGCTCTGTGCGGTTTGCTCGAAGCTGCCATACAGGCGCACCAGCTCGCTGATTTGCTCGTCGGTGATGTACTGGCGCTTGCTGCCCAGCGACTTGCGCATCTTGGCGTAGTGCTGGCTGCCGTCGATCAACTGCACCTTGCCCTGGCGCGCACTGGTTTTGTGGTTGGAGAGAATCCACACATAGGTGGCGATGCCGGTGTTGTAGAACATGTCCGTCGGCAACGCGACGATGGCTTCGACCAGATCGTTCTGCAGCAGGTAGCGGCGAATCTCCGACTCACCCGAACCCGCGCCGCCGGTAAACAGCGGCGAACCGTTGAGGATGATACCAATGCGCGAGCCACCGTCGCGTGGGTCACGCATCTTGCTGACCAGGTGCAAGAGGAACAGCAGCGAGCCGTCGGACACACGCGGCAGGCCCGGGCCGAAGCGACCGTCGAAGCCCTTGTGGCTGTGTTCGTCGGTGATCTGCTTTTGCACCTTCTTCCATTCCACGCCGAACGGCGGGTTGCTGAGCATAAAGTCGAAGTGATGTTCTGGGCCGGCCAGTTGGTCGTTGGACAGGGTGTTGCCGAGTTTAATGTTCTCGACCTTCTGCCCTTTAATCAGCATGTCCGCCTTGCAGATGGCGTAGGACTCGGGGTTGAGCTCCTGGCCGTGCAGCGACACGCTGACCTTTTCGCTGATGGACTGGATGTACTCATCACCCTCCGACAGAAAGCCGCCCGTGCCAGCGGTTGGGTCATAGATGGTGACGATGCTGTTGGGCGCGAGCTTGTGGTGCTGATTGGTAATCAGCAAGGATGTGGTGAGGTGCACGATATCGCGCGGGGTGAAGTGCTCACCGGCGGTTTCGTTGGAGCTTTCTGCAAACTTGCGGATCAGCTCTTCGAAGATGATGCCCATACCGAAGTTGCTGATGACCTCGGGCTCCAATGGTGCGACGGCGAAGCGCTGCACCACTTGATACAGCAGGTTGGCGCTTTCCAGCTGATGAACGAAATCTTCAAAGTGGAAATGCTCGAATATTTCGCGGGCATCCTTGCTGAAGGCCTGCACGTAACTCATCAGGTCGGCGGCGGTCTGGGTGTCGGACAGCGTGCCAAGGGTCAGCGGTGAGGCGTTGAAGAACTGCTGACCGGCCGCGCGCAGCAGGATCATCTCACGCACGGTATCGGGGCGGCCTTCTTGAGCGAAGGTCTGCTTAATCACCTCTTCCTTGGTCGGCGCGAGCACGCACTCCATCCGGCGTAACAAGGTAAACGGCAGGATGATGCGGCCGTATTGCGATTGCTTGAAGTCACCGCGCAACAGATCGGCAATGGACCAAAGAAACGCGGCCGTCTGGGAATGATTTTCCGTGTTCACGCAACAATTCCTTGGAGTAGGGGCAAAACCGCGATTCTAACACCCGAGGGTGCCTACCAGGAGCGTCCGCTTAGGTTGTGAACGATCGCCGAGCGCAATGCCGCTAATCGCCGGGTTTGTCAGTTTTGACAACTAGCTATAGGCAGGTCGTCGCCAACTAGGGTGCAAAAGGTTCTGAATGAATCGAGTGAAAACGGAGGATTGAAGTGGCTAGTATTCCAATTGGTATTGCAGCCAAAAACAAAAATCGAAATTAACGCCATAAATCAATAAACTGCCGAACCAACTCAACTTACCCCGCCCTACCAAACAATCTATAAAAATCAGCCACTTAGCGAATATCGTAAGTGCTTTTTTATGCCTATATGGGCTGACTTGGCTCGGCTATGCCAGCTTAATGCCAGCTTTTGTACTGAGGATGTAGTGCACACGTCAGCATCCCACCTGCACCCCACCCGCCGCTCGTGCTCTATCTTCGCAAACCGATGCTGCGCATCCAGATAATCAGCAAAGTCGTTGATGTGCACGCCGCAGGCCAACTTCTGGCTTTCTTCCCCCCGATCAGCGGCTGGCGATGACGTATGAGTGGGCCTGGCAGCGGCTACTTGCGCCCGGTTCCACGCCATGACCTCGGCCTTGCCCCACTCCACGCCTCGCCCGCCCTGCTTGACCTGTCGCGGAAATGCCCCGGCCCTGGCCACCTCATAAATATTGGTGGTGCCGATGCGGGTCAATGCTTTCACGGCCGGCCGCCTGATGAGTTCAATTGGCTCGCCTTTCAATGCCGTGTTCATTTACTGCTCCGTCCCGCGCGGCCGGCGAAGGGTTTATTCGGTGGTGGTCGCGATGGTCGCCTCGAACTTCGAGGCAAGCGGCGCATTGGCGTCTGCCTTGGCCGATTACTTGCGCAACCAGTCTGCCTTGGCGTGGCGCGCGCCCCAATAGCGCTTGCCGTCCTTCTCCATCGTCCATGGGTTGAAAAACTCGCGCAGGTGAGGAATTTCAGAGTCAAGGTCGATCGCAATACGCTGGCGGACAGCCTTGCGGAATGCTCGATGCCAGCATTGTTTGCCCAGGCGCTCGGTTGTGGCGGTGGTAATTGCGCAGATGGGGTTTTTACGGCGGCTTCTGCTCATGACTGTCTCGGGGCTGATGGAGCGCAACAGGAGTGCGCTCGCCCTGGCGAACAGAGCCGGTCAGGTTAGCAGGGTGGGGCAAAACGAAAAAGCCCAGCGCTTGCCCGGGCTTTTATCTGCAACAAATCGGCGTAGGATTGTCCATAGTTGAGGAAACTATTGGCCAGCAGAGGACGCACGATGCATTCAAAACCAGATATCCAGCGAGTTCTTGAAACAGCGTTTTTACCCTCGAGGTGCGAATGCGTCATCGGTGCGAACGACAGCTTCTCGGTGAAGCTCATCAATCCCGAATCAGGCGATATCGAGCTGTATGTAACAAGCATGCCTTTGTCTGAGCTGTCTACCAGCAGGTCCATAGCCAGGTTGGTACTCTCGCTGAGAGAGCAGAGAGACCTTATGGGCAAGATGGAATTATCGATGAAGCGGCTGGGGTAGGCCCGATAAAAAAAGCCCGGCGCTGGGCCGGGAGGCGTGCAGATCGCGCCTGGCACTACGGGCAGCCATTAACCGGCTCGCGACAGCGGTCGTGTCCTTATCCCCCGTCGAGAATGATCGGGATATCGAGCGGTTTGCGCGACGCTATGATAGAAACCGTGCGCCGCAGCTGCGGGGAACGACCCCGTGCGTACGGGGTCGCTCGCGGTCTTACTGGCCGAGCTTCGACTCGACGCAGCCGGTACTGGTGCACTCGCGTTCGCGTTCCTGCAGGAATGCCATGCGTTTCTGGGTCATGTCTACCGCACAGTCCAGATTGACGAAGTAGCCGCTCGGCTTCTCTTCGCTGCATTGATTATCGCGCTGCTTGATCCAGGCGAGTTGGCCATTTTTCAGCGAAGTCTGCTGCGTTGGATTGAGATGTTTACGCAGGCCTGTGTATTCCTGATTCAGATCGCGGTCCGCCTGCGAGAACAGGTTACCTGCACAGTAAACCTGATCAAACGCATTACGGGGCTTGGCGCACCCCGCGGCTTGTGCCCCGAGGGGAAAAACGACAGCCATCAGGACAATTGCGATTTTCTTCATCGTCACACTCACTTCTCTGGGTTGAAATTCTTGGCTGAGTAGAGATATTCCAGCCCGTCACGGCTGGCAAGCAACGACCCCTTGCGAAATTGCATTTGCGATTTTCGCAATCGTTGCAGGGCCCTGCAGGCGGGGTTCCTCGTCGGGATTGGCAATTACACCCGCTTCAACGAGTACAGCCGGCATCGGAGCCGTTTTGAGCACGATCAGATCGTCGAAACGGTGAATACCGAGTCGCTGATCGATAAGTGGCCGGTTTTCGCCTTTGATCGGCGTAGCATGATAAAGAGAGGGCATTTCGCCAGCAGCGAGCAGCTTTTCACCAATTGCCTTGGCGCAGGCGAGGCTTTGTTGATAATGCGGGTTCAGTGTGGACACGAAAATCGAGTATCCCTTGAACTCTCGACGGCGACCCGCGTCGATCCACGCCTGCTGCATCGAGTCATGGTGAATTGAAACGAACAGGTTCGCACCCGGTTCGGCATTAGGTCTGTCGGCTAGCCCGATTTCGCGATTGTCGGCACCTGTACGCGTGACGCGATAACCGTCGGTCTGGAGGTCGTGTGCGACTGCCGCGCTCATATCCAGGTTGTAAAGATGCTCGACCCTGCCGCTTGCCCCCGTTGCACCTGGATGAGCAGGTGTGTGACCCGCATCGACGATGACCCGGTCTGCGTAGCAAGGCGAGGCGCACAACACGAAAACAAACGGCATAATTCTCGAAGTCAGCACTTTGAGCATTGTATTTTGCAGACCGTGTTGGTTGATGGAGCGTCATCGATCATAGCGAAGATGCGTATCCAAAATGCATTGCGCCTAAATGCTGCTGACATTTGACATGCAGTGTAGCGAATTACGGCCTTCGAATGTGGGGGCGACGAAGACCGTTGGCGATTGCGCCAAACAACAGGCCCATCGCTGAAAAACCGCATGAGTGGATGCTGGCGCATGACCACAGCCAACGCTTCCAACGCACCGAATTACGCGCCCCCTCCCCTGCTGCCCGCCATTGCAGAGTACCCATGCCGAGGATCATTGAGCCATTGCTGTAACTCGGCCTCGGCCTGTTCCAGGGCGTTGCGATTGAGCAGTTTGCGCAGCAGCGCGATGCTGACAGCCCGTGCTCTGAGGTTGAACGCGTGGCTACCGCATTGGGGGTCGGTGGGTCGGTAGACGCCCAGCTTTTCGTACAACTGCTGCAAGCGGTTTTGCACGCTGCGCAGCGACAGGCTGCGGCGGCTGGCAATGGCGCGGTCGGTCAGCCCTAATGCGATGTCTTGCAGAACTTCATACTCGGTGTCGGATAAACCCAGCACCTGGTCCTGCGACTTTTGCTGCACACCGCGTATCTCGCGATCAATAACGCATTGCTGTTCGATAAACAGGCTGCGCAATGCCAGCCGCAAGCGCTCCTCAGAGGCGGTCTTGAGCACATAACCATAGGCCGCGCCCTCTGGGACGATGCGCGAGATTCCTCGCACATAGGCTTCATCGGCGTAGTTGGACCAGAACAGAATCGACGTATCGGGCCGGTCCTTCCAGATCGTCTTGGCGGCCTCTACGCCGGTGCGTCTAGGCATCTGCAAATCCATGACCACTGCCGCGACGCTGTGCTCATGGGCCAGGCGCTCACCTATTTGCCCGTCTTCGGCTTCCAGCAAGCGGGTGCATTCAGGCAACGCCTGCTCAATCACCTCCTTGAGGAATGCGCGATGCACGGGGTCATCTTCTATCAACAAGACATCCATCATAAGGCGTGCTCCGGGTCGATGTGGCGGTCAGGCAACGGCAGGCTGAGGCGAACGTGGGTGCCCTTGCCCTGCGGGCCGCAGTCAATCTGCAGATCGGCGTCAAGCAACTGGGCGCGTATCTGCATGTTCTTGATACCGCCGGTATCCAGCAGATTGTCGCGTTCAAGCCCCAGGCCATCATCGATAATGGACAACAGCAGGTGGCCATCCACACGGCTGATGTCAATGTCGATGGACTCTGGATAAGCGTGTTTGATTGCGTTGTTAACCGCTTCCTGGATGATGCGGAACAGCGCAATTTTTTGTGGTTCCGCCAGCTTGTTGGCTTGCCCGTCGGTGTTGTCGCGCAAGTGTGTGGCAATGTTCAAACCACTGTTGCGCACGCTACGCAGTAACAGGTCCTCCAGCCCTTCCTCGAAACCGAACAACTGGAGCACGGTGGGTTTGACCGCGTCGATGATCAGGCGCAGCTCCTGCATGCTCTCTTGCAAGGCCTCGCTGACGGGCTGTAAATCGCGCCCTGACAGCGTATCGAGCAACGTCAGGCGAGCGATGCGGCGATGCAGGCGTGTCATGTCGGCCAGCGTCTGATCGTGTAGATCCATCCCAATGCGCTGCCGTTCGCTTTCCAACTCTTCGGTCAATCGCAGAGCCCCCAGGCGCAGGCCTTCTTCCCGGGCACGGATCCGGGTCTCGGCAATTGCCAGTTTTTTTGCCTGATCGGTCTGACGCAGTGCGTAGAGATAGGACGCCAGCAGGTCAGCGACATGCTGGGTGTGGTGTACATCGTCCAGGGTGTAGTAATCGGCGGCATGCTTGGAGCAGCTCAATGCGCCGATGATTTCACCCCGCGCGCGCAATGGTACGTGGAGCCGGCTGCGAAGCTGGGCATCAAAAATCGGATGATTGAAGGCTTCGGCAAACCGAAAGCGTGGATCGGTCATCGCGTCCTTGCTGAGGATGAACGGCTCTTCTCCCAGCAATACCGTACGCAGAGGGCTTTGCGCTATCGGCAGCGGGTGATTGACGAAGTCGCTCCATGCGGTATGCATCCCGGTTTCATAGGCATGCAGATGGTTTTCCCCATCGAGCAGCAGCAAGCTGACGTCCAGGTGGTCATGGGGCAGGATGATGCGTATTTCCTCGGAAATCGCGTCAATCATCGACTGAAAATCCAGCTGCCCGGCCAAGGCCCTGGAGATGCCGAGAAAGTGATGGAGCACATCCTCGGGCTGAAACTTTGGTCGTTGCACGGTCATGCACCTTTATTCTTGTAAGCCCCACCATACGCGCTATCGATGAGCACTGGCACGCTCTACGCAACGGTAAACAGGTGCCCGCCTGAAGAGCTGCGAGGCCCCGCACTTGTGTTGCGTGATCACGCATATTAAGTGCGGCGTTGCGCGCAATGTCTGCACCGATGGTCACAGACGCTGACGACAAGACAGCGCAGACTGAATCGCGAGCATGCTGTAAACCGGCGAGCACCGATCAATCGGGCCGCCAGACATCCAAAAACAATAACAAAGGTCAATCCATGAAAACTCACCCGTTGCGGTGCGTGCTTCTATCGAGTGCGCTGTTACTGTCTCCCTTCATGCAGGCTCAGGCCGATACGGCCGATAAAACCATCGCCCTCTCCAATAACTACGCCGGTAACTCCTGGCGTCAGAACATGCTCAGCAGTTGGAAGCAGACCACCGAGGATGCTGTCAAAAAAGGCATTATCGCCTCGGCAGACTCCTTCACCACCGGTGAGAACCAGCCGACCGAGCAAGCGGCACAAATCCAGAACCTGATCCTGCAGGGCTACAACGCCATCGTCGTCAACGCGGCCTCCCCTACTGCCCTGAACGGCGCCATCAAGCAGGCCTGCGACGCGGGCATCATCGTCGTCTCGTTCGACGGCGTGGTCACCGAACCCTGCGCCTATCGTATTTCCATGGACTTCAAGCAAAGCGGGATCGACCAGATGGACTATCTGGCCAAGCGATTTCCTGACGGCGCGAACGTCCTCGAGGTCCGTGGTCTGGCGGGCGTCTCTGTGGATGAGCTGATCCATTCCGGGATCATCGCCGGCGCGAAAAAACACCCGAACCTGAAGATCGTCGGCGCAGTCAACGGCAATTGGTCACAGACGGCCGCGCAAAAAGCAGTGGCTGGTATCTTGCCCAGCCTGCCCAAGGTCGATGCTCTGGTGACTCAGGGTGATGACGGTTATGGCGCGGCCCAGGCCTTCGCCGCTGCGGGGCGGCCGACACCGACGATTATCTTCGGTAACCGCGAAGAAGAGTTGTCGTGGTGGAAGAAGCAAAAAGACGCCAACGGTTATCAGAGTTTTTCGATTTCCAGCGCGCCGAGCATCTCCAGCCTCGCGTTCTGGGTTGCCCAGCAACTGCTCGATGGCAAACAAATGCCTCATGACTTGCTATCGCCAGCGGTCAGCGTGACCCAGGACACCCTCGAAGCCTCGCTCAAGGGTCTTGAAAAGGGCGGGATCGTCAGCCAGGTGTACAGCGTCGATGACGTCGCCAAGCTGAAAAGCCCATCCGCTCAATGACCAACGCATGCCGCGCCCACGTGCGCGGCAATGCCGAGGAGAATGTCATGACTACCTTTCAACGTGCGCTGGTGACCTTCAAGGATGCCAGCAAATCGTTTGGCGCCGTGCGTGCCCTGTGTAACGTCAACCTGAGTGTGCAAGCCGGTGAGTGCCTGGGCTTGATCGGTCACAATGGCGCAGGCAAATCGACCCTGATGCAGGTTCTGGCGGGTACCCTTGAGGCTGACAGCGGGGTACTGCTGGTCGGCGCTGAAGACGTGCGGTCCAGCTACGGCGTGCAGGCGGCGCGCCTGCGCGGTATTCGCTGTGTGTTTCAGGAGCTGTCGTTGTGCCCCAACCTCAGCGTCGCCGAAAATACCCGGCTGATGTCACCGGCCATTCGTGGATGGGGCTGGCGACGCAAAGCCAAGGCGCTGATCGACACGCAGCTTGATGAGATTTTTCCGGGTCACGATATTCACGCCGACGATATCGTCGCAGAGTTACCGATCGGCAAACGCCAAATGGTCGAGATCGCTCGGGCCTTTGTGCGGGTCGATGAGCGCCTTGACCTGGTGATCCTCGACGAACCCACATCATCACTGGACTCGCGCGTTGCCGAACAACTGCTGCAGTTCGTCCGGCGCTTCGTCGGGGCTGGCGGCAGTATCGTCCTGATCAGCCATATCCTTGGGGAAATGCTCGACACCTGTGACCGTATCGCAGTCATGCGAGATGGCAGCGTGGTGGAGACTCGCGCAGCGAATGACTTTACCCATGCGTCGCTTGTGGAGTGCATGGGCAGTGCTGCCAAGGAGGCTGCCAAGCAGCAGGTATTTGTCTCGCGACGCACCCACACATCCCCTGCGGTCGCTCAGCGCCCGGCCCGTCAGACCAACGCGCTCACCGTCAATGCGCATCCCGGCGAAATCGTTGGCTTGGCCGGGCTTGCCGGGCATGGTCAAAGCCAGTTGCTTATTCAGGTGCTGCGCCAACGTATTGCCAGCGGGCAAGGGGCCGCGCTAGTCGCGGGGGATCGGCAAAGTGACGGCATATTTCCAATGTGGTCGATTGCGCAAAACATCACGATCAGCTCCCTGGGCCATCTGAAACGCGGCGCCCTGATCGACCCGGATGCAGAGCAGGCCATGGCGCAGGAATGGCAAAAACGCATGGCTATCCGCACACCCGACATGGCCAATCCGATTTTGTCGCTGTCCGGGGGCAACCAGCAAAAAGCCCTGTTCGCCCGTGCACTGGCGTCCCGTAGCGATTTGATCCTGATGGACGACCCCATGCGTGGCGTCGATGTCGGCACCAAGCGTGAGGTTTATTCCATCATCACCGAGGAGGCGGCCAAAGGCCGCACCTTCATTTGGTACACCACTGAGCTGGAAGAGCTCGATTACTGCAACCACATCTATGTTTTTCGTGATGGCCAGGCTGTGCTGGACCTGCCACGCAGTGAATTGAGCGAGGAGCAGATCCTGCGCTGCTCCTTCAAGGAGCAAATGGCATGAATGCATCCACCTCTCTCCCGTCGAAGGCAGTCCCCGTAAAGCCCCCCGGATTAAACCGCGCACGCCTGTTGCGCAGTGCATTGCCGGGGGTCTCGCTAACGGTACTGCTCATCACCATTTTCATCATGCAGCCCAGGGCGATGAGTTACATGGGCATGAACCTGATGCTCAATCTGGCAGTACCGATAGCCTTGGCGACTATCGCACAGATGCTGATCATCACAGTCAACGACCTTGATCTGTCGATGGGCAGCTTTATCAGTTTCGTGGCCTGCGTTTCGGCAACGTTGCTCAACCAGCAACCGGTACTCGGCTGCCTGGTGTTGCTGGGCTGCATCGCGGTGTATGCCTTGCTGGGTGCGCTGATCCACCTGCGCAACTTGCCTTCCATCGTCGTGACCCTGGGCATGTCGTTCATCTGGATGGGCGGTGCCGTGCTGCTGTTGCCAGCGCCAGGCGGCAGTGCGCCGCAATGGCTGCAAAGCCTGGTACGCATCAAGACGCCGTTGCTGCCGTTCGCGATCATCGTCTGTGTGGTCCTGGCGATTGCGGTGCATGTCTTTTTGATGCGTTCCACGCTGGGCGTCGTATTGCGGGGCGCGGGCGGCAACCCGCTGGCAATCGCCAAGGCGGGTTGGTCGCTGCTGCGCATCAAAGTGACGATGTACGCGCTGGCCGGTACGTTCGGGGTGTTCTCTGGTCTCTTTCTGGTGGGCCTGACCACCTCCGCCGACGCCAGCATTGCGCTGCGCTACACCCTGCTGTCCATCGCTGGCGTAATCCTTGGCGGCGGTGAGTTTGTCGGTGGCAGGGTCTCGCCCACTGGTGCCGTGCTCGGGGCACTGACGTTGGTGTTGGCCGGTTCATTGCTGTCTTTCATGCGCATTTCCCCGGACTGGCAGATCGGCGCGCAAGGCGCGATCTTGATTCTGGTCCTGGCGCTGCGTACGTCCGTCAACCGTCTTGAGGCGCACCCACTATGAAGACTGCTCCTTTCTTGAATACGGTCATGGGCAAGCCCTGGTTATGGTCGTTTCTGGCGGCGTTACTGATTTGGATCGCCACCATCGCCTTCACCGGCGGCGAAGGCGCCGGTTCGCTGTTATCAGGTGCACTCAGTTTCTCGGCGTTCTTCGTTATCGTCGGCATCGGTCAGATGTTCGTGATCACGACCGGCCCCGGCAACATTGATTTGTCGATACCGGCCAACATTGCCCTGAGCGGGGCCATCGGGATGAAGTTGATGGACAGCCAGGCCGGCTTGATCTGGCTAGGCGTGCTGGGCGTTTTAGCCGCTGGCGTGTTGATTGGTTGCGCCAACTACGCGCTGATCCGGCTACTGCGCATCCCGCCCATTATTGCCACGTTGTCGGCCAGTTTCCTGTTGCAATCCATGGCGATCGCCTACGGCCGTAGCGTACGCATCCAGCCACCAGAGATTTTCTATCAGTTCTGCACAGGTCACATTTTGGGCGTGCCTTATCTGGCAATCAGTGTCGTGTTGTTGGCTGTGGTCATGGGCTACGTGCTGACGCGCAGCCTTTACGGTCGCTGGACCATCGCCATTGGCCAGAACGCCCGTGCAGCAGAACTCGCCGGGGGACGCGTCAACCGTATCCGCTTCGCGACCTACGTACTCAGTGCGGTCTTCGCCAGTGTCTGCGGCCTGCTACTGGCCGGCTTTTCCGGTGGTGCGTCGTTGAGCATGGGCGAGGAGTACCTGCTGGCGTCGATTGCCGTGGTGGTGATCGGCGGGACGTCGGTGGCGGGCGGCTTTTCCAACGTGCCAGGCATCTGGGGCGCGGCGCTGTTTCTCTACCTGCTGGTGAGCATGCTCAACACCTTTGGCGCCAGCGCCGGGGTGCGCCTGATACTCACTGGCCTGATCATCATTGCGGTCATCACCGCCGTCAGTGGCCGTAAAACGGCACGCACTGCCTGAAGCAAGGGTATTTCCATGTTTGAACCTCAGTATGAATACATCGATGAGCGCTTCCGGGCGTTGACCCTGCCCAACACCCAGCTTGAGCAGCTGTACAACCAATGCCGCTGGGCCGAGGGGCCGGTCTGGTTCAACGACGGTGGTTACCTGTTGTGGAGTGACATTCCCAATCAACGTATTTTGCGCTGGACCCCAGAGCAAGGCGTCTCGGTGTTTCGTCCCGACTCCAACTTCGCCAACGGCAATACCCGCGATCTCCAGGGAAGACTAGTCACCTGTGAGCACGGTACGCGACGCGTGACACGTACTGAACCGGACGGGTCGATTACGGTGATTGCGGACCGCTTCGAGGGTAAGCGTCTGAACTCACCGAACGACGTAGTGGTTCATCGCGATGGTGCCATCTGGTTCACCGACCCGACCTACGGAATCATGAGCGATTACGAAGGCTTCAAGGCCGAGCCGGAACAGGCGGGGCGCAACGTCTATCGGGTCGATCCGAATACGGCTGAAATTCGCTGCGTGGCCGCGGATTTCGTTCAACCCAACGGGTTGGCGTTTTCACCAGACGGCAACACTCTGTACGTGGCCGACTCAGCGCGCTCCCACTCTGCCTCAGCCCCCCACCACATCCGTGCGCTGGACGTACTCGACAATTGCCGACTGGGTCGCTCGCGGATATTCGCAGAGATCGAACCCGGGATTCCCGACGGGTTTCGTGTCGATGTGCAAGGGAACGTCTGGACCAGCGCAGGAGATGGCATTCAATGCTTTGCCGCCGATGGGACGTTACTGGGCAAGATTCTGTTGCCGGAGAAAGTCGCCAACCTGACGTTCGGCGGGCCGCGCCGCAACCGCTTGTTCATCACCGCCAATACCTCGCTGTACATGATCCATGTAGCGGTGGCAGGGGCGCAGATGCCGTAAACCTGCCAGCGCCGTATTAATAATAAAAAACCGCCTCAAGGCGGTTTTTCTATGGGTAGCGCCACTTATTCCTAAAGTGCTCCGTCCGTGTATGGCCAATGTTCCCACCAAGGTGCCTCGTGCGTCGGTCTCACCCAATATCGTGGCGGTCAGCTGACCGCGCAGGCCATTGAGTGTCGCAACCAACTCTGCCTGATCGGCGATTTTAATGACGATGGTGGCAGGCCCAAATACTTCTTCCTGCACCAAGGCGTCGCCTTCCAGCGGCGAGCTGACGCCTTCTCAACGACGCTTTGCCTTCGTCAGTTCAGCAATCAGAAAATCCCTGAATGCAGAAACCGCCGCCGGTAAATTGCGTCCAGCCATGCTTTGCAGTTCGATGCGGCGTGCCTGCATGCCCTCATCGAGGATCGGCAAGCATTGCAACTGCTTGTCTGCCACCTGTTTGTGCAAGGTCATTTCGCTGGCCAGGCTGATGCCTCCCTCTTCACGGACGAAGCTGTAGAGCGAGGCAACGTAATTGGTGGTCAATACCGGGTCGAACAACAACCCCTGTACACCGCAACAGATGTCGAACAGTTGCCGTATCGTGGTATCAGCCTTGGGTAGCGCAATGGGCCAGGGTTGCAACTCAGCGAGGCTGACCGACTCACGCCCGGCCAAGGGATGGGAATTGGCGACCACGGCAAGAATCGCCCCGCTCAGGACATGTTCGACCTTGATTTCCTTTTGCGGCATCAGGCTGAAGGTCATCGCCAGATCGGCTTCGCCGGAACGAACCTTCTCAGTCGCTTGCGCCGGTGCACAGACCTCCAATGTGAAATGAATACCCTGATACTCACGCCTGAACGCGCTAATGCTCCTGGGCATGTATTCCAGTGCAAATCCTTCCGAGCAGGCAACATGCACATGGCCCCGTTGCAACCCATGCAGCTCGGTGATTTCCAGCACCACCTGCTCAGCCTCAAGCTGCGACTTGCGCGCATAAGCCGCCAATCGCACTCCCGCCTCGCTGAGCACCATGCCCCGGGCACGACGCTCAAACAGGCTGGCATCCAGGGCCAGCTCAAGCTTGGAAATTTGTCGGCTCACCGCTGACGCCGCGACATTCAGTCGCACTGACGCTTCGCTGATCGATCCGCATCGCGCTACTTCAAGAAAGTAGCGCAGCGCCGTGGACTGCACACCATACAGCTGCATCGCTACCCCCAAGCATTGCCTTTTCGGCAACAGAAGTATCTAAATATTATTCTTGTGGCATTGATAGCCTTTCCCTACATTCGTGTCCACATCAAAAAAAACAGTACCTGACCTTTTAACCCTCCTTTACGCATTTGCGATTCGCTGCCCTTTGATTCAACCACTCTCGCCAACGGAGACGACGGCATGGGCATCAAAGGTTTCGCCTGCAGTATTGCGCTGATGGGCCTCATCAGCAGTTTCCCGGCTCATGCCGGCAAAGCCAACGACACCCTGGTTTACGCTTCCGACAGCGAACCTGAAAACATCAGCCCCTATCACAACGATTTACGCGAAGGCGTGATTCTCGGCCGGCTGATCTGGGACAACCTGATCTACCGCGATCCCAACAGCGGCGAATACAAACCCATGTTGGCCACCAGCTGGAAACAGGTCGACGACACCACCATCGACTTTGAGCTGCGCAAGGGCGTCAAATTTCACAACGGAGACGCCTTCACCGCCGACGACGTTGTGTTCACCCTCAACTACGTGGTGTCGCCCGAAGCGAAAGTCGTTACCGTGCAAAACGTAGACTGGATCAAGAGCGCCGAAAAAACCGGTGACTATAGCGTTCGTCTGTATTTGAAGAAGCCTTTCCCTCCGGCACTGGAATACCTGTCCAACGCCGTTCCGATGTTTCCCAAGCAGTACTTCGAGAAGGTCGGCCTGGCCGAATTCAGTCACAAGCCAATTGGTACCGGGCCGTATAAAGCCGTGTCGGTGGTAGCGGGTGAAGGCGTGACCATGGAGATCAACAAGGACTACTTTCCGGACAGCCCACAAGGCATGCCACATATCAGTCACCTCAAGTTCCGGGTGATCCCGGATGCAGAAACCCGCCTGGCCGAGTTGATGACCGATGGTGTCGACTGGACCTGGCGTGTGACTGCCGATCAGGCAGTCGACCTCAAAGCTGTGCCGAACCTGACCGTGACCAGCGGCGAAACCATGCGCATCGGTTTCCTGATTCTGGATGCCCGGGGCACCTCCACTGAAAACTCACCGATGAAGAACCTCAAGGTGCGTCAGGCCATCAACCATGCGATCAACCGCAACGCACTGGCCACGCAATTGGTGGGTGGCCAGGCCAAACCCTTGCAGGTCGCCTGTTATCCAGGCCAGTTCGGCTGCGATACCACTGCGGCCACGGTCTACAACTATGATCCGGCCAAGGCCAAAGCGCTGCTCGCCGAAGCCGGTTACCCAAATGGCTTCGAGACAGAAATTTTCGCTTATCGCGACCGTGATTACGTCGAGGCCATCATCGGCAACCTGCGCGCCGTGGGCATCAACGCCAAGCTGCGCTTCTTGAAGTACGCCGCCCTGCGTGATCAGCAACGTGGCGGCAAGATACCAATGTCGTTCCAGGCCTGGGGCTCGTTCTCGATCCTCGACACCTCGGCGTCGGCCGGTACCTGGTTCAAGGGCAACCCGGACGACAACATCAAGGACCCGCAAGTCCAGGGCTGGTTGCAGACCGCCGATAATGCCCTCGACCCGCAGGTGCGCAAGGACAACTACCGCAAGGCGTTGCAACGCATCAGCGAACAGGCTTATTGGGCGCCGCTGTTCAATTACTCGATGAACTACGCCTACACCTCCGAACTTGTGTTCACCCCGTACCCGGATGAGCTGCCGCGTTTCGTTCAGTCCAGCTGGAAGTAATCCGCAACCGAGCGGTTTGATCGAGAGATGCCGTGGCTTGCGGGCTAACCCGCGCCACGGAGACATCCTCACCTATGTCATCCATTGGATATGAGGAAACTTGCCATGCTTGGATTCCTTCTGCGCCGTCTCGGCATCGCTATTTGCGTTGCCATTACCGTGTCGGTGATCAGCTTTTCTCTTCTGCATCTGTCCGGCGATCTGGCCACCGCCATTGGCGGACCGGAAGCCACTAGCGAACAGATCGAACAGATCCGTGTGCAGTACGGTTTGAACAAACCGCTGCCGACCCAATACTTCAACTGGCTGGGCGATTTGCTACGGCTGGACCTGGGCAACTCGTTTTTCTTTCAGGAATCGGTCTACAACCTCGTTGCCAGCCGCCTGCCGATTACCCTCGGGTTAGGTGCCATGGCGCTGGGGATCGCCTTGCTGGTGGCGATTCCACTGGGCGTGCTGGCGGCGGTCAAACGCGACACCTGGGTTGACCGACTGGCCTTGAGCATTGCGGTGCTGGGTCAGGCAATGCCAAGTTTCTGGTTTGCGCTGATGTTGATCGTGGTGTTCGCGGTGACGCTCAAGTGGCTGCCGGTTTCCGGCAATTCAACCATGCTGCACTTCGTCATGCCGGCCATTGCCCTGGGCTACTACGCCACGCCGGCAATCATGCGTCTGACCCGTGCAGGCATGCTGGATGTGCTCAATTCCGATTACATCCGCACCGCCCGCGCCAAGGGCCTGCGCCCTGCCCGCGTGTTGTTCAAGCACGCACTGCGCAACGCCTTGATTCCGGTCGTCGCGCTGGCGGCAGTGGAGTTCGGCTTCATGCTCGGCGGTTCGGTGGTGATCGAAACCGTGTTTTCCCTGCAAGGCATCGGACAACTCGCCTGGGACGCCATTGCCCGCGACGACTTTCCGGTGGTACAGGCCGTGGTCCTGCTGATTGCGGTGATTTACATCATCCTCACCTTGCTGGCCGATGTGCTCAACGCACTGCTCGACCCGCGCATTCGCGTGCGCTAGGAGGCTTACATGAGCACCCCCACTACCCTTGCGATCAATGACTACCTGCCACCACCGAGCAGCCTGAGCCGAGTACTTGGCAAGAGCTTTCGTCATCGTGGTTTCGCCATCGGCGCGGTGTTGTTGCTGATCATCTTCACCGGTGCACTGTTCGCGCCGTGGCTGGCACCTTACGACCCGTATGCGCAAGACGTGATGCTGCGCATGAAACCGCCGGTCTGGATGGCCCACGGAACCTGGGAATACGTCCTGGGCACCGACAAGCTGGGCCGTGATTACCTCTCTCGACTGCTCTACGGCGCCCGTATTTCGCTGTTCATCGGCATTGCCGCAGCGCTGATCTCCGGTTTTATCGGCACCGTCATGGGGCTGTTGGCCGGTTACTACGGCGGCAAGGTCGATGCGTTTATCAGCTACCTGATCACCACCCGGCTGGCGATGCCGGTCGTGATGGTCGCGCTGGCCTCGGCCTCGCTGATGGGCGGCTCACTGAAAGTGGTCATCGTGCTGCTCGGCTGCCTGTTATGGGATCGCTTCGCGGTGGTGGTCAGGGCTTCGGTGCAACAGATTCGCGATGCTGAATATGTAGCGTCGGCCCAGGCTCTGGGCTGCTCGACCCTGCGCATTCTGGCCAGTGAAATTCTGCCCAATCTGGTCGGCGCGCTGATCGTCGTCGCGACGCTGGAAATGGCCCACGCGATCCTCCTGGAGTCGGCACTGTCGTTCCTCGGGGTCGGCGTGCAGCCGCCGACGCCGTCCTGGGGTTTGATGATCGCTGAAGGCAAACCCTACATGTTCTTTTCCCCATGGGTCATCGCCATTCCCGGTGTCGCCCTGATGATTCTGGTGCTGGGCATCAACCTGGTCGGCGATGGCCTGCGCGATCTGATCCTGCCCGACGGCCGCAACTGATAGACGGCCGTAACTGATAGAACGCCGTAACTGATAGAGGGCACCGAATCATGGCACTACTCCATGTAGAAAACCTGCGCGTGGACATCCCCATGGGCAACAGCCCGACGCCGGATGACATGCTGCATGCCGTGCGCGGTCTGAGTTTTGAAGTCGAGCGCGGTGAAATGCTGTGCATCGTCGGCGAATCCGGCTGCGGTAAATCCCTGACCTCGCTGGCACTGATGGACCTGCTGCCACGCAAGGCCAAGCGCACCGCGTCCCGGCTGACGCTGGACGGTATCGACATGCTGGGTCAGAGCGAACGGCGCATGTGCGACCTGCGCGGCAACCGCCTGGCGATGATCTTCCAGGAACCGATGACCTCGCTGAACCCGGCCTACAGCATTGGCGACCAGCTCAGCGAAGTGCTGACTCAGCATCGCAAGGTGTCACGCAAGGACGCCCTCGCTCGCGCCGCGCAGATGCTGGAGAAAGTCGGCATCAGCAATGCCACCGAACGCCTGCGTCAGTATCCGCATCAACTTTCTGGCGGTCTGCGCCAGCGGGTGATCATCGCCATGGCGTTGATGTGCGAGCCGGACCTGATCATCGCTGATGAGCCAACCACGGCGCTGGATGTGACCATTCAAGCGCAAATCCTGCGCTTGATCCGCGACATTCAGAAAGAACTCGGCCTGGCGGTGATCTTCATCACCCACGACCTTGGGCTGGTGGCACGGATCGCCGATCGGGTCGCAGTGATGTATGCCGGGGAAATCGTTGAAACCGCCCCTGCCCTGCAACTGTTCGAGAACCCGCAGCATCCGTACACCCGTGGTCTGCTGGCCAGTATTCCTATCCCTGGCCGGACCAAACCGGGTGAGGCGCTGGGTTCGATTCCAGGTCTGGTGCCGAGTCTGGTGGGCGAACAGCAAGGGTGTGCGTTCCGCAATCGTTGCGCTCAGGCGATACCCGCCTGCGCGCAAAACGTCCCCGAAGTCGAACAGGGCGGACACATGGCGCGCTGCCTGTTCGCCGCACCGGCCCCGGCACCGATCCCCTTTACGGAGAGTGCATGGTCATGAAAAAAGACATCGCTTTGGAGCTGTGTGACATCCGTCGCGAGTTTCGGATCAACAAGGGCTTTTTCAAGCCCGCCGCTACCCTGAAGGCCGTAGATGGCGTTTCCCTGCGCCTGATGCGGGGCGAGACCCTCGGCCTGGTAGGCGAGTCCGGTTGCGGAAAAAGCACCCTGGCAAAGATGCTCCTCGGTCTGATGCCGCCTACCAGCGGCGATGTGCTGGTCAATGGCAAGCATCTGGCGGCGACTGACCGTAAAGAAATGTCCCGGCACATTCAGCCGATATTCCAGGACCCCTACTCCTCGCTGAACCCACGCAAGACGCTGCGCGAAATCGTTACCCTGCCGCTGATCGTGCATGACATCGGCAGCACCGCCGAGCGGCGCAAGAAGACCGAAGAAATGCTCGATGTGGTCGGTCTGCCCAAGCGGGTCATCGACAGCTATCCGAGCCAACTGTCCGGCGGGCAGCGGCAACGTGTGGCAATTGCCCGGGCGTTGATCATGCGCCCTGACGTGTTGATCTGTGACGAACCCACCTCGGCGCTGGACGTTTCGGTGCAGGCGCAGATTCTCAACCTGCTGCAAGACCTCAAGCGCGAATTCGGCCTGACCTATCTTCTGATCAGCCATAACCTGGCGGTCATCGAGCACCTCGCCGACCGGGTCGCGGTGATGTACCTGGGGCGCATCGTCGAAGAACGCACTCGCGAATCACTATTCGCCAAACCCGGCCACCCTTATACCCGCGCCTTGCTGGATTCGGTGCTCACGCCCGATCCACGCCTGGGCATTCCCGAAATCGGCCTGCACGGCACCTTCCCCAATCCGATGTCGCCGCCGTCCGGTTGCGCCTTCCATCCGCGTTGCCCGAGCTGCTTCGCCCCCTGCAAAACGGCCTACCCGGCCAATGGTCCGCTTATCGGCGGCAACGTGCGTTGCCACCTTCACGACATTCCTGCCCAAACACTGGAGCTTGTCCACTCATGAGTCGCGCACTGGCCATCAGCAACACCACAGAGCAATTTGACAACGGCACATTTTTCAATCTGCTTGAACGTAGCGTCGCCTTGCACACCGAAAGCCAGGCAGCGGACAGCCAACCCGAGTTGTATCGCTACCTCAATGATTTCATCACCCCGCATGTCGAGGCGATGGGCTTCAGCGTCAAGGTCTATGACAACCCGGTGGCCGAGCGCGGCCCCTTCATGATCGCCACACGCATTGAGCATCCAGAACTGCCAACCGTGCTCAGCTACGGCCACGGTGATGTCGTTCGGGGCTATGAAGCGCAATGGCGTGAAGGCCTGTCGCCATGGCAAGTCACTGTCGAGGGCGATCGCTGGTACGGCCGCGGCACGGCGGACAACAAAGGCCAGCACCTGATCAACCTGACCGCACTGGAGCAAACGCTCAAGGCTCGCGACGGCAAGCTGGGTTTCAACGTCAAACTGCTGCTGGAGATGGGCGAAGAAGAAGGCTCGCCGGGCTTGAGTGCATTCTGTGCCGCGCACAGTAAAGAGCTTGCGGCGGATATTTTCATTGCCTCGGACGGCCCACGCCTGGCGGCATCGCGACCGACGATTTTTCTGGGCTCACGTGGGGTGTTTAACTTCGAGTTGATCGTCAATTTGCGCGAAGGCGCTCATCACTCTGGCAACTGGGGCGGGTTGCTGGCTAACCCTGGCATCATTCTGGCCAATGCCATCGCAAGCATGGTCGATGAACACGGTCGGGTGAAAGTTGCGGGGCTGATGCCCGAGACGCTGCCGGAGCCGGTCCGGCAGGCACTGGCCGATATTGATGTCGGTGGCGGCCCGGGCGATCCGGAAATCGACGCCAACTGGGGTAATCCGCAGCTCTCGCTGAGCGAAAAGGTGTTCGGCTGGAACACCCTCGACATCATCGCCTTCAAGACCGGCAACCCGGACGCCCCTGTGCATGCGATCCCTGGTAAGGCCAACGCCCACTGCCATATCCGCTTCGTGGTGGACAGCGACTACAGGACCTTTATCCCGGCGGTGCGCGCCCACCTGGATGCTCATGGTTTCAGCAATGTCGAGGTCAAGCAAAGCCGCATTGATGTGATGCATGCCACTCGGCTAGACCCGCAAAGCCCATGGGTCGATTGGGCGCTCAGCTCCCTGGCACAGACCACCGGCAAAAAACCTGCGCTGCTGCCAAACCTCGGTGGCTCGCTGCCCAACGATGTGTTCGCGGACGTGCTCGGCCTGCCAACATTGTGGGTGCCGCATTCGTACCCGGCCTGTTCACAACATGCGCCGAACGAGCACTTGCTGGCATCGGTGGTCAAGGAAAGCCTGCAAATCATGGCCGGGCTATTCTGGGACCTGGGCAACGACGCAGCACGCCTGACTCAGGAACATCAGCTACGGGAGCAGACACAATGAGTGCCACTCCACAACAGGCGCTGGACTGGCTTGCCGACCAGCGTCAAGCCATGGAAGCGTTGCTGCAGCGTATCGTCGACACCGACTCCAACAGCTACGACAAGGCGGGCGTCGACGCTGTGGGCGCGCTGCTCGCGGCTGAGCTGGAAGCCGACGGCATCCTGATCAAGCGCATGCCGGTCGAGGGTTTTGGCGACGTGCTACTTGCCGAAGTGCCAGGCGAATCTGGAAAGCCGGTGCTGTTGCTGGGCCATCGCGACACCGTGTTCCCCAAAGGCACCACCACGACTCGCGGCTACAGCCGCGACGCCAACCTCGCCTATGGCCCCGGCGTTGCCGACATGAAAGGCGGCCTGGTGCTCAATTGCTTCGCCCTCAAGGCACTTAAACGCGCGGGTCAGTTACCCTGTCCGGTGCAGGTTCTGTACACCGGTGACGAAGAAATCGGCTCCGGCAGCGCCAGGCCCCATATCGAAAAAGCAGCCCTTGGCGCGCGGGCCGTGCTCAATACCGAACCTGGTCGGGCCAGCGGCAACGTGGTCAGCGCACGCAAAGGCGGTGCCACGCTGATCATCGAAGTCAGCGGCCGCGCGGCGCATGCCGGGGTCAACCATGCCGACGGAGCCAGCGCCATCGAGGCCCTGGCACGCAAGATCGTCAAGCTCCATGCCCTGACCGATTACCCGGCAGGCATCACCACTAACGTTGGCCTGATATCCGGTGGCACGTCCAGCAATACCGTCGCGCCGAGCGCCTCGGCCCGGCTGGACGTGCGCTTCATCGAGCTCAAGCACTGGGATCAGATCTTTAGCGCAATCCAGGCCATCGTCGCAGAAGAAGAACTGATCGGCACCAGTGCCATCCTCAAGGAAGCGACGACCTTTCTACCGATGGAAGCCCACCACAGCGAACGGCTGTTGCACATCTACCAGCAAAAAGCACTGGCGCTGGGTTTCAGCGTCGAAGGCGAATTCACTGGCGGTTGTGCCGACTCCGGATTCACCGCCAGCCTGGGCATTCCGACCCTGTGTGGCCTTGGGCCGGTGGGCGGCAAGGTCCACACTGATCGTGAATATCTGGAACTGGACACGCTGGTGCCTCGTGCGCAGGCCTTGGTGGCGACCATTCTGGCTGTCGGCGAGAGCAGTTGAAGCAAGGGGTCGCTACGAATCGCCGGGGATAGGGTGTTCACGCAGTCACACCCTATCCCCGGCGTTATCAAACCCGCACGCGATGACCACGATACGTGAGCCATTCAAGGCTCGCGCAATCCATTCCAGGGCGTTGGCACGACAACCCGCAGTCGGGCCGCAGGCGCTGCCTTTGTTGTTGCAGGAAATTCAACCAGCGAATTGGCATGGACACTGGCTAAATGAGGCCGCTCGCCTGCAGCACGCTTTTCGCCAGACTCCGGGTCGCCGATAACACCTCCTCCACCTGTCGATCCATCTGCGCAGTGGAAGAGGCTACGTCTCCAAGTTCGACGACGCGCAGTGGGTGGCCGCAGACCGATCCCAGCCAGGTCAGGCCGGAATCCGTGCCGGCTTCGACAACCAGTAAAAAGCTTCCATGGGAAACAGAGCGCAAGAGTTGGCTGGCATAACACGCCTCGCTCCCCGCAGAGCGTTCCGGGTTAGACCCGACTCGCAACCAGTCGGCCATCAGCGCCTCGGATTGCTTGACGGTCAGATAAGCCACCTGGTCCCAGTCATCGATCACTACATGCAGCTTTTCGATCATGTATTTGGGCAACGCAGCACTGGTAACGATGACCACTCCGGCATCCGCCGAAGGTTCCTTGATCCAGACTGCGGATTGCGATATCGCATGCATGGCGACACTCCCGGCGGGTTGGCCGGAGCAGCTTGCTCCGGGCGGCGATCCGACTACATGGCCGTGACACTCAACATCAATGCCGACTGACCCGCCGCTTCGTGAGCAAGCTCGCTCCTACAGGTGATCGGCGTTAATCAGCCGTTACGGAACAGGAAACTGTAGGCGCTCAACGCAGGTACTCCGCCCAAGTGTGCGTAAAGCACTTTCGAGCCTTCGGGAAACTCGCCACGGCGGACCATCTCGATCATCCCGTGCATGGATTTGCCTTCATACACCGGGTCGGTCAATACACCTTCAAGGCTGCCGCACAGACGAATGGCCTCCAGCGTACCTTCGTTGGGCAAACCATACTCCGGGTAGGCGAAGCGTGTATCGAGCACCACGTCGTCTTCGGTGATCTCACGACCCAGGTCCACCAGCTCAGCAGTGTGTCGGGCGATACGCAGGATCTGTGCCTTGGTTTTCTCCGGCTTGGCCGAGGCATCGATGCCGATCACGTTCTTCGAACGGCCGTCCGCGGCGAAACCGACGACCATGCCGGCCTGGGTACTGCCGGTCACGGAGCAGACCACGATGTAGTCGAACTTGAACCCCAGCTGTTTTTCCTGCTCCCGCACTTCCTCGGCAAAGCCGACGAACCCGAGCCCGCCGTAGGGGTGCTCGGAACAACCTGCAGGGATCGGGAACGGCTTGCCACCCCGCTCCACCACGTCGCTCATGGCCTTCTCCCAGCTGGGCCGAATACCGATGTCGAAACCGGCGGCGTCCAGTCGTACGTCCGCCCCCATGATGCGGGACATCTCGATATTGCCAACCCGGTCATATACGGCGTCGGAGTAGTTCACCCAGTTTTCCTGGACCAGCACACACTTCATGCCCAGGTGGGCAGCGACGGCGGCGACCTGCCGGGTCTGGTTCGACTGGATCCCGCCGATGGACACCAGCGTGTCGCAGCCCTGTTCAAGCGCCTCGGGAATCAGGTATTCGAGCTTGCGCGTCTTGTTGCCGCCGAAAGCCAGGCCACTGTTGCAGTCTTCACGCTTGGCATACAACTCGACCTTGCCGCCCAGGTGTTCGCTGAGGCGTTTCAAGGGCGTGATGGGAGAAGGACCGAAGGTCAGCGGATAACGTTTAAAACGATTCAGGTTCATGACTCTGCTCCTTGTTTATCGGATATCCAAGCGCCAGACCGAAAGGCAAAAAGGCTGCATTCCAGGTTCTTTCAGAGGGGCTTCGATGAGTTCAATATTAAGAACAAAGCCGAAAATATGTGTTGCAAGTTTCAACCTATTAAAGAAATATAAATTACCAAATAGAAATTCTAACTTATTTTTATTGTGTAGATATCCATATGAACGCAACAAATACTCACAACAAACCCGGCACACCCAGCCCGGAGCCGCACCCGCTGGACCGGACCGACCGCGCCATTCTCAGGACCCTGCAGCGAGACGCCTCTATCTCCAATGTGGCGCTCGCCGAGAAGGTCAAACTGAGCGCGCCGGCCTGTCTGCGACGAGTCGAACGTCTCAAGCAGGCGGGCTTGATCAAAGGCATTGTCGCGTTGCTGGACAATCAAGCGCTTGATGCAGGGATGGTGGTATTGATCGGTGTGGTGCTGGACCGTTCGACACCGGAATCCTTCGCAGCCTTCGAAGCCGCGGCGCAAAAAGTCTCCGGCTGCATGGAATGCCATGTGGTGACAGGGGAGTTCGATTACTTCATGTTGATACGAACCAAGGACAGCAACAGTTTCAACCGACTCCATGCCGAGCAGTTGCTTTACCTGCCCGGAGTGCGCCAGATTCGCTCGTTTATGGGGCTGCGCCAGGTCTTGTCGACAACCCACATCCCCCTTTGAGGCTCAATTCAGCCCGATGTCAGGTTGCTTCGACCCGCTGCCCGAGCCACGCGATGACTGGATGAGCCTTCTCGTGAGAAGGCTTCACAAAAAGGCACTCAGCGACTCTCGCATGTGCCTTTTTGTGCCTCAATGCCTTGTTTTTTCTGGTTCACAGCCGCTTTTCAGCGACAATGCCAAACCGCTCGCGCCCGGCGTGCAATCAAGAGAGTCTGAAACATGCCCCAAGAAAAGCTCGATCTGTTACGCCTGCCCAAGCCCATCCGCGACGAGATGAATGATCTGCTGCGTGCACTCAACGCCGCCAGCACCCGCGAAGACCTGGAAGCGGAACGAGCACTTCAGATCGAGTTGATCCAGAGCCTGGAAAGCACGCGCAAACTGCGCTCGGCGGATGCCGAAGCGCTGTTCATCATTTTCGATGACGCAGTGGAAGCGCGGCTGGAGAATTTGCCGTAGTACGGCAGACGGCAGACACAGAGAACAACCTCCGTGCCCACCCAGTTGCGGGGCACGCAAAAAGCGGCGCCCCAGGCCATCATGACATTAGCGTTTGCTCGACCAGCCGTTATAGGCCGCGACGTTGTCGCGAGTGATCAGCTTCGGCGCGAGCAGGGTCACGGCTTCGGTTGGTGGCTTGTCATTGAGCAGGTCATTACCGATCTTAACTGCCGTCTGAGCCATGGCCCAAGGGTCCTGGCTGGCGCTGGCCTGGATCAGCGATTCGCTCTTGAGCGCATTCTCGATATCCGGCGCGCCGTCCACCGAGGTGATGACGATGCCACTGCGTTTCAATTGGCGGGCGGCCAGGTCGCTGCCGATGGCCTGGGGATCATTGATAGCAAACAGCCCGTCGATTTTGGGGAAGCGCGTCAGGTAGCCCTGCATCACATTCAGGCCGCCTTCACGTGAACCCTTGCCGTCCTGATCGTCGGACAGCACCTTGATGTCCGGCGCGCTTGCCAGCGCGGCCTTGCAGCCTTTGACCCGGTCGGTGACCGCCGTCACTTGCGGACCGTTCTGAATGATCACGTTGCCTTTGCCCGCCAGCTTGTCGACGATGAACTGGCAGGCCAGCTTGCCCGCCTCAACGTTATCGGTCTGCACGGTGGCATTGACACCCTTGGCGTCGACATCCACCGCCACCACCACTATCCCCGCGTCCCGGGCTTTCTTGATGGCCGAAGCCATGGCAGAGGGGTCTACGGCGTTCAGCAGGATCAGATCGACCTTGGAGGAGATGAAGTTATCAATCTGCGAGAACTGCTTGCTCAAGTCGTAGTCGGCCGACACTGAAGTGACCTTGACCGCCGGATTGAATGCCTTGGCCTGAGCCGTGGCGCCGTCGGCGAGGGTGACGAAATACGGATTGCCCAAAGACCCCATGCTGATGCCCAGGGCTTTGAGTTCGCGGGCCTGCACCGCTTGCGACATCAGCAAGGCCAGGCTCAGGGAGACGACAGCAGGAAAGATGCGTTTGACGTTCATGACGATTCTCTTGTGATTATTGTTAGGAAATCAGGTTCGCGTACCGGACTGGCGATAGCGATCCAGCGCCACGGCACCGATGATCACGATGCCTTTGATGATGTATTGCCAGATATCAGATACCCCGAGCAGTACCAGGCCATTGGTCAGTACCGCAATGATCAGCGCGCCAATCAAGGTGCCGCCGATGGTGCCGACACCACCGACAAAACTGGTGCCGCCCAGAATCACCGCCGCAATGGCATCCAGCTCATAGGACTGCCCCAATTGCAGACCATTGGCGGCGAACAGGCGCGACGCACTCATCACCGCGCCCAGACCCGCCAGGGCACCGGACATGGCATAGACGAACAGCAACACCTTCCACACCTTGATCCCGGACAGCCGCGCCGCTTCGGGATTGCCGCCCACCGAATAGATCTGCACGCCCATCACGGTGCGACGCAGGATGAACCACGAAAGGACGACCACGGCTATCGCGATGACCACCAGCCAGGGCACGCCGAGAATCGAGTCGTTGCCGATAAAGGCAAAGGGCAGATCCGGGTTGAAGACCGTCTTGTCGTCCGCCAATAGCCGGGCCAGCCCGCGCATGGCCGTCAGGGCACCGAGGGTGACGATAAACGGCGGCAGACGCAGGAAAGCGATCAATCCGCCGTTGACCAGCCCCAGCAACAGGCCGAAGCCGACACCGGCAGCAATCCCCAGCATGCCGAACTGCGGCGACATGGAGGCTTGCAGGGCAACCACAGCGGACGCGGCGAGGATCGCCCCGACCGAAAGATCGATCCCTGCAGTCAGAATGACGAAGGTCATGCCCGCCGCCAGGACCACATTCACCGAGGCCTGCTGGGTGATGATCGACAGATTTTGCATCGTGAGAAAGTTTTCGCTGGCCAGGGCGAAACCCACCAGCAACAGCACCAATACCGGCAACATGCCCACACTGCGCATCAGTTCTCGAATACGTTCACGCCTGTCGAGTGTTGCAGGGGCATCCACGGTCATTGCGTTTTTCTCCATCATGTTTGAGTCAGCCATGAGCGGCCACCTGCTCGCCACCGGTGGCGAAGTCGATAATGGCTTCCTGGGATATTTCGTGGCCGGACGCACCGCCGACCTGAGCGACCAACCGGCCTTCGCGCATGATCAGCACGCGGTCGCAGGTGCCGATGATTTCCGGTAATTCGCTGGAGATCACGACAACGCCCACGCCCGCTTTCGCCAGCTGATTGATGATTCGATAGATCTCCGATTTGGAACCGATATCCACGCCCCGGGTGGGCTCGTCGAGAATCAGCACATGAGGTTTGACTTCCAGCAGCCGCGCCAGCAGGACTTTTTGCTGATTGCCTCCGGACAGCGCGCCGACATTGACCTTGCCTGAGGCGACACGGATCGACAGCGAGCGGATGGCGTCGGTGGCGCGTTGCGCAGCGTGCCTGCGGTCGAGTACCCCGCCTGCATGGGCGTCAGGAACGCAGGCACAGACATTGATGTTGTCGGCCACGCTCATGTCCAGGAACAACCCCTGAGCCTTGCGATCTTCAGTGAGGTAAACAACGCCGGCCTCAATGGCATCCGCTGGATTGCGCAACAGCGTCACCGGCTTGCCTGCCACCTCCAGCGTACCGCCCGTGCGAGGGTCGGCGGCAAAGATCAGCCGCGCCAATTCGGTACGCCCCGCACCGACCAGCCCGGCAATACCCAGCACCTCGCCGACGTGCAGATCGAAACTGCAGCCACGCACGCGCTTGCCATCGGCCATGTCACGCACACGCATCACCACGGCGCCGGGGTCATAGGCTGCATGTTCTTTTTTGTAGAAGCCGGACAGGTCACGCCCCACCATCATCTTGACGAGCACCTCGGCAGACAGCACGTCCCGCGCCAGTTCACCGACATACTCGCCATCACGCAGCACCGAGACACGATCCGACAGTTCATAGATCTCGGCCATGCGATGGCTGATGTAGATAATCGCCAGCCCCTGACTGCGCAGTTGCTTGATCAGGCTGAACAACCGATCCGTCTCACGGGACGATAACGGCGTCGTGGGTTCGTCCATGACCAGGATCTTGGCGTGGGCATGCAAGGCACGAGCGATTTCTACCAGTTGGCGCTCGGCAATGGACAGGGTACCGACCACGGTGGACGGTTTGAACTCGGCACCCAATCGCGCCAATACCTCAATGCACCCGTCCTCCATGCCCTTGCGGTCAACGGTCCAGCCGCGGCGTAGCTCGCGTCCCAGGTAAATGTTTTGCGCCACCGTCAGGTTCGGGCAGAGGCTCAACTCCTGATAGATCACGGCGATACCCAGCTCTTTTGCTGTGCCGGGGTGGTAGCTGGCGACGGGTTGACCATTGATGCGGATTTCACCGCCATCATCTGCCTGATAGGCACCCGAGAGGATTTTCATAAGTGTCGATTTGCCTGCACCGTTCTCCCCCATCAACGCGTGAATTTCACCGGGGAAGACTTTCAGGCCGACATTTTTGAGTACGCGCAGACCATTGAAGGTCTTAGAAATGCCGCGCATTTCGAGCAGGGGAATAGCATGGGTTTCAAGGTGCATGACGACCTCGGTACTTATTATTTTTGTATGTAGGCCATCTCGACAGAAGGGGTCGACTGGTCTGACTGCGCTCGACTCTAGTCACAAATATTTTCTTGTGCAAGCACTAGAGAAACGTTTCAGCTATACGGTTTCACTGAAGATCCTGCCTGTTGCTGTGAGATGGCCAAACTCAGACGCCAGGCTCAGTGCTGCAACGCATACAGCCGGCAATGCTCCAGATAGCCTTTCTCATGGCTGCCGACCAGTTCCACAACGCTAGTCCACAACCATGAGGGCGCATCGAGTATTTGCGAGCGATTGCCCTGCAAATCCTTTATCCACGACGCCCGCGTTGACAGGTCCATCTGCCGGGCATGGGCTCTTCCTACAACTGCGGCAAGATATCCCGCTGCACGCATGGCTTCGGTCTGGCTCAGCTGATCCAGCTCCAGCTTCATGTCCTGCGGCAACAGCTCACGGACAAAAAATCCATGGTCGAGCATGCGGGTGGCGATCATCCGATTGCCCAAGCCGGGGGACAAGGATCGCGCACCTTGGACAACCCGCTTGCCATTATCCCGGGGCATTGCCGCCCTGGGCGCGCGCGGAGCGGCGGCGGCCACAGCCTGTTTGATATCGAGCAGGCAGTACTCTTGCTCCTCGCCATCACCGACGCTCAACAGCACGGCGTAGCGCTGCAAGCCCAATGAGCTACAACCTTTCACCCAGTAGGCAGAGTCGAGCATTTGCACAGTGGCGTCACGGGCCCGGCCTTTCAATGAGGTGACCAGGGTGTGGATATCGTCGGTGGCACACAAGGCTTTCAAGGCACTGCGCTCGGAACGCGACAGCGGCCAGAAATGCTTGCCCAGAGGAATGGTGGGCTTGGTGTCCTCGATACGCTCCTGGGCCAGATGCTTCCATGTGCGCTGCACCGCACTGCGCATGCCGGCTTTGACTTGCGCAGGCCGCGGCGGCTCTTCTTCATCATTCTTGGACTCAAAGGCTTGCTCGTACCCGCGCATCATTTCTTCGAGCATTCGCGCCGTGGCCACGCCGGGCAAATCAGAGCCACGGGCGGCGGTGGCAAGGGACAAACCCAGCCTGACCAGATCATGCACAGGATTACCCACCACGGTCTGATCGAGGTCGCGAATATGAATATCGATGCGACCTTTCAGATCCCCGGTCGGTCCAAGATTGCCCGCATGGCAATCGCCGCAGATCCACACCGGCGGCCCGCCGGGAAGCCGGCGCCCAGGCTGGCTGTGCAGCCACTCATAGAATTGCACGGTACTGCCACGCACATACGCATGGGCAGAGCGGGCCATTTTCAGGTTACGCAGTTCATCGAGGGGCTTGGCACGGGCGCAGGGGCGAGGTGTTTTCATGAGAGATTCTTTGGGAAGGTAAGAATCCGACCTCAACCAGGCAGCAAATGTTGCAAGATATTTCAAAGCACTTTCATTGCCTGATCGGGAAACTCAGCGGCGTCGGGCGAGGACGCGGCCGAACATCGCTTTTTCGCACAAATACTGTGTAGGAGGTTTCGCGGTGTTCTTGAGTCGTTGGAGCGAGGCTGGCCCGCGAATGGCTCACGCTACCGGCCAGAGACACCGCGTAAAGGCCTTCGCGGGCAAGCCCGGCTCCCACGAAATCTGCTCTTGATTCGCTCCCACCGCTCGTCCCGCAACCTCACACCAGCGGTATATAGATATCCGTCTGCCACTGATCCTGCGGCGTCTGTGGATAAACACTCAGGTAGTGAAAGAACAACGGATGGTCACGCAGCTCTTCCCCGCTGGTGGGCAGCCAGTCGCGGTAGACCGGGTAGATGGTTTCGCCGATATGATCGGGTGAGCCGACATGCCGCACGACCACACAACGGCCTCCGGGAATGGTCATCTCGCTTACACCGGCGGTATTGGCTCTCACGTCTTCGTGAATTTCCCCACAGATGGCAAAACGGAATTCGTCAGGCGGTGTGGTATCGGGATTGTTGTGGGGGATACCGAACGTGCAGCTTGAAGCGACCGGTGACTGCCCGCTTGCCATGCGCCAGTCGATGAACCTGCGCACGCTTTCATTCAGCAGTCCTGGGGCGCCGTAGTGCTCCAGCGTTGCAACTCTGACCTCGGCAAATTCGACGATTTGTACCTGCATGATGATGCTCCTGGAATGATGAGGAATGACAAACGCTCCATTCCAGACCTGCCAATTCGGCTGCCGGCGGAACATTCCCGGGGCCATGCCAAACGAACGCCGGAACGCCCTGCTGAAGGCCTCCGGGCTTTCGAAACCGGCGTCGAGTGCGGCGTCCAGCACCGAGCAATCTGCCTGGGAAGCCAGCCGATGAGCCGCCCGGCGCAAGCGCATCAATTGCACATAACGCGCAACGGGAACACCCACATACCCGGTGAATTGTCGATGAAAATGAAACGCCGAAAAGTTCGCGACCTGGCTCAGCGCCTTCACCGACAAGTCGCCTTCAAGATTGGCGTCAATGTAAGCAAGGACAGCATTGAAACGCTCGGCGTACGCCGCATTGGTTGACATGGATATACCGCGTGGAAGGTCTGAAACGGGTCGCCATGATCGTCTGCATCACAGGGACGGCGCCTAGCCGGGTTTGCTCTTATTGCTCAGAGCGGCTGGCTTGGCCGTTCCAGACATTTGCATAGCGCTGCTGCATGCCAGCTATTGAAAATGACCTGGGTCATTTCATCAACGCGCCCATTCGTCCGCCCCCTCGCAATCTCTATCACCTCCATTAGTCATATTAAGTATCACAATTGAAATCAGGAGGTGAGGTGATGAGTTCTCTAATTCCCCTTAGTCATACCCCGGCAGATACCCCCGTGTTATTGATTGATGCGACAGCGCCCTACCTTGATCTTGAAGCCTGCGCCGAGCAGCGCCTGAATGCGGCCAAAGGGTTGCTCTACAGCCTGGCGCATATGCGTATTACCGACGCCGACCCCAAGGACCTGCATAACCTGTCCGATGCGGCGTACGTGTTGCTCGAGGATGCCAGCGAGATCTATCAGGCGGCCCGCAATGCGGCAATTGGCGGGATGCATATTGCGGGTGCGGTTGATCAGCGAGAGTAGCAAGGGCCGCCAGGAGGGGTATCCGAATCCGCACTGCGGCAGTGTTCTTGATGCCCCGCGGTAGCCCACCCATCACGATTGCGAGGGAGTCGGCTTGCTGGCTCTCACAGCCAGTCCAGCCCCATCGTCGTGTTGCGTTCAGCAGGCGCTTTATCGGCGGCAAACCTGCTCGCGGCTTAACCGGACCGGCGGGGCTACACAGCGCGAACGAATGGCACAAAGCCCAGTCATAATTTAACCATGACTACTTTATTAAGGCTTCAAAACTAAGTTCAGGCTTCCCCATTTCTCTCGGCCTCACCTCCCGGCAGACCTCTCTGAATTCCAGGCTCCATGGATTTGCCCCTTTCGGGTATGGCTTCGGCCAAGAGGTTCCAAATGTCTATCGATACCGTCTACACCATCCACTATCTATTCGACGGGGTGATAAGGCACTTTTATGCCCGCGCCATTCAGCTCGATGACAGCAATGCCATTCGCCTGGCGGCGATGCATGCTTCAGAAAGCCTGAAAGGCTGGATTGCCTTGGGCACGAGTTGGGAGGTGGCCACGCAGAGAGCCGAGAAAATCGGCGTGACCAAGGTTCGCTGGAATGCTTCGGTTTGACCCGACACCATCGCCAGCCAATCGGCTCGCATCAAACAGCGCAAAACCCACCGAATCAACGCAACCCGGTGGGAACGAACTCATTCGCGAAGGCGCTGGTACAGACGATACGATCGTGTCGAATGCTCTGGCCTCTTCGCGAATGAATTCGCTCCCACAGAATTTGCTCTCGCGCCCTGCCAAGGGTTTACTGCGCGACAGCGCGTCGTCGAAGACGGGGCGGGATCTCCCACGGCGGCACTATTCTTAAATTCAAGAAAAAACACCACGCTGCGACACCCCGCCACAGCCGTCCGGTAAATACAGCGACAACCTTGATGCACGTCAATAAAGCCCGGCTTACATACCCGCATGGGTATGGAGTAGCATTGTGCAATGAGTGTTCAGAATACAAAGAGCACTCACCCTACTCCCAACGGACATTGCTTAATGGCGGCAGTTTAACTGCGAGCGTCACTGTAATGCCCTGGCTGCTGATTAACGTCGGAGTTGCCTTATCATGTCCAAAGACAGGCCAAAGTCTTTATGGCGTATTCCGTTGGCGCGGGATATTGGCATTATCCTGATCATCAAGTTAATTATTCTCTTCAGCATCAAAGCCATCTGGTTCAGTGAGCCCGGCGTGCCGGTCGATAACCAGGCAGGCGTTGCAGCGCATTTATTCGATACCCCACCTGTTTCGCAACTTACCGAGGAGAAACCGAGATGATCTCGGAATCCGTTGTCGACCTCTCGCGCCTGCAATTTGCAGTTACCGCGTTGTATCACTTCCTGTTTGTGCCATTAACGCTGGGCATGACCTTCCTCCTGGCAATCATGGAGTCGGTCTATGTCATGACCGGCAAACAGGTTTACAAGGACATGGTCAAGTTCTGGGGCAAGTTATTCGGTATCAACTTTGCCCTGGGCGTAACGACCGGGCTGACCATGGAGTTTCAGTTCGGCACCAACTGGGCTTATTACAGCCACTATGTCGGCGATATCTTTGGCGCGCCGTTGGCCATTGAAGGTTTGATGGCGTTCTTTCTGGAATCGACCTTTATTGGCCTGTTCTTCTTCGGCTGGGATCGCCTGACTCGCGTCCAGCATCTGGCCGTGACCTGGCTGGTTGCCATTGGCTCGAACATGTCGGCACTGTGGATTCTGATTGCCAATGGCTGGATGCAGAATCCGGTCGGTGCCGAGTTCAACTTCGAAACCATGCGCATGGAACTGAGCAGCTTCGGTGCCCTGCTGTTCAACCCCGTGGCCCAGGTGAAGTTCGTGCACACCGTATCGGCGGGTTATGTGACGGGCGCGGTGTTTGTCCTGGCGATTTCCAGCTACTACCTGCTGAAGAAACGTGACCTGGCCTTCGCCCGGCGCTCCTTCGCCATTGCCGCGGTATTCGGCCTGGCCTCGACGCTGTCAGTGATCCTGCTGGGCGATGAGTCCGGCTACGAGATCGGCGACGTGCAGACCACCAAACTGGCGGCCATCGAAGCCGAGTGGAACACTGAGCCCGCGCCTGCCGCGTTCACCCTGTTCGGCCTGCCCAACCAGGCAGAGCAACGCACTGACTACGCGGTGAAGATCCCCTATCTCATGGGCATCATCGCCACCCGTTCGGTGGACAGGCAGGTCACCGGTATCAAGGACCTGATCTCCCAGCACGAAGTGCGTATCCGCAACGGCATGCTCGCCTACGGCCTGCTGGAAAAACTGCGTCACGGCGACAAGAGCCCGGCCAATATCGACGCGTTCAATGCGGTGAAACAGGACTTGGGCTACGGCCTGCTGCTGAAGAAATACACACCGAATGTGGTCGATGCCAGCGAGGCGAATATCAAGAAAGCCTCCCTGGATACCATTCCCAATGTCTTCACCATGTTCTGGACCTTCCGCCTCATGGTGCTATCGGGCTTCCTGACCCTTGTGCTGTTCGTGCTGGCCGCCTGGGCGTCGATCAAGCGCAATGCCGAGAGCAAGCCATGGCTGCTGCGCTTTGCCGTCTGCGCACTGCCGCTGCCATGGATCGCCACTCAGACCGGCTGGATCGTCGCCGAGCATGGCCGTCAGCCGTGGTCGATTGCCGAAGTGCTGCCGGTGCATCTGTCCGCCTCGTCCCTGGCTGCAGGCGATGTACTCGGCTCGCTGCTGGCTCTGGTGGCCTTCTACACCGTGCTGTTGGTGATCGAGATGTACCTGATGATCAAATTTGCCCGCCTTGGCCCGTCGAGCCTGCATACCGGCCGTTATCACTTCGAGCGTGACGCCGTCGCGCACACCGCCCAGGCCTGAGGAGTTCGTCATGTTTGATTACGAGACACTGAAAGTGATGTGGTGGGTGCTGATCGGCGTACTGCTGATCGGCTTTGCCCTGACCGACGGTTTTGATATGGGCGCCATGGCGCTGATGCCGTTCGTGGGTCGCACCGACAACGAGCGGCGCGTGGCGATCAACACCATCGCCCCGCACTGGGACGGCAACCAGGTATGGTTTATCACCGCCGGTGGCGCACTTTTCGCGGCATGGCCGATGGTTTACGCCGTAGCCTTCTCCGGGCTGTACTGGGCGATGCTACTGGTGCTGTTTGCCCTGTTCTGCCGCCCCGTGGGTTTCGATTACCGCAGCAAACTGGAGAACAAGACCTGGCGCAATGCCTGGGACTGGGCCCTGTTTGTCGGTGGCGCGGCTCCGGCCCTGCTGTTTGGCGTGGCCTTCGGCAACCTGTTTCTCGGCCTGCCTTTTCACCTCGACGAGTTCATGCGCTCGTCCTATGAAGGCTCGTTCTTCGGTCTGCTGCATCCTTTCGCCCTGCTGGCAGGCGTGGTCAGCCTGAGCATGCTCAGCGCCCACGGTGGCGCCTGGCTGATGCTGCGCACCGATGCCGAGTTGCATGCCCGCTCTCGCGTGGCGACTCGCTTGTGTGCCTTGGTTTACCTGATTGCCTTTGCCGGGGCCGGTGTCTGGCTGGTGTCGTCGATTACCGGGTTGAGCCTGGTGCAGGGCCTGGATACCAACGCGGCACTGAATCCGCTGAGCAAGCAGGTAGTGGCGAACAATGCCGGTTGGCTGGCCAACTACAGCGCCTACCCGCTGACCCGCATCGCGCCGATCCTCGGTCTGGCCGGTGGCCTGCTGGCTCTGCTCGGCGCCCAGATCAACCGTGCCGGTCTGGCCTTCCTCGGCAGCAGCCTGGCGATTGTCGGCACCATCTGCACGGCAGGCTTTGCACTGTTCCCGTTCGTATTCCCGTCAAGCCTTGATCTGGCATCGAGCCTGACGCTGTGGGACGCGGTATCCAGCCACAAGACCCTGGGCATCCTGTTTGTCGTGGCCTGCGTATTCGTGCCGTTGGTCCTGGGCTACACGCTGTGGTGCTACACCCGCATGTGGGGTCGCCTGGGCGACAAGCACATCGAAGCCAACCCTCACGGGCTGTACTGATCGCCTCACTATCCGCCCCCAGGGGCAAGGAGCACATCATGTGGTATTTCGCCTGGATTCTCGGCGTCCTGTTGGCCTGCAGTTTCGGCATCATCAATGCCCTGTGGCTGGAGACCCAACAGAACCTCGATGAAGAGGTGTCGGGTGAACAGTAACGCCCGGCCCTGGCTGCAACGCGGGTACACCCGCGTTGTTTCCCTGCTGCTGGCGGGGCCACTGTCACTGATCTTCCTGGTCCACCCGGCCGCGCTGCTCGACGCCAACGGTCATTACAGCCACGGACTGATTTCCCTGAGCATGCTCGGCATGTCCACAGGCTTCATTCACGGTGTGGGTTTCGACCCGCATAGCCGATTGTGGCGGACGGTGTTTCATCCGCTGCTGGGCTGGGTGTGGATGGGGCTGGGTTATGGCTTGTTGTGGCAGGCCGGGGTGCAGGGGGCAGCATGAGCACATGACTGTGGGCCCGGCTTCAGCCGGGAAGGGGGCGGTCACTTCAACGCATCTTCAGCGCCAGAAATGCCGCCTTCCCGGCTAAAGCCGGTCCCACTCTGTCAGGTGTATTTGGTAAAGATCGCCCGCACCTGCGCCAGTTTTTCTTCAGTGCTCTGGCCATCATCGATCATGGCATCTTCCACCAGGCACATCAGTAACTCTTGATAAGCCTTGTCCAACGCCTTGCGTGCCGCGCGGAACTGCACGGCCACGGCATCGCATTCGACACCGCGCCTGATCATGGCCTGGATGCCGCGAATCTGCCCTTCGACCCGGGCCAGGCGCTTGAGCATCGCATCGTGTTTTTGCAGGTGTTCCTGACTGTTGTTCATTTCCTGCCCCTGGATGACGTCGCCCGGCGATTCTACGGCCGGTACGTCAGCCGCCTCCCGACTCAGGTCAATAGAGGCGCCGTCCATGCGAAGAGGGTAGTCTTGTCGGCGCTTACGACTCATTGCGCAGAGGAATAAAATGGACCGCTTATCAGCGATGGAAACCTTTGTCTGTGTGGTCGAGACGGGGTCGTTCTCGGCTGCGGCGCGGCGGCTCAAGGTCGGCCAGCCAGCGGTTTCCAAGGTCGTCGCGCAACTGGAAGAACGCCTCGGCGTGCGCCTGTTGCTGCGCTCGACCCGCGGCCTGAGCCCCACCGAAGCCGGGGCGGCGTTTTTCGAGCGGGCCAAGCGCGCCATCGAAGAAGCTGACGAAGCCGACCTGGCAGCCCGTGGCGCGGGCTCGGGGCTGCGCGGAACGTTACGGATCTGCGCCGCCGTGACTTTCTCGCGGCTGCATATCCTTCCGCATCTGAGCGGCTTTCTGGATCAGCATCCGGATCTCGACATTGATGTGGTACTGGATGACCGCAACGTCAATCTGATCGAGGAAGGCATCGATGTCGCGCTACGCATGGGGGACTTGCCCGACTCGGGGCTGACTGCGCGCAAGATCGGCGAATGCCCGCGCATGGTGCTGGGTACGCCCACCTACTTCGAGCGACACGGCGTGCCCGGCTCGCCGGCCGAACTGGCGGGGCATCAGGCGGTGATTTATTCGCAGCATGGTGGCGGTGAACATTGGCAGTTCAAGAAGGGCAGCACCGAGCAATCGGTCACTGTATCGGGGCGGGTGCGGGTCACGGCGGCGGAAGGCGTGCGCACCACTGTATTGGCCCATCTGGGTATTACCCTGTCATCGCAATGGATGTTCGCCCCGGAGCTGGCCAGTGGCGAAATTCGTCAGGTGCTGCAGGAATGGCAACTGCCCGTGCTGGACCTGTGGGCGGTTTTTCCGACCGGGCGCATGGCCAGCGCCAAGGCCCGGGCGTTTGTTGAGTATGTGGAGCAGTTGTTGAGCAGCGAACGAGGCTGACCGTAAAACAGTGGAAGATTCTGCCCCGCCTAAGACGCCGCGCTGTCGCGCGGCAAACACTTGGCAGGTGGCGGGGTGAATCTTGTGGGAGCGCGTGAATATCGTCGGATCTGTGGGAGCGGATTCATCCGCGAAGGGGCCAGTACATCCAACACATTGGCGGCGTCCGGAATAAAGCTTTCGCGAATGAATTCGCTCCCACAGTAGCGCGTGAATATCATCGATATCTGTGGGAGCGGATTCATCCGCGAAGGGGCTGCTCTGGCTTTACAGCAACCACAATTCGCTCCCTCAGATGGCTCCCACCGATCAGCCACGCAATGCAGGCAGCAACTCCGACGGATCAGGACGCAGGGTATAGTCCGGGTTCACTTCCGCGTAGGTAATGATGCCATCTACGCCGATAACGAAACGGGCAGGCATGGGCAGCGTCCAGCTCGGGTCATCGTTGATTTTCGGCAGGTCGTTGCCGAAGTTTTTGTACAGCTCTATCAGGTAGTCCGGCAGGGTGAAGCGCAGGCCGAAGGCAGCGGCGACGTCGTTCTTGCTGTCGCTGAGGATCGGGAAGCTCAACTCGTTCTGACGCACCGATTTACGACTGTTGGCCTTGATTTGCGGAGAAATCGCGACAAGGCTGGCGCCCAGCTCACGAATGGCCGGCAGTGCTTCTTCGAGTGCCTGCAATTCCATGTTGCAGTACGGGCACCACACGCCACGGTAGAAACTCAGGACCAGCGGCCCCTTGGCCAATAGCTCGGCAGAGGAAACCGGGTTGCCGTCTGGGTCTTCCAGGGTAAATTCAGGCGCCTTGTCGCCCGCCCTCAATGCGCGCTCGGCCTGGCCGCTGGCGATCAGGGCGTCGGTGGCTTTCTTCATGGTCGCGTGGACTTGAGGAGGTGCGTTGTAGGGCGGCTTGCCGCTCTGGAAGTCGGCCTTGAATGCATCGAGTTTAGCTTGAGGGGTCATGATCGTTACCTGACTGGCTGAATGAGTAAGTGTGCAAATCGCCAGGTCATGGTCACAATCCTGCCCTGCCCAGGGTAGAGAGGGCGGGGGCATAGCTCCTATTCTTCGCGGGAATGTCCTGTCCGCGCAGACTCACACCTGAGCTAGAATCGGCCAACTCACATAGCGGTAGCAGCGCCCATGGAACTCGCCTGGCTGGAAGACTTCGTTGCACTTGCCGAACTGGAAAACTTTTCCCGGGCGGCGGATGCGCGGCATGTCACGCAACCGGCGTTCAGCCGGCGCATTCGTGCTCTGGAAAACTGGATGGGGGTCGATCTGTTCGAACGTACCACCCAGGGCGCAAGCCTTACCGATGTCGGCCGGCAAATGCTCGGCAACGCCCAGGACATGACCCGGCGCCTGCACCAGATGCGCCTAGACGCCCGTGAACTGGCAGGCAAGCAGTTACGCACGCTTTACTTTGCCGCGACCCATTCGCTGTCCTTCAACTTCTTCCCCGGCTGGATCAGAAGTACCGAACGCGAAGCGCCTATCGAGGCAGTGCGCCTGCATTCGGACAACATGCGCGTGTGCGAACAGATGCTGCTCAATGGCGAGGTGCAGTTTCTGCTCTGCCATCACCATCCGGATGTGCCGCCGCGCTTTCCCAGCGAACAATTCCTTGGCAAGACCATCGGCAGCGACAGTCTGATCCCTCTTTGCGCCCCTCAGGCCATCAGCGATGTCACGGCTACTTCACGCCCCTACCTGGGCTACACCGCCGACTCCGGGCTGGGCCGTATCGTCAACTGGCGCCTGAACCGCTCCCACCCCGAGCAACACCTGGATAGCCGATTCAACTCGCACCTGGCCGCAGTGCTGCTGTCCATGGCCCTGGAAGGCAAGGGCATGGCCTGGCTGCCCGCAACCCTGGCCGACAGCGAGATGCAACAACAGCGTCTGGTGCGGGCACTGGATGAGCAGTGGGATATCCCGATGCAGATCCGCCTGTTCCGCGCCCGCACGCCGCTAAGTGATTTTGCCGAGGCGTTTTGGGGGAAGTTGTGAAGGGCACGCAGAAGCCCTTCAATCTGGAAGGTGCTCCAGTTCGACCACGCCCCGCCCCGGCATCGCGCGCCAGTAGCGTTTGAGCCGGGAGTACTTGCCGTGCAGGCCGTTGTAAAGCGCCCAGCTGCCAACCCGCTTCAATCCGTCATGACTATCAGGCTCAGGGCTTCGAGTTGCACCGCCTGCATCAGGCTCTCGCGAAAGCGCTGCAACACGGCGGACTGATCACCGATGCGGGTCGCCAGGTGTAAAGGCGCGGTCAGGCCGGGGCAGTCGGTCAGGGCGCGATAGGCAATGCCATCGCCACGCAGGCGCCGCATCGACGCAGGTACGATGGACAGGCCAAGGCCCGCCGCAACAAGACTCAAGGTCGAAGTCAGACGCGGCGCTTCCTGAACCACCAATGGGCTGAACCCGACAGCACGGCAAGCGGCGAGGATCACATCGTAGAGGCCCTGCCCGGCCCGTCGCCGATACAGGACAAAAGCCTCGTCGGCCAATGCCGCCAGGGGCAACGGCGTATCACCGGACAACGACAACGGATGATGCAGCGGCATTGCCAACAACATCGGTTCGGTCAGGATCGGCTCGCTTTGCAGGGTCGGCATGCCACTGAGCGTCGAGCGGACGAAGGCTGCGTCGAGTCGTTCATGCAACAGCGCATCCATCAGCTCGCCGGTCCCGGCCTCCTCCAGCACCACCGTCACACCCGGTAACGCCTCGCGAAAACCGCGCAGTACATCCGGCACCAAGGGGTGCAGGGACGCCGAGCTGGTAAAGCCCACGGCCAGCCGCCCCTGTTCACCACGGGCGGCACGCTGCACAACGCGGGTTACTTCTTCGGCCCGGGCCAGCAAGGCGCGCGCCTCGTCGAGCAGGGCCAGCCCTGCCGGAGTCGGGCGCACACCACGGGGCAGACGCTCCATCAAGGCCACGCCCAGTTCCGCTTCCAGGCCCTGCAACAGCCGGGTCAAGGGCGGTTGCTGCATGCCCAGGCGCTCGGCGGCGCGGGTGATATGGCCTTCTTCGGCAATGGCAATGAAAGCATGCAAACGACGTAGTTCGAGCAAAGCCATACCTTCCAAGTATTGTTAAACGTTATTTCTAGCATTTGTAAACATGTCGAGCAAGGCATAGCCTTCCCGGTATCGGCGTGAAAAGCGCCGCATAAAAATGAGGAAACCTGATGACCTGGTCAGCCAAGCTGTATTCGACGTTTGAACAAGAACGCACCCGGCCGGTACGCGATCTGGTGGCCGCCATTGCCACTGCCGACGTGCAGACCGCCGTCGACCTGGGCTGCGGCCCCGGCAACTCAACCGAAGTGCTGGCCCAGCGCTTTCCCGAGGCCCATATCAGCGGCATGGACAGCTCCGAGGACATGCTGATCAACGCCCGCGAGCGCCTGCCCGCATTGAATTTCGAACTGGCCGACATTGCCGCCTGGGATCCGGCGCAGACCTTTGACGTGATCCTCGCCAACGCCTCGCTGCAATGGGTGCCCGACCACGCCAGCCTTTATCCGCGCCTGCTGAGCAAACTCAACCCAGGTGGCAGCCTGGCGGTGCAAACACCGGACAATATGGAAGAACCTTCACACCGCCTGGCCCGGGAAGTCGCCGCCAGCGGGCCGTGGGCGAGCAAGATCGGCACGGTGAAGCACCCGCCGCGGCACAACGCCAGTTATTACTACGAACTGCTCCACACACAATGCAGCTCGGTGGATGTCTGGCGTACCACCTACCATCACCCGTTGGCGGGCGGTCATCAAGCAGTTGTCGAGTGGGTCAAGGCGACAGCGTTGCGGCCGTATCTGACGCCTCTGGATGAGGCGGAAAAAGCCGCGTATCTGGCGAAATATCTGGAAGCAATCAGCCAGGCCTATCCGCTGCTGCCTGACGGCACGGTGCTGTTTCCATTTCCACGATTGTTTGTTGTGGCCAAGCGTTGATACCAGACGATCACTAAGCAAACGCACGCCCCGCAAGAGCCGGCTTGCTGACGATGGGGTCGTATCAAACGATGAGTTCGTCTGTAACATCGCCATCGCCAGCAAGCCGGCTCCTACAAGGTTTCATTGCGATTCGCTCGTAGCGCGTTGTCAGGCATGCCCCCAACCGATGAGCCCGGAAGCCTTGGTGACCTGTTCCGCCGACAGCTTCAAGTCGCGCATGGATTTGTTCATTTCACGGGTCGCGCTCATCAGCGACTGATTCAATACCGTCAGTTCCATCTGAAGCTGGCGGGTCTTGATCTCCCGCGCCTTGGGCGACAGAGAGGGATCCTTGGCCACGGCTTGCAGCTCGTCCATCTTCCTGGCGATCTGTTCCTGGATCCGGCGAATGATCTTCAACTGATCCTTGACCACTGTCGGCAGGTTGCTGGCGTCGATATCGGCATCCTTGTTGACCGTCTGCGACTGGGCCGACAACGTCACTTCCACACCCGGGCGGACCGGGGTCTGCGTCTCTGCCGTAGCGGTTTTCTCGCTGCCAGCCGCAGCGGACGCAGGCACATCCAGCGTCGGAGCACTGGACGTCGGGGGGGTGTTACGCAGCGTCAGGCTGAATTGCATGGCGGCCCTCCTCACGTGCCCCGATCAGGACGGCTCTTTGTTCATCAGCTTGTTGGCATCACCGATCTGATCCAGAGGCAAAGTCATTTCGCCCATGGTCTTGCCGATACTGTTGGTCGCCACGGTCATAGTGTTGCTCAGGTTGGTCATTTCCAGCTGCAATAGACGGGCCTTGACCTCGCGCTCCTTGGGTGTGAGCAGATGGTTTTTCATCACGGCCTTGAGTTCGGCCTTTTTCTCGGCGATCTGCAGCTGAATGCGGCGGATGGTTTTGAGCTGCTCCTTGACCGTGGTCGGCAGCTTACTCGCATCGATATCGGCGAATTGCCGGTCGTAGCGCGCCTTGCTCAAGCCCTTGTCAGAGAGCAACACCTCAACCCCGGGCTTGGCCGGAGTTTCTGCCTGCGCAGGCGCGGTTTTGGCTGAGATAGCGGCCGACAAGGCGTCCACGATCAGGCTCTGGGGGGACGGGTTGTTGCTCAATGCCAAGCTGAATTCCATACAGGCCTCCATGCGATTGCCTGCAATATCGGCCCGGCCCTGCTGACCTTGAGCGAGGAACGGGGGAAATGTGTCATCCCTGATACATTTCTGCCGGGCGGTCATGACGCGGCAAACACCCGCAACCGATGGCCGTCCGGATCGACCGCGACGAATGTGTAGCCGAAGTCCATTGTGCAGGGTATCTGGATGATCGGGATGTCGAAGGTCCGGCACATTTGATACGCCGCGTTGACCAACCCGACACCGGCCACCGAAAACGCCACTTCGCTGCCCACCCCCAGCGCCTCCACGCCCGGCTCCACGGCATGCCGCGCCCACAGGCCGAGCATCAACCCGGCGTCGGTTGCGAACAATGCGAAGGTCTCGGAAGACTCGATGGGTGTACGACCCAGCAGATGCCCGTAGAACTGGGCGCTGGCCAGGGGATCATTGACGTACAGGATGAGAAAGTTGGGGTCGAGCATGGGGTGGCTCCCTGATAGCAAGTTCATGAAACTGGTCGATAACTGTATGTCCGTCCAGTTCGAAAAAGCCTAAGGGGAGCTGCTACCCATTTCTGTCAGCAGTGATTTCGGCCTACACACACAGCCGTCGCAGGAGCGAGGCCCTAATGAATCGCCGTAAGCCCTACAACGAATCTATCCCCTGGCTCTCTTGCCACGCCTTCAACAGCGCCTGGCGTCGACGCGGATAGCGCTCCGCAGAAATATTCAGCTCCTGGATACGGTCGACGCGGAAATGGCGAAAGCCCTCGCGCAGCTCGCACCAGGCCACCAACAGCTGCACGCCATCGAAATAGGCCAGCGCAAACGGCCAGATGATCCGGGCGGTGCGGCTGTCCTTGACGTCCTGATAGAAAATCTCGGCCTTGTGCTCGGAACGGATGACCTGCCGAATCAACTGCGGCCCGACCATGGGTTTCACGGCTGGCAAGCCACTGGGCGCTACCAGCAGCGCCGAGGCGTCCAGTTCGTGACGCAGCTCCGGGGGCAGTACCGCGGCGATCTTGTCCAGGGCGCTGCGGGCAGCCTTGCCCAGTTCGTCATCGGCCCGTGACGCGACCCAGCGCGCGCCCAGCACCAGGGCTTCGATTTCATCGTCGCTGAACATCAACGGCGGCAGCATGAAGCCCGGTCGCAGCAGGAAACCCAAGCCTGCCTCGCCTTCGATATCCGCGCCCTGCTCCTTGAGCGTGCCGATATCCCGGTACAAGGTGCGCAGGCTGATATCCAGCTCCCGTGCCAATACCGCCCCCGCCACCGGGAACCGGTAGCGGCGAAGAACCTGCAACAGAGTTAAAAGACGCTGGGCACGGGACATGACATTCGGGCTTTATTATCAGGGGCGCGGCGATCATCGCTCATACAGCCAATGCTGTACATGCATACAGATAAAAACCTTGCCCTCTGTCACATCCCTGTCCATGCTGTAGCACTGTCTTCCTCGAAAAACGACGATCAGCATGCGCCTGTTTCTCTGCGAAAAGCCTTCCCAGGCCAAGGATATTGCCGCTGTGCTCGGCGCCACGCGCCGGGGCGACGGTTGCTGGGTGGGCGCCAACGCGACGGTGACCTGGTGCATCGGCCATCTGCTGGAAACCGCCCCGCCGGACGCCTACGACGCTCGCTATAAACGCTGGGTGCTGGCAGACCTGCCTATCGTGCCCGAGCGCTGGAAGATGCAGGTCAAGCCCAAGACTGCCAGCCAGTACAAGGCGGTCAAGCGCCTGCTCGGCGAAGCGCAGGAACTGGTGATCGCCACCGACGCCGACCGTGAAGGCGAGATGATCGCCCGGGAACTGGTTGATCACTGCCGCTATCGCGGGCCGATCCAGCGCCTGTGGCTGTCAGCCCTGGACGATGCCTCGATCCGCAAGGCCCTGGCCGCCCTCAAGCCAGGCGTCGAAACCTTCAACCTTTATCACTCGGCACTGGGCCGCTCCCGCGCCGACTGGCTGATCGGCATGAACATGAGTCGCCTGTTCACCCTGCTAGGCCGCCAGTCCGGCTATCAGGGCGTGCTGCCCGTGGGCCGCGTGCAGACGCCGACCCTGCGCCTGGTCGTGGACCGCGACCGCAGCATCGCCGACTTCGTCCCCGTGCCCTATTGGGCCATAGACGTTGAGCTGCAGTCCGGGCGGCAGTCCTTCATCGCCCAGTGGCGGGCCAAGGCCGATGTCTGTGACGATCAGGACCGCTGCCTCAATCAACCCCTCGCACAACAGGCCGCCGAAGCCATGCGACAGGCCGGCAGTGCCCGGTTGATCAAGCTGCGCACCGAACGCATCCGCGAGGCCGCGCCGCTGCCCTTCGATCTCGGCACCTTGCAGGAAGTGTGCTCGAAGAAGCTCGGCCTCGGCGCCCAGGAAACCCTGGACATTGCCCAGGCCCTCTACGAAACCCACAAGCTGATCACCTATCCGCGCAGCGATTGCGGCTTCCTGCCCTTGAGCCAGCATGGCGAAGCGCCGTCGATTCTCGCTGCACTGGCGCGGGCCGACGACAGTCTCGAAGCGCTGCAATCACACCTTGATCCCAAGCGCCGCTCCCGAGCTTGGAACGATGCCAAGGTCAGTGCCCACCACGGCATCATTCCCACTGCGGCCGTGCGTGATCTCGACCGTCTGGCGAGCAAGCCACGGGCGGTGTACAGCCTGATTCGCGCGCGTTATCTGGCGCAATTCCTGCCCAACCACGAATACGACCGCACCCAGGCGGATTTCGACTGTGCCGGGCAGGACCTGCGCGCCGTCGGTAAGCAGATTGTCGAGCCCGGCTGGAAGCGCGCCCTGCCTGAGGCTCTTGCTCCGGCTAAAGACCGTGAGCCTGTGGCGCCACAGAACCTGCCCCGGCTCAGCGAAGGCCATGACTACCCGGTGCTCGACGTGCGCCTCAAGGATCTCTGGACCCAGCCGCCCAAACCTTTCACCGAGGGCGATCTGATCAAGGCAATGAAAAATGTCGCCAAGCTGGTCGAAGACCCGCGCCTTAAACAGAAGCTCAAGGACACTACCGGCATTGGCACCGAAGCCACGCGGGCGGGGATCATTCAGGGCCTGCTCGATCGCGGCTATCTGAACAAGAACGGCAAGGCGCTCTATGCCACCCCGGCGGCGTTCAGCCTGATCGATGCTGTGCCCCGTGCCATCGCCGACCCCGGCACTACGGCCATCTGGGAGCAGGCACTGGACATGGTGCAGAGCGGTGAAATGAGCCTGGAAGAGTTCGTCGCCAAACAGGCGGCGTGGATGAGCAAGCAGGTCAGTCGCTGCGTCGGCCTGCGCATGACCATCAGCGGCCCCGCCCCCGCCGGCAGTACGCCGTGGAAAAAATCACGCAAGACTGGCAAGCGCAAGGCCACAGGGAGTACAACAGCCAAGCCTCGACGCGCCAGCAAAGCACCTGCCGCGCGTTCATGAAGACAAGGAGTTACCCATGAAACACAGCTACCGCTTCCTCCTCGGCGCCGATGAAGAAATCGGCTATATCGAATCCGAAGGCGCCATGCCCCACCTGCAAAAAGGTGTGCGCATCGATCTCGAGTCGGACGAATACCACCGCACGCGCAAGACCCATTTCGAGATTCAGGATATTTCCGTGATCCTGCACCAGATCGGCGGCCAGGTGGTGCGCAATGAAATACGCCTGCATTGCACTGAGGTGGAGGGGATGGCCGAGTGAGGCAGCCAGGATTCGGTAAAAAAACGACGAACGGATACCGGCCATCTGCCTTTTCGCGCAAACAGCGGCAGGTTTGACCTCGGTCAAACCTGCATCTTCGGCCGATGCTCAACTGGTCACATCAACCCGATAAGTTCGGATGACGTTCATCGGGAATCGTGGATTTGCGGTAGCCCTCGATGGCCTTTGGGCGCAAAGTTTCGCTCGTTGTTTTTTCATGCCGAATCTCGGTGAAACACAACTCACTTACGGAGATGCTCGCTCATGCTTATCCAGATAGAAGAAGGTACTCACGGTGCCAATTGGGTAGTGATGCTGGACAGTTACCCGGTGAAATGCAGCAGCTGGCATGAAGCCAGGGACTTTGCAGACAAGATGAAGTCCCGGCTCGATGCGCCCCACAAGCTCCCCGACAACGTGAGTACGACCGCCAGGGCGGAACGACCGGCGTTGATGAATCAATAACGCGACTACCCATCAGTACACAACCATCCGGGTTGGAATGAGACCCTGTAGGAGCCGGCTTGCTGGCGATGGCGTGATGTCAGGCAATAAATTCGTCGCCTGTAATACCGCTATCGCCAGCAAGCCGGCTCCTACGAAATCCATTACAAATCACATCGCTGGAAAACTCCCCATCTGCATGAACGCCCCGAACCAGTCCTCCAGGTGCCAGGTGCGGGTGACGCGTTCGCCATCCAGTTCATGAAATTCATGGATGCTGAAACTGATCTGCTTGCCGGTGGGCGCTATCCCCATCAGGACGCCCTGATGCGTACCGCGAATCTCTGCGCGTACGGCAATACGACCAGGTAGCTGCAACAGGTCATGGACAATGATCTGCACATCGGGCATCGCCAGAACGAACTCGCGAATGATCGGCTTGATGCCTTCTGGGCCCGGTCCCTGCCCCGGTGCCAGGGGAATATCGTCCCAGTCGACGGTTACTGCCAGATCAACCAGATCAGGATTCTGCTCATTGAAGGCGCGGTAAAGGGTTTCCACCGCCTTGCGTTCGCGCGCTAGACGCTGGGTATCAAGGGTGTTCGAAGACATATCGCTCATGCTGGCCTCTGCTGTGCCGGGAATTAGTGACCCACAGCTTGCAGAAACCACCTAATATCCGTCCAACAAATGACGGGTATATAGCGATATATGAATTATGGATTTCAAAGGCCTGGATCTTAATCTGCTCGCGGCATTCGATGCCTTGATGCTCGAACGTAACGTCACCCGTGCCGCGGCCCGGGTCGGAGTCAGCCAACCGGCCATGAGTGCAGCGCTGGGTCGTTTGCGCACGCTATTCACTGACCCTTTGTTCCTGCGCAGTGCCGAAGGGCTGCTGCCCACGGCCAGGGCGCGGGAAATGGCCGAACCGGTGGCCGCCGCACTAAATACCATTGAAACGGCGCTGCTGGCCCGGCCGCACTTCGACCCGGCCCAGACTACTACCACCTTCAATCTGGGAATGACCGACTACCCGGCCCATGTCCTGCTCCCGCAACTGATTCAAGCCGTGGGCGCACACGCGCCCGGCATCACCCTCAACGTGCACGGTTTCAACGGTCGCGACAGTGCCATCGAAATGCTTGATGCCGGCAGCATCGACATGGCCATCGGCATCCTGCCCACCCAGACCGAGAGTCGCATCCTGAGCCGCCCTCTGCTGCGCGACGAGTTCGTCACCCTGCTACGTCACGATCATCCGTCAGCGGGCTGCGGGATGGATCTGGAGACCTTTCTCAGCCTGCCCCATGTACTCGTCTCGCCGGAGGGCGACCGCTATGGGGTGGTCGATCAGGCCCTGGCGCAAATCGGCCGACAGCGCCGTATCACCCTGACCCTTGCGCATATGTTCGCCGCGCCGACGCTGGTGGCCCACAGCGATCATGTGGCTACGCTGATGAAACGCGTGGTATTGAACTGCGCCGAGCGACCAGGACTGAAGCTATTCACACCCCCTGTGGCGCTGCCGGTCATCGAGTTTCACCTGCTCTGGCATCGCCGCAATGCCGGCCATCAGGCTCAGCAGTGGTTACGTGAACGGGTGATCGAAGTTGCCCACGGGCTTAAATGAGAAGCTTTCACAAGATTTTCACCTGACGGCACTTAAGGTGAACCTACTCCTTGAAATAAATCCCACCTTGGCCCGTTCACACTGCGGGCCTCTTTTTTGCCCGGTGAAAAGTGCGCCAGATGCAAGAACCCGCCGAAGCGGGTTCTATAGTGGTCAACGGGAGAAAGGGTTGGCGGGTTATTCACCGTCGCCGGACAGGCCAGTCACTGCGGTCTGGGAGGCTGCGCTCTTGTTGGCGAAACTATCGACGACGACAGGCCTCTGGGTCAGTTCGGCCAGGCGATCACTGCCTGTGCCCCGCACCGTCGAGCTGCTCCAGCTGGACGCTACCGTCGCCAGCCAGGCAAAGAAAAATACCGTTACAGCCTGCATGGCCCACTTTGCAATCACCGACATGATGGTTCTCCCCGTTCGGTTTCCATGCGCGGATCTAAACACCTGACTGTTGCAATAGGATGGCAGCCGCGACCCGCTGCGACGTGCGTCCTGAATTGAAGTCTAGATGGTAAAGAAAACGGCGTAGGAGAGAATTTCAAGCGGTTGTTGCAATGAAGGGACTTTTGCACGGAGCACGAAATGTGGGAGCGGATTCATCCGCGAAGAGGCAGATACAGGCGCTAGAGATTTAGCGTTTGAAATACCGCTTTCGCGAATGAATTCGCTCCCACAGTTCGCTCCTACCAGGGCAAGCCTGGCAGGAGCAGATGTATCAGGTGATCGGCGCCGGATTGAACAGGGTGATGTCGTTATGCAGGCGATAGTGCTCGGTCCAGGTTTTCTTCTTGCCGCTGGCCACGTCCAGATAGAAGTGGAACAGCTCCCAGCCCAGGTCCTCGATGCTGGCACGACCGGTAGCGATGCGCCCGGCGTCGATATCGATCAGGTCCGGCCAGCGGTGAGCCAGCTCGGTACGGGTCGATACCTTGACCACCGGCGACATGGCCAGGCCGTAAGGCGTGCCACGCCCCGTAGTGAACACATGCAGGTTCATCCCGGCCGCCAGTTGCAGCGTACCGCAGACGAAGTCACTGGCCGGTGTCGCGCAGAAAATCAGGCCTTTGCGGTTCACCCGCTCGCCAGGGCCGAGTACGCCGTTGATGGCGCTGCTGCCGGACTTGACGATGGACCCCAGGGACTTCTCGACAATGTTCGACAGACCGCCCTTCTTGTTACCCGGCGTGGTGTTGGCGCTGCGATCCGCTTCGCCTTTGGCCAGGTAACGGTCGTACCAGTCCATTTCCCGCACAAGTTCTTCGGCGACGGTCTTGGTTTCGGCACGGGAGGTCAGCAGGTAGATGGCGTCCCGCACTTCCGTCACTTCCGAGAACATCACGGTGGCGCCGGCACGCAGCAGCAGGTCCGAGGCATAGCCCAGGGCCGGGTTGGCGGTGATGCCGGAGAAGGCATCACTGCCGCCGCACTGCATGCCGAGGATCAGCTCGGAGGCCGGAACGGTCTCGCGACGACGCTGGTCGAGTTTCTTCAGGCGAGTCTCGGCCAGTTCCATGATCTGCTCGATCATTTCGTGGAAGCCGTGGCTGGAGTCCTGCAGGCGATACAACCACGGATCGCTCAGATCCACCGAGGCATCGCCTTCGTGCATGACCTGCCCGGCCTGCAACTTCTCGCAGCCCAGGCTGATCACCAGGGCTTCGCCGCCCAGATTCGGGTTGCGTGCCAGATTGCGCACGGTGCGGATCGGGATGTACGCGTCGGTGGCGGTAATGGCCACGCCGCAGCCGTAGCTGTGGGTCAGGGCCACGACGTCATCGACGTTGGGGTATTTGGGCAACAGCTCTTCACGGATGCGCTTGACCGCGAAGTCGAGCACACCGGTGACGCATTGCACGGTAGTGGTAATGCCGAGGATATTGCGCGTGCCGACGGTGCCGTCGGCATTGCGATAACCCTCGAAGGTGTAGCCTTCCAACGGCTCACCCTTGCCCGGCACGTCGGTGGACAGCGGCAGGCTGTCCAGTGCCGGCGCAGTCGGCATGCGCAACAGATCTTCCTTGACCCAACTGCCGCGTGGGATCGGCCGCAGTGCATAACCGATGGTCTGCCCGTAACGAATCACCGGGCCGCCTTCAGGGATGTCTACGATGTTGACCTTGTGGCTTTGCGGCACGTTATCGATGGTCACAACACCATTATCGAACTCAGTACCGGCCGGTACACCCTGGTCGTTGACCACCACAACCACGTTATCCAGCTCATTGAGCAGGATGTAACGCGGCGAATCGGCATGTTGAATCAAGTCCATCACGGTTTTCCTCAGGATTTTGCTTGAGAAAGGTCGCTGTTCAGCGAAGGCCCCTTGCTTGGCGGCTCTTTCAATTCGACACGTTTGATCTCACCCACGATGAACACATAGCTGATCACCGCGACCAGCGCATTGGCGCCGACGAATACCAGGGCCCATTTGAACGAGCCGGTATTGCTGATGATGTAGCCGATGACGATAGGCGTAGTAATCGACGCGATATTACCGAACATGTTGAACAGGCCACCGCTCAAACCGGCAATCTGTTTCGGTGAAGCGTCGGACATTACTGCCCAGCCCAGTGCACCGACACCCTTGCCGAAGAACGCCAGGGCCATGAAGCCGACGACCACCCACTCAACGTCGACGTAGTTACAGGTCACGATGGAAGTGGATAGCAACAGGCCGCCAATGATCGGTGCCTTGCGTGAGAAGGTCAGCGAGTGGCCGCGACGCAGCAGGTAATCGGAAATGACCCCGCCCAGCACCCCACCGATAAAGCCGCAGATGGCTGGCAACGAAGCAATGAAACCCGCCTTGAGGATGGTCATGCCGCGTTCCTGTACCAGGTACACCGGGAACCAGGTCAGGAAGAAGTAAGTGATGCCGTTGATGCAGTACTGGCTCAGGTAGATGCCGAGCATCATGCGGTTGGTCAGCAACTGACGCACGTAGTCCCATTTCGGACCACCGGCAGCGCTTTTGCCCTTGTCCTGGTCCATGTCGACCATACCGCCATTGCTGGCGATGTGCTCAAGCTCTGCAGCATTGATCTTCGGATGGTTGCGCGGGCTATGGATGACTTTCAGCCAGATCAGCGAGAAGACAATACCGACGCCACCCATGACGACGAACACATGCTGCCAGCCGAAGGTGTAGACGATCCAGCCCATGATCGGCGCGAACAGCACCGTGGCGAAGTATTGCGCGGAGTTGAAGATTGCCGATGCAGTGCCGCGTTCGGCTGTCGGGAACCAGGCCGCTACGATACGGGCGTTGCCAGGGAAGGAAGGCGCTTCAGCCAATCCGACCAGGAAGCGCAGCATGAACAGCGCAACGATGGCGGTGGAGAGACCGAATTCACCGACATAGCCTTGCAGCACGGTGAACAGCGACCAGGTAAAAATGCTCAGGGCATAGACTTTCTTCGAACCGAAACGGTCGAGCAGCCAGCCGCCAGGAATCTGGCCGGCCACGTAGGCCCAACCAAATGCAGAGAAGATATAACCGAGAGTGACAGCGTCGATGCCCAGACTTTTTTGCAGGCTGGAACCGGCGATAGCGATGGTGGCACGGTCTGCGTAGTTGATCGTGGTCACTAAGAACAACATGAGCAGGATCAAATAGCGGACGTGGGTCGGCTTGGAATTTTGCATATACGGTGACTCCCACTAATTATTTTTTTGCGCGGGTAGAACAATGTAGGTGTTGCTAACGCTGCTGGCCCCTTAGAGGTTGTCTGATGACAACGCCCTACCTTCAGCGCGGACAGCTGTTGGCGATAAGGTCTGCACCTTATCGCCGGGTGATACGTGGACGGCAAAAAACCGCTGATCACTCAGCGGTCTTGCATCCTGCAACCGCCTTATTGGGCGCCTTGCTTGTCCATCAGTGCGGCGAGCATCTCGTACTCTTCTGCGGTCAGGTCGGTCAGCGGAGTACGCACCGGGCCTGCGTCGTAACCGGCGATTTTCGCGCCTGCCTTGACGATGCTGACGGCGTAGCCGGATTTGCGGTTACGGATGTCCAGGTAGGGCAGGAAGAAGTCGTCGATCATTTTGCCAACGGCAACGTGATCGTCCTTGGCGATGGCGTGGTAGAAGTCCATGGCCAGCTTCGGTACGAAGTTGAATACGGCAGACGAATAGACCGGAACGCCCAGGGCCTTGTAGGCAGCGGCGTAGACTTCAGCGGTCGGCAGGCCACCCAGGTACGAGAAACGATCGCCCAGACGACGGCGGATCGAAACCATCAGCTCGATATCACCCAGGCCGTCTTTGTAGCCGATCAGGTTCGGGCAGCGCTCAGCCAGTTTTTCCAGCAGCGGAGCGGTCAGGCGGCAGACGTTACGGTTGTAGACGATGACGCCGATCTTGACCGATTTGCACACCGCTTCAACGTGAGCGGCTACGCCGTCCTGGCTGGCTTCTGTCAGGTAGTGCGGCAGCAGCAACAGACCTTTGGCGCCCAGGCGCTCGGCTTCCTGTGCGTATTCAATGGCCTGGCGGGTTGCGCCGCCAACACCGGCGAGAATCGGCACGCTGGTCGCGCAGGTGTCGACCGCAGTCTTGATCACTTCGGAGTATTCGCTGGCGGCCAGGGAGAAGAACTCACCGGTGCCGCCTGCTGCGAACAGAGCGCTGGCGCCGTACGGGGCCAGCCACTCGAGACGCTTGATGTAGCCAGCGCGATTGAAATCGCCCTGAGCATTGAAATCGGTAACTGGAAAGGACAGCAAACCAGCAGAGAGGATGGACTTCAGTTCTTGTGGATTCATTATTCGAACACCCTGGAGGAAGCAAAAAAGTGAATGGATCATCGGCCTGCGCTGATGTCGTAAGTCATCGTACAACTAGAAATAAAAACCCTCAACAGGGATTTGCAGGTTTTTTCAAAAGAGGACGGGCGCGGGCGGGTAAGCCCTTGAAAGATCAGGGGTTAGAACAGAAAAAAGCAGATCGGCGGCGTAAAACTGTGTCGGTGGGAGCGGATTCATCCGCGAAGGCGTCGGCACATCCAACATCAATGTCACCTGACAATCCCCCTTCGCGAATGAATTCGCTCCCACAGAATTCACTTGTACGAAAACAGAGGCATTACGAAAAACCGCGACTTATATAACGTCAAGCCTGCTGCGACTCCGCCTCTTCATGGGCATGACGCAGGCGTTCGCGGCTGTTGGTCAGATGCAGGCGCATGGCCGCACGGGCGGCGTCGGAGTCCTGGCGCGCGATGGCGTCGTAGATCTCTTCGTGCTCACGGCTCAGGCGGTTCATATAGCGCTGATGGTCATCATGGGCCAGGCGCGCCGAGTTCACGCGGGTGCGCGGAATGATACTGGTGCCCAGGTGGGTCATGATGTCAGTGAAATAGCGATTGCCCGTGGACAGGGCGATCTGCAGGTGGAACTGGAAGTCAGACGACACCGCATCACTGGCGTGGGACGCGCTTTCGTTCAGCGCATCCAGCGCCTTGCGCATGGCCAGCAGTTGCTCGTCGGTACGCCGTTGCGCCGCAAGGCCCGCCGACTCCACTTCCAGGCTGATGCGCAATTCGAGAATCGCCAGCACATCGCGCAGGGTGACGATGGTCGCCGGGTCGATACGGAAGCCGCTCGGGCTCGGTGTATCGAGCACAAAAGTACCGATACCGTGGCGGGTCTCCACCAGCCCCGAGGCCTGCAAGCGAGAAATCGCTTCGCGCACCACCGTACGGCTGACGCCCTGCTCCTCCATGATTGCCGACTCGGTAGGCAATTTGTCGCCGCGCTTGAGCTGCCCGCTGCGGATACGCTCGGACAGTTCTGTCACCAGCTCCTGCGCAAGGCTGCGGTGCTTTCTACGGGCGCGAGGAAGAGCGCTTTGATTTTCCATATCCAACGTCAATCTCGTGGCAGTGAAAAAGATGAATGATAGCTCAGCGGGTATCTGATCACATGCACTAAAACGACCTGCGACCCCTACGATTACTCACAGAGGCCGCAGATTCAAACCAGTGCCTGCACGTGAGACTGCTCGTGCAACTGACCACCTTCGATGCGCAAATGACGCGAGTGGAAGCGTTTCAGACTGCTGCGATGACCGATGCTGAGCAAGGTCACGCCCGGCAGCTCATCGATCAGGGCCTGATACAGCACCGCTTCGTCTTCTTCATCCATGGCCGACGTCGCTTCGTCCAGGTACAGCCAGCTCGGTGCGTACAGCAGCGCCCGGGCAAAAGCCACGCGCTGTTGCTCGCCCGGCGACAGCAGGCGTTGCCAGTGATTGCCCTCGTCCAGACGCGGGATCAGATGCCCAAGACGACAGGTTTCCAGTAACTGCGCAAAGCGTTCGGCCGGATAGACCTCGGGCGCCTGCGGATAACTCAACACTTCACGCAGGGTGCCAATGGGCAGGTAAGGCCGCTGCGGCAGGAACAGGTAGCGTTCGGCCGGAAGCCGGATCTGGCCCTTGCCGTCGTTCCACAACCCGCCCAAGGCCCGCAGCAACGTACTTTTACCGCTGCCGGAACGGCCACTGAGCATGACCCGGTCACCCGCGGCGATGCTCATGCTGGAGTGATCCAGCAACTGGCGGCCACCGGCCAGCGCGAGGTCGAGGTCCTCGACACGCAGGGCGTTGCCTTCGTGGGCGATCTTGATCGCCGAAACGTGCTGCTCGTTTTCGTCCATGCCCTGACGGAAGCTCAGCAGACGATCACAGGTCGCCCGCCACGAGGCCAGGGTGGTATAGGCGTCGATGAACCAGCTGAAGTTCTCCTGCACGTTGCCGAACGCAGAGTTGATCTGCATGAGGCCACCCAACTCGATCTTGCCGGCAAAGTAGCGCGGCGCAGCGACGACGAAAGCAAAGATAATGGCGATCTGTGAGTAACCGGCGGTGAAGAACGTCAGGCGCTTCTGCACCTTCATGATGGTCCAGAAGTTATTCCAGACCATGCCGAACCGCGCAGTCAGACGCTGGTTTTCATTGGGCTCACCGTCGGACAGGGCAATGCTCTCGGCGTTTTCCCGCACCCGTACCAGACCGAAGCGCAGGTCCGCTTCGTAACGTTCCTGTTGGTTGCTGAGCAAAATCAGACGACGGCCGATCAGGTGCGTCAGCCAACTGCCGACCGCCGCATACAGCAATGCGGCCCAGAACATGTAACCGGGGATGGTGATACCAAACAGCTCGATACTGCCGGACACGCCCCACAGGATGATGGAGAACGACACCAGGCTGACCACGGTGCGAATCAGCCCAAGGGCCAGGCTCAGAGTACTGGTGGTGAACTGATCGAGATCCTGGGACAGACGCTGGTCCGGGTTGTCGGTCGAGCCATTCTTTTCCAGCTGATAGTAGTTCTTGTGGCTCAGCCACTTGGCGAAATGCTGCTCGGTGAGCCAGCGGCGCCAGCGGATGGTGAGCATTTGCGTCAGGTAGAGGCGATACACCGCGCCAAGAATGGCGATGGCGGCAATGCCGCAGAAGTACAGGATCAAGTGGGTGAACGCCGCCAGGTCTTTCTTTTCCAGGGCGTTGTAGAAGTCGCGGTACCAGCTGTTGACCAATACCGAAATCGCCACGCTGAACAGCGACAGCGCGATTACGGCAATCAACAGGACCCAGGCGATGGTCTTTTCTTCGCTGCGCCAGTACGGCGTGACCAGCTTCCAGACCCGGGGAAAAAAGTTGCCTCGCACGGTGTCATTGACCGCGGAGTGTTCGGCATTGGGATTCATGGGCAAGGCTCGGCATCAATTGAACAACAACGCCCGACCAGACAGACCGGGCGCCCTACACAGGCTCATCCATGAAGCTTTTCGTTTACCGGCCCGGTCAACGACGCACCGGACGCTTCTGCAACTTGCGCTGCAGGGTACGCCGGTGCATGCCCAACGCGCGGGCCGTGGCGGAAATATTGCCTTCGTGCTCGGTCAACACACGCTGAATGTGCTCCCATTGCAGGCGGTCCACCGACATCGGGTTTTCCGGCACCAGGGTATCCAGATCGGCGTGCTCGGACAGCAGCGCCGCCAGCACGTCGTCGGCGTCGGCCGGTTTGCACAGGTAGTTGGCCGCGCCACGCTTGATCGCTTCAACCGCCGTGGCAATGCTCGAATAACCGGTCAGGATTACGACGCGCATTTCCGGATCCAGTTCCAACAGCTTGGGCAACAACACCAGGCCAGAGTCGCCCTCCATCTTCAGATCGAGCGCGGCGTACTCGGGCAGATCCTGCTGGGCCAGGGCCAGTCCTTCTTCGGCGGAACCTGCGGTGCTGACCCGGAAACCGCGACGGCTCATGGCTCGCGCCATCACGCGGGTGAACGTCGCGTCGTCATCTACCAGCAGCAAATGGGGCAGTTCTTCGCCTTCAACCTGGATCTCGTCACTCATATTTCGTCTCCTCGGGTGCCATGGGGCAGACGCAGCTCTGTGAGCGTGCCGCCTTCTTCATGACTGTAGAGTTTTACCGAGCCACCGGCGCGGGTCACGCTGGCCTTGCTCAAAAACAGGCCCAGACCGAAGCCTTTGCCCTTGGTGGTATAGAACGGCTTGCCAATCTGTTCGGCAATCGCTGGGGGCACGCCGGGGCCATGATCACGAATACTGACGCAGATTTCCTCGCTATCCCAGTTCAGCATGACTTCCAGGTCTTCGGGGCAGGCATCGGCGGCGTTGTTCAGCAGATTGAGCAAGGCTTGGGTCAGGTCCGGCGGTGGCGCCAGTAGCGGCACGCTGCCCTGGCCCAGTAACTGGAAGCGATAACTGGCCTCGGGCCGCATCAGATGCCAGCGGTTGAGCGACTCGTCCAGCCACTCGGTGACCGGCTGCAGCTTCACGTCCAGGCGGCGGTTGGCTTCGGCGGCGCGGACCAGATGCTGCAAGGTGGTCTTGCACTGTTTGACCTGCTCCTGCAGCACTTCGAGGTCATCCTGCAAGGCCGGGTCCTTGTGGTCCTGGCGCATCTCCTTGAGCAACACGCTCATGGTCGCCAGTGGCGTGCCCAGTTCATGGGCAGCCCCGGCGGCCTGGGTCGCCACGGCCAGCAGTTGTTGATCACGCAAGCCTTCTTCGCGGCGCTCGGCACGCAACTGTTCCTGACGCCGCAGTTCTTCGGCCATTTTCGCGGCGAAGAAGGTAATTACCGCCGCTGCCAGGGCAAAACTCAGCCACATGCCGTAGATCTGCATCTTTTCCCGGGCGATGGGATAGGTCACCAACGGATAGAACTGCGCGAGCAGCAAGGTATAGAGGGCCAGAGCGATACCGGACAGGATCAACGAGTAACGCCAGGGCAGCGTGACGGCAGCGATGGTCAGGGGTACCAGGTAATAGGAGACGAAGGGGTTGGTCGAACCGCCGGAAAAATACAGCAGCGCGCTGTGGATATACAGGTCGCAGGCCAGCTGTACGGCGTATTCCAGCTCGGTCACCGGCCATGACGCGCCCAGGCGCACGGCGGTCAGGGCACACAGGACCATGGAGCAGCCGAGGGTGATTGCCAGTTGCAGCCAGGGCAACGGCAGCAGGTCGAACAGCCAGGCAAAACCCACCGAGCCCGCTTGGGCACCTAAAACCAGGGTACGTATGAATGTCAGGCGCCAAAGGTTCTGGCGCGTGGCTGAAAGCAATTGAACGGGGGCGAGCATGAGCTCTCCTGATGAGTGCTCCAGGCGAATCGCGCGAGTATACCCAATGCGTCATCAAATACAGTGAAACTGCGTCAAAGCACCGCAGCAGGGTGTTAAATCAAGTCCCTGAATTGCTTGGCCGGAACAAGGTTGGCCATCTACAGTCTGATGGTTTTGTGCCTGTACAGCCTTCGTCCGGGCAGTTCATCAACAAGGAGTTTTCATGTTCAGCCTACGCCCCGCAGCCGCCCTGTTCGCCCTGTCTACCCTGCCCCTGGCCAGCCTTGCAGCCCTGGCGGACGAGCCACGCTATAACCAGGTATCCGTGCGTGCCGAGGCCAGCCAGGAAGTGCCCCGCGACCTGATGCAGGTCACCCTGTACAGCGAGGCCCAGAACAAGGACCCGGCCAAACTGGCCGCACAAATCACCGAGACCCTGAACAAGGCCGTGACCCAGGCCCGTGAGGTCAAAGACGTCACCACGCGCCAGGGCAGCCGCAACAGCACACCGATCTACGACGACAAGAGCCAGAAAATCATCGGCTGGAGCGAACATGCCGAACTGCGCCTGGAAAGCGCTGACTTTGCTGCACTGTCCAAGCTCACCGGCGAATTGCTCACCGACCTGAAGATTGCCGGCATGGAATTCTCGATCTCCAAACCAGCACGCCTGGCCAACGAAGACACCCTGCTCAAGGAGGCCGTGCTCAACTTCAAGAAGCGTGCGCAACTGGTCACCGACGCCATGGGCGGCAATGGCTACAAAGTGATCAACCTGAACCTCAATACCTCGGGTAACCCACAACCCTATATGCGCGCTCCGGTCATGATGAGGAAAGCGGCAATGCTGGATTCCGCCCCGGTACCGGAGGTCGAGGCCGGTACCAGCCAGGTCAATGTCATCGCCGATGGCATGATCGAAGTGCAGATGCCGCAATAACCCGACAAAATCGGCGGCAGCCAGACTGCCGTCGATTTCCACGAATCCCTGCCGACACTTCGCTGCGCGATATATCCGTCTCCCTACACCGCCCCCCTCTCCTGACTGATTTGCATATTGTGCGACAACCGTAAACTCGGGCCTCGCAACACCCCAAGACACTTTTTGCGTGACCACAGCCTGCCATCTGCGAGGCAGGGCATCGTTGCGCCCGAACCCTAGAGGAATCACGGATGAATCCCGATCACAGACACGATACCACCTGCTATACCCGCGCATTGCTGCATCCGGCCAAGCCCGAGATGCTGCGCATGGCCATGCCCTCTGCGCGACTGCACAGCAGCTTCGCCCTTGAGCAGTTGACCGAATTGGCAAGACGCAGCACTGCGCCGCAGTTCGTCATGCTGATGGCGCCGGTCTTCGGCTTCGACCTGCCACCGCGCGTTTATATAAAGCTTCAGCAGTCCCTGTGTGAGGGCACCATTGAGCCGCCCCTGCACCGGATCAGCCACGAGGCCAGCGATCCGGCCGACTACGACAACCGCAGTCGCACCATCAGTATCCACTCCGGGGCTTTTGATCAGTTGCTGCAAGCACCAGAACGCGCCTGGGAGCTGCTGGCGGTGCTGCTGCATGAGTTTGGCCATCATGTGGATAACGTGCTGCGTCAGGACCTGGCCGATGACATCGTTCGTACCGGCGATGCCCAGGGCGAGGAAGGCATGCGCTACGCCCGAGCCATGGCTCGCTGCGCGGCCCCCCACAACGGCGCTGTCTGCATCGCCCGCTACACCCTGGCCGATGCCGATGAGGCCGAAATAGTCGTCGACTGCAGTGAGGCCATGCAGGCCATTGCCCGTTTTCAAGACGGCAGCGGCATGAATGTCAGCGAGAGCGCAAATCACCGGGAAGGCTTTGAGGCTGGCAGCAGTGATGATCAACAGCAAGGCCACTTCAGCCACGAAGTCATTGAGGCTGGCCTGGCAGAGCTGGGCTTTACCGAAGACGAACGCCAAACCGTCTATTTCGGCAACTGGCTGCGTGACTACTCACAGCTGCTCGACCCGAAAATCGTACGCGGCGCCAATATGCCCAAGGACTTCCCGGACGTGCTGTCACGCTCGGCCCTGACCCGGATCGTCGACGTACTGGCAGCGCGCAAATTCAACGCCCTGCGCAAAAACAACTCCGCCGACTTCACCGTGACCGAGGAAAAGCTGGGGGTATATCGCCCCAGCGAGCATGTCGACAACCCGGGGGTCGTCAACCCCAAACCGCAGGATCCCAAGACCCGCGATGCGGATTTCGAGCCCTGGGTGCTTCCCGATGATCCGCTGTTGGAGGTGGTTTACCAGAGCTCGATGAAACGCTATCTGCACAACCCCCTGAAAGTCATGCGCCAGGAACTGGTCCATGCCATGCGTCTGGGCCGTACACCTGAGGGCCTGCAACGACTCGGGGCCGCCCTGCATGTGCTGGAAGACTTGTTCGCCCACTCCAACTTCGTCGAGCTGAGCCTGATCAAGTTGGGTCACAAGGTCCTGCCCTGGACTTCCAAGGCTGACTGCAAACACCAATTTCCGTTGGTGACCGGTACCTTCAGCGGTGCCGACGTAATTGGCAGTCTTGCTTATCCGGTGGCGAAGCTGATTGCACCGGTGGAAACTCCGGACTTCAGCCTGAGAGTCCCCGGCGAGCTCTCCGATAACGAAAAGATGACGCTGATTCTTCTGGACGAGCATCAGAACCCTGAATGGCTTTATGCCTATACGGCGTACCTGGAGTTTCGCGATCTGATGAGCCAGACCTCGGTGGGTAAATACCTGCAGCTCTACTGGAAATTCACTGCACTGCCGTTGCAACAGATTAAAAATGTCTACGGCACGGTTTTCCAGGCCGTATTCAAGATGGTGGGCAACAGCATCGACGATGTTCAGTCACAGTTTGGCGACCCCAACAGCAACGGTTCGACCGACCCGTCTCACTCGCAGCTGGCCAAGGACCATGCCGAACATCCATTCCATGAGTTGGCAGCGAATCTGGCGGGCATGGCCGTCATCAACGTGGTGAAGGCCGTGGTTGATCACTGGAATGGAGTACCCGTGGATGATCCCGTCGCAGTTGCCAGCGCGTACTTTACCCACCCAAACGACAGCCAGTGGCAGGACGAGACGATCGAGCACTGGGCTGCCACTCATCCCGACGCCATCAGACGAGGCGGCTTGAAGAGCGAGCTGGACAAAGTGCATCAGCAACTGCGTGACTCGATAACGGCTGAATTCACCAGACTCGGGAAAGAAGGCATGACCTCCTGGCAATACATCTTCAGCACCCTTCAGGAGCTTTTAGGCATAGGGGGCGTCTTCGAGAAAGACCCTGCCGCCAATAAGGACGGCAAATTCAACACCGAAGACTTTGGTAAGCATGTCATTCAGATCAGTTGATATAACGATTTGATTCTTGTGTGAAAAGTCTCAGCTGCGGCATGCTCGAAAGTCTGCCCGTTCGTCGCCCGCCGACGATTTCCATGCCGCACGCTTGAGGTCAACATGCACACACGCTCCACGACAACAGTGCCGTTCAAACCATTGCTACTGGCCGCAATGCTGGCCTGCGCCCCCTTGGCCCAGGCTGCCGGAACCCTGGTGTACTGCTCGGAAGCCAGCCCGGCCGGCTTTGATCCGAGCCAGTACACCAGCGGTACCGACTTCGATGCCTCGGCAGAAACCGTGTTCAACCGCCTGACCCAGTTCAAGCGTGGCGGCACTGAAGTCGAGCCGGGCCTGGCAACCCGCTGGGAAGTCGCCAGTGATGGCCTGAGCTACACCTTCCATCTGCGCCAGGGCGTTAAATTCCATACCACTGACTACTTCACTCCGAGCCGGGATTTCAACGCCGACGACGTGCTGTTCACCTTCAACCGCCTGCTCGACCCCAACCAGCCGTTCCGCAAGGCCTACCCGTCCGAGTCGCCGTACTTCAACGACATGGACATGAACAGCACGATCAAGAGCGTCGAAAAAATCGACGACCAGACCGTGCGCTTTAACCTGAACAATATCGATGCGGCCTTTATCCAGAACCTGGCCATGAGCTTCGCCTCGATCCAGTCCGCCGAATACACCGACCAGTTGCTCAAACAGGGCAAGGCCGAAGACATCAATCAGAAACCGATCGGCACCGGGCCGTTCGTGTTCAAGCGCTATCAGAAGGATTCGCAGATCCGCTACAGCGCCAACAAGGACTACTGGAAGCCGGAGGACGTCAAACTCGACAACCTGATCTTCTCCATCAACACCGATGCCGCAGTGCGTCTGCAGAAACTCAAGACCGGCGAATGCCAGGTCAGTGGCTATCCACGGCCGCAGGACATAGAACTGGCAGAAAAAGATCCGAACCTTAAAGTGCTCAGCCAGGCTGGCTTTAACCTGGGCTTCCTGGCTTATAACGTGACACACGCGCCACTGGACCAACTCAAGGTACGTCAGGCCCTGGATATGGCGATCGACAAGCCCGCCATCATCAAGGCGGTGTACCAGAGTGCCGGGCAACTGGCCGAAAACGCCCTGCCGCCGGGTCAGTGGAGCTATGACCCGAGCATCAAGGACGCGCCCTACAACCCCGACAAGGCCAGGGCCCTGCTCAAGGAAGCCGGTGTAACGCCGGGCACGCAGATCAATCTGTGGGCCATGACAGTGCAGCGCGCGTCCAATCCCAATGCACGGATGTCGGCGCAGATGATCCAGTCGGACTGGGCCAAGGTCGGCATCAAGGCCAATATCGTCAGTTATGAATGGGGCGAGTACATCAAGCGCGCCAAGGCCGGCGAGCATGACGTGATGATCTACGGCTGGACCGGTGACAACGGTGACCCGGACAACTGGCTCGGTGTGCTCTACAGCTGCGCAGCGGTCAAGGGCAGCAATTACGCCAAATGGTGCGACCCGGCTTACGACAAGCTGGTGCAACAGGCCCGCCTGACGTCCAATCGCGACGAGCGCATCAAGCTTTATCAACAGGCCCAGCACATCCTCAAGGATCAGGTGCCGATCACCCCGATCGCCAACTCCAGGGTCTTCCAGCCGATGCGCAAGGAAGTCCAGGACTTCAAGATCAGTCCCTTCGGCCTGACGCCTTTTTATGGGGTCAGCCTGGGTAAATAATCTGAGCCATAGGGACTGTGTTTTCGCAGCGCGGGCCGCGCTGAAACGACGACAGTTCCTATCAGATTAAGTAACACCCGCGCTCTGCGCGGGTGCATTTCCCACATTTTCTCGCGCCACAACAGTGCGAGAAACATTCCTGATTCCGACGCGCAAACGTTTAAATGCGCCGAAAATTATACTTTTGCGACATTCGTGTACGCTCGTGCCACTCTTTGGGCCTTCCTTGACGTCAATATCTTGCTTTGGGTATGCCCCCTGCATAAGTATCGGCAGGATCGGCTCACAAGGCCCTCCCTCTAATTCAAAAAAACACAACAACTGAGGCCACCATGCTTAAAAAAGCGGTCATCCCGTTTGTACTCAGCGCAGGTCTGCTCGCTGGTGCACCATTCGCCCAGGCGGCATCCAACCTGGTGTTCTGCTCTGAAGGCAGCCCGGCCGGTTTCGACCCAGGCCAATACACCACCGGCACCGACTTCGACGCTGCGGCTGAAACCATTTTCAACCGTCTTAGCCAGTTCGAACGTGGCGGCACCGCAGTTATTCCGGGCCTGGCTACCAGCTGGGACGTCAGCCCTGACGGCCTGACCTACGTGTTCCATCTGCGTGAAGGCGTCAAGTTCCACACCACGCCTTACTTCAAGCCGACTCGTAATTTCAATGCCGATGACGTGCTGTTCACGTTCAATCGCATGATCAACAAAGACGATCCGTTCCGTAAGGCGTATCCGACCGAGTTCCCGTACTTCACCGACATGGCGATGGACACCAACATCACCAAGATCGACAAGGTTGACGACCACACGGTCAAATTCACCCTGGCGACCGTCGATGCGGCCTTCATTCAGAACCTGGCGATGAGCTTTGCGTCCATTCAGTCCGCTGAATACGCCGCCCAACTGCTCAAGCAAGGCAAGCCTGAAGACATCAACCAGAAGCCGATCGGCACTGGCCCGTTCGTATTCAAGAGCTACCAGAAAGATTCCAACATCCGTTACACCGGCAACAAGGACTACTGGAAGCCTGAAGACGTCAAGATCGATAACCTGATCTTCGCCATCACCACCGACGCATCGGTGCGTGCGCAGAAGCTCAAGAAAGGCGAATGCCAGATCACTGCCTATCCGCGCCCGGCCGACCTGGCCCCGCTCAAGGCGGATAAAGAATTGAAGATGCCTGACCAGGCCGGCTTCAACCTGGGCTACATCGCCTACAACGTGATGCCGCAAATCAAGGGCGAAGACAAACCGAACCCGTTGGCCAAACTCGAAGTGCGTCAGGCACTGGACATGGCCGTCGACAAGAAAGCCATCATTGATGCCGTGTATCAGGGCGCAGGCCAGCTGGCAGTAAATGCCATGCCACCAACCCAGTGGTCCTACGACACCACCATCAAGGATGCGCCGTATGACGTCGCCAAGGCCAAGGAGCTGCTGAAGAAGGCAGGCGTGGCTGAAGGCACCGAAATCACCCTCTGGGCGATGCCGGTTCAGCGTCCATACAACCCTAACGCCAAGCTGATGGCCGAGATGCTCCAGAACGACTGGAAGAAGATCGGTATCAACGCCAAGATCGTTTCCTATGAGTGGGGCGAATACATCAAGCGCGCCAAGAACGGTGAAAACGGCGCGATGCTGATTGGCTGGAGCGGCGACAACGGTGACCCGGACAACTGGTTGGGTACCCTGTTCGGTTGTGACGCGGTCAACGGTAACAACTTCGCCAAATGGTGTGACAAGCCGTTCGACACGCTGATCCACCAGGCCAAGGAAACCACTGACCAGGCCAAGCGTACCGAGCTGTACAAACAGGCCCAGCACCTGCTCAAGGCTGCCGTGCCGATGACGCCTATCGCCCACTCCACGGTTTATCAACCGATGAGTGTCAAAGTACAGGACTTCAAGATCAGCCCGTTCGGCTTGAACTCCTTCTACGGTGTAAGCGTCAAGTAAGACTGCGGCAACTGCGCTGTTTATACAGCGCAGTTGCTTTTTGTCTTGTCAGGGAAATTCCACTCTGCATCCAGAAAGTGATTGCAAAAAGCAATCACCTACATAGCGCGCGGAAGTTTCCTACATACTTACCAATACTCTGACTATCTACTGTACTGCCCGACGGATATCCCTTCGAGGGCAACTGCGCTTGTCATGGCAGTTCTAACCGTGCAATCGAGAATACTTCCGGACCGAAGGCCATTCCATGCCTGTATACCGGCATGTTGCGCGTGAAAGATCATTATCGAAGGAACAGGAAAACCATGCATAACAAACTCGCCATTTCATCGCTGATGGGGCTGACCCTGTTGGCTCAAACTCCCATTGGTCAGGCCGCCAGCAATCTGGTGTTCTGCGCCGAAGGCAGCCCGGCAGGCTTTGATATCGCCCAATACACCTCCGGCACCGACAACGACGCCGCCGAACCCATCTATAACCGCCTGACCGAGTTCGAAGCGGGCGGTACCGCCGTGGTTCCAGCCCTGGCCACGCGCTGGGAGGTCTCCCCGGACGGCCTCACCTACACCTTTCACTTGCGTGAGGGTGTGAAGTTTCACAGCAATAAGACATTTACCGCCAGTCGCAACTTTAATGCCGACGACGTGCTGTTTACTTTTAATCGCATGCTTGATAAGACACACCCATTTCGTGTCGCTTATCCGACAGAATTTCCCTACTTCACCAGTATGGGCCTGGACCAGAACATCAAGTCCGTCGAAAAGATCGACCCGCTGACCGTGGTCTTTACCCTGAATAAAGTAGATGCGGCGTTTGTCCAGAATATCGCGATGAACTTCGCTTCTATTCTATCCGCCGAATACGCCGAGCAATTGATGGCATCGGGCAATGTCCGCGATATCAATATGCAACCAATTGGTACCGGTCCGTTTGTCTTCCAGCGTTATCAGAAAGATGCGCAGATTCGCTATAAGGGCAACAAGGACTTCTGGGCTCCCGAGCGCGTGAAGATCGACCAGTTGATCTTCTCCATCAATACCGACGCCTCGGTGCGTATCCAGAAACTGCGCAAGAACGAATGCCAGGTCACCCTCAACCCACGCCCTGCCGACCTGCCCGCCCTCAAGGCCGACAAGCAGCTGCAGGTGATGGAGCAGGCCGGTTTCAACCTCGGCTACATCGCCTACAACGTGCGCAAGACACCACTGAATAACCTGCAGGTACGCCAGGCCCTGGACATGGCAGTGGACAAAAAAGCCATCGTCAATGCGGTGTATCAGGGCGCAGGTCAACTGGCCACCAATGGCATGCCGCCGACCCAGTGGTCCTACGACGACAGCATCAAGGACGCCCCCTACAACCCGGACAAGGCCCGGCAGATGCTGCGCGACGCGGGTGTCAGGGAAGGGACGGAACTGACCCTGTGGGCCATGCCCGTGCAGCGCCCCTACAACCCCAACGCCAAGCTGATGGCCGAAATGCTCCAGTCCGACTGGGCCAAGGTCGGCATCAAGACGCGCATCGTCAGCTACGAATGGGGCGAGTACCTCAAGCGCACCAAGAACGGCGAACACGATATTGCCCTGATCGGCTGGACCGGTGACAACGGAGACCCCGACAACTGGCTGGGCACTCTGTACAGCTGCGCCTCGATTGGCGGCAACAACGCGTCCATGTGGTGCGACGAAAAATACGACGCCCTGATCAATGCCGCCGTCGCCACCAGCGACCGCACCGAACGCAGCGAGCTGTATCGCCAGGCGCAGCACCATCTCAAGCAGCAAGTACCGAACACACCCATTGCCCACTCGACGGTCAGCCAGCCGCTGCGGGCCAGTGTGCAGGGCTTCCATGTCAGCCCGTTCGGCCGCAACAACTTTTCCGGCGTCAGCCTCGCCGAGTGATCAGCGTTACACAACGACTGATCCAAACCGTGCAAAGCAGGGCCACAAGCCCTGCTTCAACAAAGCCAGACCACTAAAACTGGCGTTTTATAAAAGCAGTAAGGGAGCTTCAAATAGTGAAAACCGTGAGTAAAACAATACTGGCACTGTCCATCGGCGCCTTCGCCGTCGCAGCCCAGGCCGAGGAAATCAGCCAAGCGTTCGTCCCGACTACCGTCAGCACGGACAACGCCCAGGCCGATGCCAAAGGCTTTATCGAAGATTCGCACCTGACAGGTTCGACCCGCAACTGGTACGCCAACGAACTGGCCCGTCGCGACACCAGCTTCTCCTACAGGAAAGGCGGTGACACCCCGACGCCAACTTCGCGCCGGATCAACTGGGTCGAAGGCAGCATTCTTAACTACACCTCGGGTTTCACCCAAGGCACCGTAGGTTTCGCCACGGAGCTGGCGGTCTACAACGCCGTTGCCCTGGACCGTGACCGCAAGGACATGGCCGGTGGTTCCAACCGTACCCTGACCGAAAACAACGGCGACGCCGTCGGCCAGTGGAGCAAGCTGGGCCTGGGCAATATCAAGGCCCGCGTGTCCAACACCACCCTCACCGCCGGGCGCCAGTCGGTCAACACACCAGTGATCGCCTATATCGGCAACCGCGCGCTGCCGTCGAGCTTCCAGGGTTTCAGCCTCAAAAGCGACGAGCTGAGCAACCTGTCGTTCCAGGCCGGCAGCTTCGACCGCGTTTCGCCGCGTACCGAGCAGAGCCTGAGCAAGTTCCGCTCCGAATACGCCAGCACCCGCGCTTTCGCTGACCGTATCGATATGTTCGGCATGGACTACAAGCCATCCGCCGCCCTGACCACCAGCTTCTATGCCTCCAATGTCGAAGACTTCTGGAAGCAGTACTACTTCGCCTTCACCCACGATATCGGCAACACCGATACCATGGCCCTGAGCACCAACCTGAATTACTACAAGACCAAGGATTCCGGGGAGCGCAAGCTCGGCCCGATCGACAACGACACCTACAGCCTGTCGTTCACTGGCACCCACCAGGCCCACAGCCTGACCCTGGCGTACCAGCAAGTCATCGGCGACGAGTACTTCGACTACGCCCACGAAACCAATGCGATCTTCCTGGCCAACTCCCTGCTCTCGGACTTCAACGGCCCGAACGAGAAGTCGCTGCAGATCGGCTACGTGCTGAACATGGCCGACTACGGCGTGCCAGGTCTCAAATTCAACGTCTACAAGGCCCGCGGCTGGGGCATCGACGGTACCCATTACAAGGGCACCGCCTACGACGTGAAGAACATGGACGGTGAACATCACTACGAATACGGGGTCGGTACTTCGTACACGATGCAAAGCGGCCCGCTCAAGGCCTCGACCATCCGCGCCACCTACACCACCCACCGTGCCAGCGAGTTCCAGGCCGATGGCAACCTGAATGAACTGCGGGTCGTGACGACGATTCCTTTCAATATTCTGTAATTGTTTGATGTGGACCGGGGTAAACCCGGGTGCCCCGATTAACCGCGGCAGCCCGTGACACACTAAAGAAGTCCTGTTTTTAAAGGCTGGGTATTTTTTTGAAAATGACTGACTAAGCGA
>NZ_JBGLYM010000129.1:0-259 GCF_047303955.1 Pseudomonas sp. Pseusp88 | reverse complement strand
GGGTCTTTTACGGCGGGCGCCGGGAAGTAAAGGGTTTGCGATTGGGTGCTCAGGATGAATTGCGCACGAACGGCCCATTCAAATGTGTGGGACTCGATTGTCGCCCCGGTTTGTGGCGTGGCCCATGCGAAGGGTGTGTCGACATAGAGCTCCAGCGCATCGGGGTAAAGGCGCTGCGCCTCGGGGGCGTCGGACAGTTTTTTTCGGATCGACGCCGGCATGCCTCTGGAGCTGGTGGTCACGACCTCACACCGACGAT
>NZ_JBGLYM010000128.1:0-260 GCF_047303955.1 Pseudomonas sp. Pseusp88 | reverse complement strand
GAGCTGCCGAAGGCTGCGAATGACGATGTCCGATATTGCGCTATAGCAGCCATAGGCAGCTCCTGAGGTCCGGATGCAGGCCCTGTGTAATTTGCCCCAAAGCCCAAGCTCTGCTAGTGTCGCGCCGGTTTAACCTCTACCGGAAAGTCCGCCATGGCCCGCAAGAAAGCTGCACTGGATTTCGAAAAGTCACTCGCAGACCTGCAAACGCTGGTAGAGCGTCTGGAAAACTGCGAACTGTCGCTGGAAGACTCCCTGAC
>NZ_JBGLYM010000127.1:0-260 GCF_047303955.1 Pseudomonas sp. Pseusp88 | reverse complement strand
CGACACCGAAGGCACTAACCAACCCTATCGCTTCGACCTGGAACTGGTCAGCGAGCGCCGCAACCTCACACATAACCCTCAGGGCAAGGAGCCTCTGACATGAGCAGAATCGTTGGCAGTCTGAGTGACGGACCGGCCTGCGAAGCCGGCAAGTTGATCGTCCAGGTCATCGGCAAGGACCATCCGGCAGAGCAAAAAGTGGTGGTACACACGGCCGACAATCACCTGGTCAAGGGCACTCGTGACAAAATGAACAGGGA
>NZ_JBGLYM010000126.1:0-265 GCF_047303955.1 Pseudomonas sp. Pseusp88 | reverse complement strand
ACAGGAACGCCCCCGCCCCGGACCAGCAAACCACCCTGGACGCGGTGATCGTGGCCAACCTGTCGGCAGGCGGCAGCTTCAACAACTTTCTGACGGTCAGCGGCAAGAACCTCAGCAGTGCTCTGATGAGCATCTACGACACCCTGCAAGGCGCGGTGAACACCGCCGTGGCGGCCGTCGACGCCTCCCGTGAAAAGCTTGCCGAGGCGGCGAGCGACAGCAAGGCCAGCCAGGCCCGTTACGCCAAAGCAGAGGATCGCCTGAC
>NZ_JBGLYM010000125.1:0-267 GCF_047303955.1 Pseudomonas sp. Pseusp88 | reverse complement strand
ATCAAGCCCTTATGGAGCCCGTTCGTTGATCTGATTAAAACGAAACGAGCCTGGATTATTACCATGCAAGGATTTATCTCAGCCGGATTTGCCGGTATTGCCTTTTTCATCCCGACAACACACTACGTACAATTCACCCTGGCTTTTTTCTGGCTGCTGGCATTCAGTTCCGCCACTCATGACATTGCAGCAGACGGTTTTTATATGCTCGGACTCAATAACAAGGAACAATCCTTCTTTGTAGGTCTTCGGAATACGTTCTACCGG
>NZ_JBGLYM010000124.1:0-268 GCF_047303955.1 Pseudomonas sp. Pseusp88 | reverse complement strand
ATGATATACGGTGTGTAGCTATTAGTGGCATTGTCAACATTATCCAGGTTCAGTGAGCTTCTTAGTGTTAACCCTTTTATAATTTCGTATTCGGCAAATATGCTGCCCAGTGTGCGGTATTTTTTGGTTTGCCCTACCTTGTTCTCCAATTTAGCTATAGGGCTGTTTGCCGAGTTGCCCCAGGTGTATTGTCCGTTCTTAAACGCGTTGGGATATAAACCTACCGTATCTTCCTGAATAGGGCTATAGCTTATGGCCTGGTGAAAAA
>NZ_JBGLYM010000123.1:0-271 GCF_047303955.1 Pseudomonas sp. Pseusp88 | reverse complement strand
CCCCCCCCCCCATTTTTTTTTTTTATTTTTATGTGTGATTTGTATATTTCTGAGTTTCTATTTTGATCGTATATTTTTTTTAGATTCAGATCAATTCGTTGTATTAGATGTACTGCTCATTGTTTTTTTTTTATTTTGTGATGGCTTTTTATTGGATTTCTGTGTTTATCGTTGTATGTGTGTGTTTTATAATTGACAGCAACTTGTAGCTGGGTAGCAGAGATTTCTTTTTTGAAAATTTCGGGTTCTTCTTGTTCTGTGGTTTTGTTCT
>NZ_JBGLYM010000122.1:0-273 GCF_047303955.1 Pseudomonas sp. Pseusp88 | reverse complement strand
CCGTTACGCCAAAGCAGAGGATCGCCTGACGCAAACCAAAGCCCGTCTGGGCGCCGGTGCCCGCCCGATCAGCGTGAGACTGCACGCCAAAGGCATCGAGCAACTGCGCAGCCTGCTGCCAAACACCTTCGGTGCCGCCTATTTCATGCGCCGCAGTCAGGTGACCCAGAATTACTACCTGTTCGGCCTGGAGGACCTGCCGTCACGGGAGTCGGTGCCGAAGACCTTTTATGGCGAATTTTTAGACCACAACGGGCGCCTGATCGGCAGCAC
>NZ_JBGLYM010000121.1:0-274 GCF_047303955.1 Pseudomonas sp. Pseusp88 | reverse complement strand
AATCACAGCGGCGGTCGGATCACGAGGGAGGCTTGACATAGTATTTCCTCTGAGTTGAAAACAGAGTTTAGGACAAAGTTTAGGCAGAATCAGAAGGAGCGACGAATGGAATGGCGAACCATAGACGGATAACCCAGAATCTTGATCGCCAATGTTGAGGGCGTTACTTTGATTGCATCATTGGACGATAAGAGTTATGAGTATAATGAGACCCGGCGTTCATGGATTAAGACGCGATTCTCTGAAGACAGGCTCCGCAAGCTGGCGCACATTT
>NZ_JBGLYM010000120.1:0-279 GCF_047303955.1 Pseudomonas sp. Pseusp88 | reverse complement strand
ATAACCATGAAGGGGAATAATTATAAAACCAACTGGAGTCTTAATGTTTTCTGCAAACGAAAACAAAAAGACCGAGTCGCAGAAATCATCCGGCCGTATTTACTACCAGACGTTCCCTTTATCAGGGCCAAGGTAAACGTGCCAATGAGTACGGACTAATCTTGTCTCTACCAGGAACCCTGCAACGCCCCAGTGTGGTGGCCAGGGCCGTGCAGTACTCCGGTCACCGCAACCCGAGAGCCTCGTCAGGTTTCTGGGTACAGATCCAGTTACCCGCCG